>NZ_JAGJBZ010000001.1:3265000-3565000 GCF_020010925.1 Streptomyces griseiscabiei | reverse complement strand
CCACGGCGGCGCCCCTCCTGCGGGAGGGGCGCCGTTCGTTGTGTGCGCGACGTGTTCTCATCTCGCCCGGCCGTTGCTACCGTGCCGGATCTGACGAAGCATCAGTTTCCGTCGTGAGGCCCGTAGTCGGGAGGTCCGTATGCGCGCCCTGATCGCCGTCGCGACCGGTCTCGCCCTCGCGTTCGCCCTGGCGTTCACGCTCACGGCCGTGGGCTCGCCGACGGGGGAGACGTCCCCGAAGCCGTTGCTGACGACGGTCCCCGCACATCCGTAGCCGCCGGTAGCCGCCACCAAGGGAGGCCGAGATGCGCCGTAGGGGCGGTCTGATCCTGCTCGCGCTCGCCGTGTTCTTCACCGCGCTGTCCCCGCTGGTGCGCTGGTACGTGTTCCCGAACCTGGCGAAGATCCCGGCGAACCAGTACCAGGACATGGTCCTGGAGGCGAAGGACGCCACCCTCCTCGACTACGCCACCATGACCGCCCGCACGGTCCCGAAGGTCACCATCGTGCAGACCCTCAAGGGCGATGTGGAGGCCTCCGAGGAGATCGAGAAGACCACCGACCGGGACGTCGTCGTCTGGGACGGCCTGTCGTACGTCCAGGGCCCGGACGGCGAGATGGTCTCCCGTATCCCCGAGCGGTACATCTTCGACGCCCACACCCAGGAACCCGTGCACGCCAAGGGTGAGATGGTCGACGGCGACCCCGTGAAGAGGGAGGGCCTGGAGTTCAAGTGGCCGTTCCTCACGGAGAAGAGGGACTACGAGTACTTCGACGCCCAGGCCCGGATCACCGCCCCCATCCAGTACAAGGGCACCCAGGACTTCCGCGGCGTCGAGGTCTACTACTTCGAGCAGACCATCCCCTGGACGAAGGTCCCCTTCCCCCGCGTCATGCCCGTCGAGGGCATCACCCGGGAGACGGTCGCGCAGACGGGCACGACCCGCTGGTACACCACGGTCCGCAAGTTCTGGGTGGAACCCGTCACCGGGGCGCCCGTCTACGGCGAGGAGATCCACAAGGAGGAACTCCGCGGCGGCGCGCTCCTGGGCGACCGCGAGAAGGTGACCGCCTTCGCCGGGCACGTGAAGATGCGCGAGGACTACATCGAACACACCGTCGACCTGGTGAAGTCCCAGCGCCTCCTGGTCCTCCTCATGACCTCCTATCTGCCCTGGGGCTTCCTCGGCCTCGGCGTCCTGCTCCTCGCCCTCGCCCTGTACGTCGAGGCCCGGGGCCGCAGGCCCGGCGCACCGGAGTCCAGCAGGCCCACGGAGTCCGAGCCGGTCAGCGCCTGAGCCGGTCGGCGCCTGACCGGGTCGGCAGCTGAACCGGTCAGCGCCTGAGCCGCGCGTTCGTGTACCGGGTCGGCTCGGCCGTCGCCGGGTCCTCGGGCCACGGATGCTTCGGGTACCGGCCGCGCAACTCCGCCCGCACGGCCCGGTATCCGTCCTTCCAGAACGAGGCGAGATCGGCGGTGACGGCGGCGGGCCGCCCGGCCGGGGACAGCAGATGCACCAGCACCGGCACACCGGCCAGGACGGGCGACTCCCGCAGCCCGAACATCTCCTGCAGCTTCACCGCCAGCACGGGCTGTTCGGGCCGCGCGTAGTCGACCCGGACCCGGGACCCGCTCGGCACCTCGATCCGCTCGGGTGCCAGCTCGTCCAGCCGTACGGCGTCCCCCGTGGCCCACGGCAACAGCCTTCGCAGCCCCTCCCCGGCGTCGATCCGCCCGAGGTCCGCCCGCCGCCGGGCCCGGCTCAGCTCCGGCTCCAGCCAGTCGTCCACGCGCGCGTGCAGGGCGTCGTCGGAGACCTCGGGCCACGGCTCACCCAGCCGCTGCCGCAGGAACGCGAGCCGTTCCCGCAGCCGGACCGCGTCCGGGGACCACCGCAACAGGCCGAGCCCCTCGGCCCGCAGCCCGTCCAGCAGGGCCCCCCGCAGCAGACCCGGCGCCGCCTCCCGCCACGGGCGCACCGCCAACTCCACGGCCCCCAGCCGCTCCACCCGCCGGGCCACGACGTCCCCGTCCCGCCACACGACCTCTTCGGCCCGGCCGTACAGACTCGCGGCGGCCTCCCTCGCCACCCCCTCGTCGACGGCGGCCCCGAGCCGCACGCGCGCGTGCCCGCTCCCGGCCGCCCGATCGGCGACGGCCACGGCGATCCAGGGCTCCCCCCGCAGCCCGGACGCCTCACCCACCTCCGCCCGGGTCCCGGACACCATGAGGAACGCCCCGCCGTCACCGCGGGCCACGCGCTCAGGAAACGCGAGCGCCGCCACGACCCCGACCCCCCGATCGCCCCCCGCGCCCGCCGGACCGCCCGCCTCCCGGCCGGACACGGCCCGCAGCCGCCGGACCTCGGCGCGCCAGCGGGCCGCGTAGGCGTCACCCCCGCGCCGGGCGCCGCGCAACGCGGCGGCCAGGTCGTCGCCGTACTCCCGCGGCGGCTCCTCGCTCAGCAGCGCCACGACCTCCGCCGCGAGTTCGGCGCCCACCAGCGGCACCGCGTCCAGGAGGGCCCGGGCCAGCCGCGGAGGGAGGCCCAGCCGGGACATCCGCACGCCCCGCTCCGTGGCCCGCCCCTCGGGGGAGACCGCGCCGATCGCCGTCAGGACGTTCCGCGCCGCCGCCATCGCCCCGCCCGGCGGCGGGTCCAGAAGAGCCAGCCCCGTGGCCCGTGGATCGCCCCAGCAGGCCGCCTGCAACGCGAACGCGGTCAGGTCGGCCACCTTGATCTCCGGGGCGGGGAAGCGCGGCAGACGGGCGTCCTCGGCCTCCGCCCAGCAGCGGTAGACGGCGCCGGGGGCCTCGCGGCCGGCCCGTCCCGCCCGCTGCCGCCCGGCCGCCTGCGACGCCCGTACCGTCGTCAGCGCGCTCAGCCCGCGCGCGTGGTCGACGCGCGGTTCCCGCGCCAGCCCCGAGTCGACGACCACCCGCACCCCGGGCACCGTCAGCGAGGACTCGGCCACCGAGGTCGCGAGGACCACCCGGCGCCGCTCCCCGCCCGTCAGCACCGCCTCCTGCACGGCGGCCGGGGCCCGCCCGTGCACCTGGAGCACCTCCACGTCGCCGAGCCCGCCCAACTGCCCGGCCACGCGCGCGATCTCGCCCACCCCGGGCAGGAAACACAGGACATCCCCGTCCCGTTCGGCCAGCGCCCGCCGCACCACCGACGCCACATGCGTCAGCGCCGCCGGGTCCACCCGCATCCCGTGCGGCGGACGCACCGGACGGGCGGGCGGCGCCCACACCACCTCGACCGGGTACGACACGCCCTCGGCCGCGACCACCGGCGCCCCGCCCAGCAGCCGCGCCCAGCCCTCCGCGTCCGTCGTCGCCGACGCCGCCACCAGCCGCAGTTCCGGCCGCAACGCCGCGCGCACGTCGATCAGGAACGCCGCCAGCGTGTCCGCGTCCAGATGCCGCTCATGGCACTCGTCGAGCACGACCACGTCGACGCCCGGCAACTCCTGGTCCCGCTGCGACCGTTGCAGCAGGACACCCGTCGTGACGACCTCCACGCGCGCGTGTGGGCCGACGACCCGCTCGCCGCGCACGGTGTAGCCGACGCTGTCGCCGACCTTCTCGCCCAGCAGCCAGGCCATCCGCCGCGCCGCCGCCCGCGCCGCGATCCGCCGCGGCTCGGCGACGACCACCCGCCGGGCCGGACCGCCGCCGAGCAGTCCCGCCAGGGCGAGCGGCACCAGCGTCGTCTTGCCCGTCCCGGGCGGTGCGACGAGGACGGCGGTGCCGTGCCCCTCCAGGGCGGCCTCCAGCGCGGGCAGGGCGGCGCGCACGGGCAGCGCGTCCAGGGCGTCGTCACGGATCACGCCCCCAGTGTGTCCCGCGAAGGACCCGGCCCGTGCCCGCCCTCGGCCGTCCGGCCCGTGCCCGCCTCGGTTCAGTCCCGGGTTCAGTCCCGCTCGCACACGAAGATCGCCGACCCCGGGATCAGGTTCCCGCGCAGCGGGGACCAGCCGCCCCACTCCGAGGTGTTCCAGGCGGGCCACTCCGGCTCGACCAGGTCGACCAGCCGGAAGTCCGCGGCCACGACGTCCCGGACGCGGTCGCCGATCGTCCGGTGGTGCTCGACGTACACGGCGTTCCCCTTCTCGTCCTGTTCGACGTACGGCGTGCGGTCGAAGTAGGAGCCGGAGACGGACAGGCCCTCAGGGCCCGGCTCGTCGGGGAAGGCCCAGCGGATCGGGTGGGTCACCGAGAAGACGAAACGGCCGCCGGGACGCAGGACGCGACGGACCTCCCGCAGCACCCGCACGGGGTCCGCGACGAACGGCAGCGCCCCGTACGCCGAGCACGCCAGGTCGAAGGAGGCGTCCGCGAACGGCAGATCGCCGGCGTCGGCGCAGACCAGCGGGAACGATCCGCCGATGCGCAGGGCGTGCTGCAGCTGGCGGTGCGAGAGGTCCAGGGCGACGGGACGGGCACCCTGCGCGGCCAGCCAGCGCGCGCACTGCGCGGCACCGGCGCCGATCTCCAGGACGTCCTTGCCCTTCAGCTCCTCGGCCGGCCCCAGCAGCTCGGCCTCCACCTCGTCGAGCCCTTCCGGGCCCCACACGAAGCGGTCGTCGCCGAGGAACGTGCCGTGCTCGACCTGGTACTCGTCGGCGTTCCGGTCCCACCAGCCCCGGTTGGCCCGGGAACTCTCCGTCACCCCGGCGTCGCGCCGCGTGGCCTCCGGTTCGTCCGCCTCGGACGTGCCGGGCGCCCCGTGGGCCTCGTGCGCCTCGAAGGGCTCGTGGACTTCAGGCTCTTGGATGATCGGCTCCCTCGTCGTACTCTTCCGTAACCTGCGTGGCGCGACCCGCTCCGGTGGTGTCACGGAAGGGGTCTCCCAGGCCTGCCGTGGCCTCACGGGACAGGTTTTGTGCCGGGTATGCGGCGTTCCGCCCCGGGTGTGCGCCTTCGCGCATTGACCCTGCCTGGCTGCCCCCGTATGCTACAAGTTGCGCTGCGGGCCTGCGCACCTCAGACGTAGCAGGCTGCGCTCGCATCTGTCGTATGTCCCCTCGGTTGTCGAGGCGCCATCGGATTTCCGTGGCGCTTCCTAGGCTGTCCGGCTTCTTCAGAGCGATACGGGCTCCCGGCGTAGCAGTACCTACGACTCACTGTCCGTACCGGAGCCCTTTCCCACATGACGAGCAGCACCGAGACCACCTCTACCACCCCGCAGGTAGCGGTCAACGACATCGGTAACGAGGAAGCCTTCCTCGCCGCGATCGACGAGACGATCAAGTACTTCAACGACGGCGACATCGTCGACGGCGTCATCGTGAAGGTCGACCGGGACGAGGTCCTGCTCGACATCGGTTACAAGACCGAAGGTGTCATCCCGAGCCGCGAGCTCTCGATCAAGCACGACGTCGACCCCAACGAGGTCGTCAAGGTCGGCGACGAGATCGAAGCCCTTGTTCTCCAGAAGGAGGACAAGGAAGGCCGCCTGATCCTCTCGAAGAAGCGCGCCCAGTACGAGCGTGCCTGGGGCACCATCGAGAAGATCAAGGAAGAGGACGGCATCGTCACCGGTACCGTCATCGAGGTCGTCAAGGGTGGTCTCATCCTCGACATCGGCCTCCGTGGCTTCCTGCCGGCCTCCCTCGTCGAGATGCGCCGTGTCCGCGACCTCCAGCCCTACGTGGGCAAGGAGCTCGAGGCGAAGATCATCGAGCTGGACAAGAACCGCAACAACGTGGTCCTGTCCCGCCGTGCCTGGCTGGAGCAGACCCAGTCCGAGGTCCGTCAGACGTTCCTCACGACCCTCCAGAAGGGTCAGGTCCGCTCCGGCGTGGTCTCCTCGATCGTCAACTTCGGTGCCTTCGTGGACCTGGGTGGCGTCGACGGTCTGGTCCACGTCTCCGAGCTGTCCTGGAAGCACATCGACCACCCCTCCGAGGTCGTCGAGGTCGGCCAGGAGGTCACGGTCGAGGTCCTCGACGTCGACATGGACCGCGAGCGCGTCTCCCTGTCGCTGAAGGCGACCCAGGAAGACCCGTGGCAGCAGTTCGCCCGCACGCACCAGATCGGGCAGGTCGTTCCCGGTAAGGTCACGAAGCTCGTTCCGTTCGGTGCGTTCGTGCGCGTCGACGAGGGCATCGAGGGTCTGGTCCACATCTCCGAGCTGGCCGAGCGCCACGTGGAGATCCCGGAGCAGGTCGTCCAGGTCAACGACGAGATCTTCGTCAAGGTCATCGACATCGACCTGGAGCGTCGCCGGATCTCGCTCAGCCTCAAGCAGGCCAACGAGTCCTTCGGCGCCGACCCGGCCTCGGTCGAGTTCGACCCGACCCTGTACGGCATGGCCGCGTCCTACGACGACCAGGGCAACTACATCTACCCCGAGGGCTTCGACCCCGAGACCAACGACTGGCTCGAGGGCTACGAGACCCAGCGCGAGGCTTGGGAGGGCCAGTACGCCGAGGCGCAGCAGCGCTTCGAGCAGCACCAGGCCCAGGTCATCAAGTCCCGCGAGGCCGACGCCGCTGCCGCGGCCGAGGGCGGCGACGCCGCGGGTGCGGCTCCGGCCGCGGGTGGTGGCTCCTACTCCTCCGAGGGTGCGGACACCTCCGGCGCCCTGGCTTCGGACGAGGCCCTGGCGGCTCTCCGCGAGAAGCTGGCCGGCGGCCAGAGCTGAACGCTCACGGCTGACCATCAGCCGAGCAGTTAGCCGATAACACTTCGGGCCCGCGTCCTTCTGGGACGCGGGCCCGACGTGTGTCCGGCTCCCCCTCCCGGCCCCGGAGTTGCTCGCCAAGGCCACCGACCAGGGCGCCCTGGACACGGAGTTGACGACCGAGGACCGGGAACGTCCCGGGCGGGCGGCACGCGTGAAAGCGGCACGCGTGCAGCGGTTTCCGGGAATGCCCGGTCGCCGAACCGTGTTGTGAAGGGGGAACACGAGGAGGAGCGGTCACAGTGCTTGATCCGCAGGGTTTGTACGCATGGGAGCCGAAGGGACTGGCCGTCGTCGACATGGCGCTCGCCCAGGAGTCGGCGGGACTGGTCATGCTCTACCACTTCGACGGATACATCGACGCGGGTGAGACGGGCGACCAGATCGTCGAACGCCTGCTCGGCTCGCTGCCCCACCAGGTGGTCGCCCGCTTCGACCACGACCGGCTCGTGGACTACCGGGCGCGCCGCCCGCTGCTGACGTTCAAGCGCGACCGCTGGGCCGCCTACGAGGAACCGACGCTCGACGTACGGCTCGTCCAGGACGCCACCGGAGCGCCCTTCCTGCTGCTGTCGGGCCCCGAGCCGGACGTCGAGTGGGAGCGTTTCGCGGCCGCCGTCCAGCAGATCGTGGAGCGGCTCGGCGTGCGCCTGTCGGTGAACTTCCACGGCATCCCCATGGGCGTCCCGCACACCCGCCCGGTCGGCCTCACCCCGCACGGCAACCGCGCCGAGCTGGTCCCCGGTCACCGCAGCCCCTTCGAGGAGGCCCAGGTGCCCGGCAGCGCCGAGGCCCTCGTCGAGTACCGCCTCATGGAGGCCGGCCACGACGTACTGGGCGTCGCCGCGCACGTCCCGCACTACATCGCCCGCTCGCCCTACCCCGACGCCGCCCTGACCGTCCTGGAGGCCGTCACGGCCGCCACCGGTCTGGTGCTGCCCGCCGTCGCACACGCGCTGCGTACGGAGGCGCACCGTACGCAGACGGAGATCGACCGCCAGATCCGCGAGGGCGACGAGGAACTGGTCGCCCTGGTGCAGGGGCTGGAGCACCAGTACGACGCCGCCGCGGGCGCCGAGACACGGGGCAACATGCTCGCCGAGCCCGTCGACATCCCGTCCGCCGACGAGATCGGGCGCGAGTTCGAGAAGTTCCTGGCGGAGCGGGAGGGAGACGGCTGAGATCCGGAGTTCGGTGATCCGGCGAAGCGAAGAAGCGGCGGACTGTGATCCGCCGGTGGCCGGGTGGCCCTGTGGCCGTGTCAGTGGCAGGGCCTAAGCTGCGGGGCATGCTGAAAGTGGGTCTCACCGGCGGTATCGGCGCCGGCAAGAGCGAGGTGTCGCGGCTGCTCGTGGAGTGCGGCGCCGTGCTGATCGACGCCGACCGTATCGCGCGCGAGGTCGTCGCACCGGGTACGGCCGGGCTCGCGGCCGTCGTCGACGCCTTCGGCGACGGCGTGCTCGCCCCGGACGGCAGCCTGGACCGGCCCAGGCTGGGCTCCATCGTGTTCGCCGACCCGGAGAGGCTCGCCGCGCTGAACGCGATCGTGCACCCCCTCGTCGGCGCCCGCTCCAGAGAGCTGGAGGACACCGCCGCCGAGGACTCCGTCGTCGTCCACGACGTCCCCCTCCTCGCCGAGAACGGCCTCGCCCCGCTGTACGACCTGGTGGTCGTCGTGGACGTGGCCCCCGAGACCCAGCTCGACCGCCTCGTACGCCTGCGCGGCATGACCGAGGAGGACGCGCGCGCCCGCATGGCGGCCCAGGCCACCCGCGAGAAGCGGCTGGAGATCGCGGACCTCGTCATCGACAACGACGTTCCCCTCGACGACCTGCGGCGACGGGTGCGGGAGATCTGGGCGGACCTCACACGCCGGGCGCGCACGACCCGGGAGCGATCCGAACACACACAGGAATAGCGGGGTCGCGGGGGGCGTTGAACCGTCCCAGCAAGGGAAGGACTCAGCCGTGCCCGAGACCAGCGGTTCCACCGGACGTACCCCGGAGACGCATGTCATCGACTTCCGCGCCGCCGAGCAACTGCTCGCCGCGCGCGACCCGCGGGGTGCGGTCAAGCTGCTCGACCGAGTCATAGCCGAGCACCCCGAGAACACGGCGGCCCGCCTGCTGCGTGCCCGCGCCTTCTTCGCCGCGGCCCAACTGCGCCCGGCCGAGCTGGAGTTCACGATCGTCCTGGAGCGCGAGCCGGACAACGCGTTCGCGCACTTCGCCCTCGCCCGCACCTACCAGCGCCAGGCCCGCGACGACCAGGCCAAACGCCACTTCCGGCTCGCGGCGGCCCTGGACCCGAACCCGGAGTACCTGGAAGCGGCGCGGTTCGATTCCTGACGGGCGGCCGCGCGCGTCACCTGCCAAAGACCGCCTCGCGAAGGTCGCCCTCCTACGGCAGGCGGTGCCTCGGCGGCTGGTACGGCGGGATGTCCCGGCCCGGCTGGTAGTGGGGGCCCTGGCGGATGTGGCGCAGGACCATGACCAGGTCGACGGTGACGATCAGCCACAGCACTCCGCACGCCACGGCCCAGCCCGGGCGGCCGACGAGAGCGAAGGCCGCCGTGCCCGCGATCGCCCAGATCAGCCCCCATACGCTCAGCCAGAGCCGCATCCGCAGCGGACTGCGTGCTGTCGTCGGTTCACTGCCGGTACGCATCGGATCGCCGTCCTCCTCGTCCTACTCGGAAACGTACTCCCCGCCCCGTACGTTCTCCAGAGGACGACGCGGTGGGACGGGGGAGGCGACGATGCTGCTGGAAGCGGTGCGGGCGGACGAGAGGCTCGCCGACTGGCTCAAGGGCCTGGAGGAGAAGGAGAGCGCCCCGGGAACCGGTAGGACCGGCCCGACCGACCGGGCCGGCACTCCGGGAGCGGAGGCACGGCCGGCGGACCTGCCGGGACTGCCGGACGCCGACGAGCTGCTCGACGCGTTGGTGGACCTCGCCGTGCCGTACGAGGACATCAACGAGCTGATCGCGCTGCGTGGCACGCTCATGGCGGATGAGGGCGCGGCCTGGCTGCTCGGGCGCTGCGTCGAGGGTCTCGTGCGGGACATGGGGAGGATCGGCAAGGGGCTGAGGCTGCTGCCGCTGCCCCTGGAGTCGGGCCCGCTCGGCCGCTACTTCCATGTGTACGTCTGCGTCGCGGCCCTGCCGTACGTACGCGCGTACCACCGTGAGCGCGGCGTCCCCGACGACATCTCCCGGCGCACCCTGGCGGACCTCGGCCGGGGTCTGGTGCTGCACCGCCGACGGTACGGCGTGGGCGGGCTGATCGCGCCGACCTGGTTCTCGCTGCACTTCCACGGGGAGCTGTTCCAGCTCGGCCGGCTGCAGTACCAGCGCTCCCGCGTGGGCGGCCGGGAGGGCGTCGCGCTCGCGGCGGCCGGTCTGCCGCTGGGCCCCGGGGAGCCCTGCCTCGACCTGCACATTCCCGACTACGCGGGGCCCCTGACACCCGCCGCGTGCGACCGGTCGCTGGCGTCGGCCCACGACTTCTTCGCACGGCACTTCCCGCAGGAGCGCTATACGGCGGGCTGCTGCCACTCCTGGCTCCTCGACCCTCAGCTGAAGCGGTATCTGCCGGCGGACGCCAACATCGTCCGGTTCCAGGAGCGGTTCCGGGTCACCTCCGGCACCGGTGAACCCGAGGACGATCTGCCGGTCCGCTTCGTGTTCGGGGACCCGGACCTGCCCGTGGAGACACTGCCGCGCAGGACGCGTCTCGAACGGGCGGTGGGCGATCATCTGCGGGCGGGTGGGCACTGGTACAGCGGGCACGGGTGGTTCACATGGTGAGGCGCGTCCGCCCCGGGGCCGCACAGGTTCACCCCATCGAGTGAGGCATGACAGGAACGGCCTCTGTCCGTCCGGCCGTTGGACGGATATGAGCATCCAGATGCGTAAGGGATACGAGGGGACCGGACCCGGCGCGATCACCCCGGACGGCTGCGCGGTCGAGCTGTACTCACGACTGCCGGTGGGCGACGAGCCGGAGCTGATCGCGGGCGCCGCGCCCGCGGGTGCGCGCATCCTCGAACTGGGCAGCGGGGTGGGCCGGATGACCCACCCCCTGATCGAGCGGGGGTTCACCGTCACGGCCGTCGACGAGTCGGCGCAGATGCTGGAGCGGGTCCGCGGGGCCCGCACGGTCTGCGCGCCGATCGAGGGACTCGACCTGGGCGAGACGTTCGACGTGGTGCTGCTCGCGTCGTTCCTCGTCCACACGGGGGATCCCGAGGTGCGGCGCGCCATGCTCGCGACCTGTCTGCGGCATGTGGCGGACGACGGCTTCGTGCTGATCCAGCGCGAGGGGGAGGACTACCACGCGAACATCCCCCGGGAGCGGGTCGACCCCCGGGGCTTCACCATCCGCATAGTGTCGAGCGAACCGGTCGGGGACGGGGTCCACTCGGTGCTCGCGGAGTACTTCTTCCCCGACGGGGAGTGGACCCAGACCTTCCGGGCGCGGCCCCTGACCAGAGAACAGTTCGAGGAGGCGCTGGGGGAGGCGGGGCTGAGGGTGGACCGGTATCTGACGGAGGACCGGATCTGGGTGAAGGCGGTGCCGGCGGCATGAACATGTGAAATACCGTCGGACGGCGATGAGTTCGGGGGAGTGGCCCGGTCTACCTCTGTGACAGCACTACGGAACCGCCTTCACACAGGAGATGCCATGACCGAGACCACCGCTCCCGTCACCCCCGCCGCCCCGAAGGGCATCGCGCGCGGCAAGGGCGCCCGGATCTCGCTGCGCGCGCTGCAGATCGTGCTCGCGCTGTTCTACGGGTTCGCGAGCGCGCTGCCCAAGCTGATCGCGCACCCGTCGGCCGTCGAGTCCTTCGACACGCTCGGCTGGGGAAGCGCGGGGATGTACACCATCGGCGCGCTCGAACTGGCGGGTGCCGTCGGGCTGTTGATCCCCGTGCTGGCCCCGGTCGCGGCGGTGTCGCTGAGCGCGCTGATGGTGGGGGCGTTCATCACCCAGATCACCGCGTTCGACGGGGAGTACGCGGCGACACCGCTGATCCTGATCGTTCCGCTCGCCCTCATCGCCTGGGTGCGCCGCCACGACGCGGCCGGGTTGGCGAAGTTCGTACGACGGGAGGCGTGAGCGCGCACTGCCCGGCGTCGGGCCGGTGCCGCGGGCATCGTCGAGGGGCCTCCCGGTGGTTGCCGGAAGGCCCCTCGACGATGCCCGCGGCCGGTGGTACGAACGCGGGGCGGACGGGACTGCGGATGCGGTCTAGGGCCCTTCTGGTGGATCTCCGTGGGAGAAGGAGCGGCGTTCGGTGCGTGCGCTCGGCGTGCGGCGTGGAGGGTCTTGTGGCGGAGCCACCTGGCCCTTCGCGGCGTGCGGCGAGCGTGCGTGCCGGGCGTCGCGACGCCGCGGAGATCCATCAGAAGGGCCCTAGGTGGGGCGGCGGTGGCGGTCCGCGTTCGCGGATTCGGCCAGGCCGCGGAGGCGTTCGAGATCGCGGCGGTCGCGTTTGGTGGGGCGGCCGGTGCCGCGGTCGCGGATGCCCGCGGGGGCGACGGCCTCGCGGGGCGGAGGCGGCGGGGAGTTGTCGACATAGCACTCGGCGGCGACGGGTGCGCCGACCCGCTTGCTGATCAGCCGCTTGACGACGACGATCCGCTCGTGGCCACCGGCCTGCCGCAGCCGTACCTCGTCGCCGACGCGCAGCGCGTACGCGGGCTTGACGCGTTCGCCGTTGACGCGGACGTGGCCACCCCGGCAGGCGGTGGCGCCCGTCGAGCGGGTCTTGACCAGGCGGACGGACCAGATCCAGCTGTCGACGCGCACGCTTTCGCCGCCCGCCGGGCGGGCCGCCCTCGCGGCCGCCGCCGCGGACCCGTCGGAGTCCCGGTCCGTGCCGGCCGGACCGTCGGTACGGACCGCACCGTCCGTACGGTCCGTACCGGTCATCCGCTCCTCCGTACCTTCAGAAGCCATGCCTCGACCTTAACTCCCCGGTCTCGCCACCACGGGCCCTCCGGGAGAGGCGATCACCGGACGTACCGTGGAGACATGGGCGGCGACGGCTTCAGCGGGGGTGGCGGTGGTGAGGGCGAGGGGCTCGTCGCGCTCGACGCCCGGATCACCGGGTGCCGGGCCTGCCCCCGGCTGGTCGACTGGCGGGAAGAGGTGGCCCGGACCCGGCGGGCCGCGTTCGCCGACCAGGAGTACTGGGGGCGGCCGGTGCCGGGCTTCGGGCCGCCCGACGCCGCGCTGCTGATCGTCGGGCTCGCACCCGCCGCGCACGGGGCGAACCGGACGGGACGGATGTTCACCGGCGACCGCTCGGGCGACGTGCTGTACGCGGCTCTGCACGAGGTGGGCCTGGCCTCGCGCGGCACGGCGGTCTCCCTGGACGACGGGCTGGAGCTGTACGGCGTACGGATCACCTCCCCGGTGCACTGCGCGCCGCCTGAGAACAAGCCGACGCCGGCCGAGCGCGACACCTGCCGGCCGTGGCTGGTCCGGGAGTTGGAGCTGCTGCGGCCCACCTTGCGGGCGGTGCTGGTGCTCGGTGGGTTCGGCTGGCACGCCGCTCTGCCCGCGCTCGCCGAGGCCGGCTGGGACGTACCCCGGCCACGGCCCGCCTTCGGCCACGGCACCCATGTACCGCTCGACGGGCTCGACCTCTTCGGCTGCTTCCACGTGAGCCAGCGCAACACCTTCACCGGCCGGCTGACCCCCGCCATGCTGCGCGAGGTCCTGTGCACGGCGGGGAGGGCGGCGGGGCTGGACGTCGCCCCGTAGGGCTCACGGCCCGCCGCGCCCGTCCTCCGTACTCCGCTCGCCGTCCTCGCCGAACAGGTGCCGCACCGTCGACCGGTAGTTGGTGCGGACGTGGGTGAGGGCGTGGGTGCGGGCGAGGTCGGGGTCGCCGGAGGCGATGGCGGCGTACAGCTCGCGGTGTTCGGTGAGGAGCTGGGGCCACTCGGTGTTCTGGCGGGTCAGCCAGCGCAGCCGGCCGTCGACCGGCTCCATGACGGAGATCAGCAGGTTGTTGCCCGCCATGGCGAGGACACGGTCGTGGAAGCGGGTGTTGATGTCGGTGATCGTCTCGGCGTCCCCGGCGCGGGTCGCCTCCGCCGCCCGGTCGAGCAGGGCCGACAGCTCCGCGAGAGCCTCCGGGGTGGCACGGGAGGCGGCCAGCCCGGCGGCGTAGACCTCCAGTGCCTCGCGCAGTTCGAAGAGTTCCGCGACGTCCGCCGGGGTGAGACGGCGGACGACCGTGCGGCGCGGGGTCTCGAAGTGGACGAAGCCCTCGGCCACCAGGGCGCGGATCGCCTCGCGGACCGGCACCCGGGAGACGCCGAAGCGGTCGGCCAGCTCGCGTTCGACGAGGCGGTCGCCCGGGCGCAGGCGCCCCGCGATGATGTCCTGCCGCAACGTGCCCAGCACGCGTTCGCGCACCGCGCCGAGGGGTTCGATCTTCGCTCCTTCCGGAGCCATGGAGCTCATGGGGCAATCTTCGCCGACGCGAGGCGTGATTTACGGGTCGTTAACAACAGCGACATCGGTCAGAACTGTTGACGGGAGGACCATGACGGGAGTTTGGTATACCAAACGGCTCTGAGATCCTGCACGAGTGCCGGACAATTCCCCCATGCCTGTCCCCGCCCTCGTCTCCTCTCGCTCATGGAGGCTCCGTGTCCCTCGCCGACCGTGCCGAAGTCACCGGCACACCGACGTTCGTCCCCGATCCCCGGCTCACCAACGAAGACCTCGCGCCCGCCAAGAAGCGGAACTGGAAGGTCTTCGACCTCTTCGCGCTGTGGATGTCCGACGTCCACAACCTCGGCAACTACACGTTCGCCGCGGGCCTGCTCGTCCTCGGTATGAACGTCTGGCAGGTCTTCACCTCGCTGCTGGTCGGCTTCGTGATCATCTACATCGGGATGAACTGGATGGGGAAGATCGGGCAGCGCCACGGCGTGCCCTTCCCCGTGGTCAGCCGCATCAGCTTCGGTGTCTGGGGCGCCAACATCCCGGCCATCATCCGGGCCGTGATCGCCATCATGTGGTACGGCATCCAGACCTATCTCGCCTCCGTCGCGGTCAACATCATGCTGCTGGCCGCCTGGCCGGGCCTGGAGTCCTGGACCCACAACTCCTTCCTCGGCCTGCACCAGCTCGGCTGGTGCAGCTTCGTCGCCCTCTGGCTCATCCAGGCGATGATCATCAGCCAGGGCATGGAGTCGGTCCGTAAGTTCCAGGACTTCTGCGGTCCCGCGATCTGGATCGTCATGATCGCGCTGGCCGTCTGGATCTTCGCCAAGGCGGGCTGGAGCATCTCCCTCACCACGACCCCGAACCCGGTCTCCACCGGTGAGCAGTGGCGGCAGTGGTTCGGCGCGATCGGGCTGGTCCTCGCCACCTACGGCACCCTGATGCTCAACTTCTGCGACTTCTCCCGCTTCGCCCCCGACTACCGGACGGTCAAGCGCGGCAACTTCTGGGGCCTGCCGATCAACTCGACCGCCTTCGTGGTCGTGTCGGTGATCGTCACGGCCGGCTCCCTGGAGGTGTTCGGCGAGGCCATCACCGACCCGGCGGAACTCGTCGCCAAGGTCGGCAACACCTGGGTGCTCGTCCTCGGCGCCCTGACCTTCGCCATCGCCACCATGGGCGTCAACATCGTCGCCAACTTCGTCTCCCCGGCGTACGACCTGGCCAACGTCTGGCCGCAGAAGATCACCTTCAAGGTCGGCGGCATGATCAGCACGGTCGCGGCGCTGGTCGTCACCCCGTGGAACCTCTTCTCCAACCCCACCGTCGTGCAGTACTTCCTCGGCGGCCTGGGCGCCTTCCTCGGCCCGCTGTTCGGTGTGATCATGCTCGACTACTTCTGGGTCAAGCGCGGCCGGATCGACGTCGACGAACTCTTCAACGCCGAGCCCGGCTCCCGCTACTACTACCGCAAGGGAGTCAACCCCAAGGCCCTGTGGGCGTTCCTGCCGGCCGCCGCGGTCTCGGCGGTCCTCGCCCTGGTGGGGACCTTCCACGCGGTCGCTCCGTACTCCTGGTTCATCGGCACGGCGCTCGCCGCGGGTCTGTACGCGGTGCTGTGCCGGGACGAGCGGGCCGCCGGGACGGCCTCCTTTGAGGCGGTCTCCTCCGATTCGGCAGCCGTGGAGGGCTGAACGTGCGCATCGTCGTCACCAACTGCAACACGACGCAGTCGATGACCGAGGAGATCGTGCGAGGTGCCCGGGCCGCCGCAGGCCCGGGCACCACCGTGACCGGACTGACCCCCGCCTGGGGTCCCGAGTCCGCGGAGGGCTGGCTCGACAGCTATCTCTCCGCCGCCGCCGTCCTCGACACCCTGCGGACCTACGAGGAACCGTACGACGCCGTCGTCATGGCCGGCTTCGGCGAACACGGGCGCGAGGGCGCGCGCGAGCTGGTGGACGTCCCCGTCGTCGACATCACCGAGGCCGCCGCCCACCTCGCCTGTCTGCTCGGACGGCGCTACGGCGTCGTCACCACGCTCGAACGCACCTGCGGGCAGATCGAGGACAGCCTCGACGCCGCCGGTGTGGGCCGCAACTGCGCGGCGATCGTCGGCACCGGGCTCGGCGTCCTCGACCTCGCCGACGCCGACCGCACCACCCGGGCCTTCCTCGCGGCCGGGCAGCGGGCGCGCGACGCCGGGGCGGAGGTGCTGGTCCTCGGGTGCGCCGGGATGACCGGACTGCAGCGGACGGTGGGGGAGAAGCTGGGGGTGCCGGTCGTCGACGGGGTCGGGGCGGCCGTGAAGCTCGCCGAGTCGCTGGTGGGGCTGGGGCTCACCACCAGCCGGGCCGGGAGCTATGCGAAGCCGTTGCCGAAGGGGAGGAGCTGGGGGGCCGGGGCGCCGTAGGGGGTGCCTCCTCGAATCGGGGGTGTGGGCGGCGGGCCCGGGCACGGCCCGCCGCGCGGCTCCCCGCGCCCCCTACGAGGCCTCCGGGACCACCGCCGTCGCGGTGATCTCGACCAGCTGGCCCGTGTAGCCGAGGCAGGCCACGCCGAGCAGGGTCGAGGAGTGGGGGCCGATGCTGAGACCGGACGCCTCGACGACCTCCCAGACCGCGGAGAGGACCGCGGGCTCACCGCTCACGACGTACACATCGGTGTACGCGACATGCGCGAAGTCGCTGCCCACCGCCCGCAGTTGCTCCCCGAGGTTGGCCAGCACCTGTTCGGCCTGACGCACCGGATCCCCCTCCCCGACCAGCTTCCCGTCCGCGTCCAGCGGGACGGAACCGGCGAGAAAGGCGAGCTTCGCCCCGGCCTCGACGACGGACGCGTGCGCGTAGACGGGCGGCGAGAAGAGGCTGGGGACGGTGGTGCGCTGGATCATGACTGCTCCCGGTACCGGTGGAGGACGATGTGTCGATCATGCGGACCCGCCGCCGCGACCGCACCCGAATTCCGGGCCGCGCCGTACGGACTGTCCACCCGCCATCCGTCCTCCCGTGCCGCCCGCTCGAACACACCGATCCGGTAGGCCAGCCCCTCCGGCTCCCCGAGGTCGCACCACCGCTCCGCCGCCGCCCACTCCTGCTCCCCTCGCACCAACGGGTGCCCCCGCACCGCCAGATGCAGTGCCAGCGTCGACCGGGCGTAGAACCTCAGCCGTACCGCGTCCCGGTCCTCCGTCAGCCGCGCGCTCTCCTCCGTCTCCCGCAGCCGTAGCCGACCGCCCGCGTCGCCCGCGACGAGCATCGGGACGAGCGCCTCGCCCCCGACCGCCGCCCAGAAGGTCAGCTCCCCCTCGTCCCCGGCCGCCCGGACCTCGTACCGGGGCAGGTACGAGAGACGGGCGAAGCCGAGGGCGTGCTTCCAGGAGGTGACCCACAGACCGCGGTTGAGGTAGTGGCGCACGGACCGCTGCCACGTCCAGTGGGCGTCGAGACGGAACCCGTGCAGGCCTTCCGCGCGGCACGCCTCGTACACCGTGTCCAGCACGGCGGTGGCGAGCCCGCGCCGCCGGGCCACCGGGTGGACGTAGAGCGATGTGACGAGCAGCGCGCCCGCGCCGATGGGCCAGGTGTCCACCGCGACCGTACCGACGACGCCCGGCGGGGTGCGCCGGCCGTACCCGCCGTCCTCCTCGCCACCTCCCGGTTCCCTGATCCAATACCGCCTCCGGTACTCGTCGTCGTTCCGCTGCGCCCGCCCGTGGGAGCCGAGCCGGATCCGTAACTCCCGTTCGCGCGCGGGCGTGAGCGAGTCGGGGTCGACGCACTCCCCGAGGGCGCCCTCGGAGAGCGAGGCGAGGTCCCAGCGCGCGAACCGGCGGTCCTCGGCGGAGCCCGCGGCAGGGCGCAGAAGGGCACCGCACGACAGGCGTCCGTGCACCCGCCGGGCTTGATCGTTTCCTGATCGCATATGCCGGAGGTTAAGGACAGGAGCGCATCGGCGTCCCGACTGCCGTGATTCCGGGCCCACTTGCGCCCCGACTTCACTGAAGAGGTGGACCGACTCCTTGATCACGCGCTTGCCTCTCGCACTCCTGTGCAAGGGCCGGGTACGCCTCCGCGATGGCCGCGCAGATCCGCTCCCGCAGCAGCGTCACGGCTTCCGCCCGCCCGGAATCCCGCCCGTGTCCGGGCCACGCCTCCAGGAGCTGGTCGTAGTGGCCGAGCCGGTGGCGCAGGTAGTCGACCTTCCAGGGGGTGAGGGAGGGGTGGGTGGCAGGGCTGTCCGCGACGGCTTCGCCGTCCCCCGGCCGTTCCCGCGGCGCCTCCCGTCGGCCCCACTCGGCCTCCCGCCTCGCCCGGTGCTCCACCGCCCGGAGCGTCAGCCTGTCCGGATCGAGGCGGGGTACGTCGATCGGCTCGTCCCCGATCCGCTCCAGGACCTCGTCCCGCCGCCTGCGCATCGCGGCCCGCACCGCCTCCGACCTGCGCTGCGAGTCCGCCGCCACCGCCCGGAACGCCTCGCCGCGCTCGGCTTCCTCGACCCGCTCCAGCCGGTACAGCCGGACCCTCGGCGCATCCCCGAAGCGCGCGTTCGTGCCGAGCCGGTCCGCCGCCCCGAGCAGCCGGTCCACCATGCCGCCCGTCCATCCGCGGATCCGCAGCCCGGCCAGTGACACGAACCGCTGCCCGTTCTCCTCGTGGCCACTCATCGCACGACCTCCCCCGAAGCCCCGGCGCCCTGGACCCGGGCGCGCCGCGGCACACCCGGAAGGCATCCGGATCGTCACTCTCTGTGACGACGATGCCATTGAAGCGCATGCCACCGACAATCGGCCGGGCGGCGGGCGCGGAACGCGGCCTCCGGGTCAGTCGTCCGAGACCACAACACTCGGCTGACCTGCGAGAATGCCTCCGTCCAGGACGAATTCGGAGCCTGTGGAAAACGTGGCGTCGGCAACGATGAAGAGCACCATGCGGGCGACCTCCTCGGGCTCGCCGAAGCGCGGAATGGGCTGCCCCGAGGTGTGGGCGTCACCGAAGCCGGCTGTCATCGGGGTGCGGATGGCGCCGGGATGGACGGAGCAGACGCGGACGCCGTCGGGGGCCAGTTCCAGCGCCGCCGTCTTCGTCAGACCGCGCAGCCCCCACTTGCTCGCCGCGTACGAGCCGATCCCGGCGTAGGAGGTCAGCCCGGCGAGGGAGGAGATGTTCACGATCACCCCGCCGCCGGCCCGGCGCAGCGAGGGCGCCACCGCGCGCATGCCCAGCCACGGGCCCTGGAGGTTGACGTCGAGGACCCGGCGGAACGAGGCGAGGGACTGCTCCTCCATGGAGCCCCAGTCGGCGACCCCCGCGTTGTTCACCAGCACCGAGACCGGACCCAGAGCCGCCTCCACCTCGGCCACCGCCCGCTGCCAGGCCTCCTCGCCGCTGACGTCCAGGTTCACATAGCGCGCCCGGCCGCCGAGTTCCGCCGCCAGCTTCGCCCCCTCGGCGTCGCGGATGTCGGCGACCACCACGTCGGCCCCCTCGGCCGCTAGGGCCCGTGCCACCGCGGCGCCGATCCCTCCGACCCCACCGGTGACGATCGCCACCCGCTCGCTCAGACGTCCCATCACGACCTCCTGTTTCTGGACACGGCGTCATCGGCACCCCTCACCAGCATCGGCCGCGACCGGGCCGCCCGCAGGACGAGAGCGACTCCTCGGGGAATCCAAGGGCCTTTACTCCTCCGAACAGTTCTTGGATCCGAATAATCCTTCGAAGAGAATGCCGTCCCGCTGTTACGGTCTCCCACGTGGCGAAACTCAATCAGATCATCGCAGTGGAGAAGGGCGTCAAGGCCAAGACCCATCAGGACCTGACGGCCGCTCATCACGGGCTGCAGAAACCGGCTCTGCTGGCCGGTATCGCGCGTACCTATCAGCCGAAGGACGAGGAGGGCGAGCAATTGCCGCCCGAGTCGACCCGGGTACAGGTGCGGGCGGAGGACGTGCTGAGGGAGACGGCCGGGGTTCTCACGCGGCTGTTCGATGTGACCGCCACCAAGGACTGGGCCAACTGCACGGCACGGGCGGATGTGTCGGTCGAGGGACGGGTGCTCGTCGCCGATGTCCCCGTGGCCTGTCTGCTCTTCCTGGAGAAGCAGCTCGGCGAGATCAACGCGCTGGTGCGCAGGCTGCCGGTGCTCGACGCCTCCGAGGCGTGGGCGCAGGACCCGTCCACCGACGCCTGGAAGACCGAGGCCGTGCGGACGGTACGGACGAAGAAGGTGCCGCGCAACCATGTGAAGGCCGAGGCGACCGACAAGCACCCCGCCCAGGTGGAGGTGTACTACGAGGACATCCCGGTCGGTTACTGGACCACCGTGAAGTTCTCCGGAGCCCTGCCCGCCCGGCGCGTCAACGAAATCCTCGACCGCGTCGAGAAGTTGCAGCAGGCCGTGAAGTTCGCGCGGGAGGAAGCGAACGGGGTGGAGGTCGTCGACCAGCGCGTCGGTGACGCCGTTTTCGGCTACCTGTTCGGCTAGTTCGGATTCTCCGGACTGCCCGGGTGGCCTCACACAGACTCCCCGGCCGGCCTTGACGCCGGTCGGGGTGCGCGAGGAGCGCAAAGCTGAAGCTGAGGCTTGTCGTGAAAGAGCGGACCGTACCCGCCGAGTAATTCAGGGACGGGCCGTGATCAATCTCAGACTATTGCTCCAGACTCAGTATTCGCCGCCGATCGCCGCAACGACCGGACTCAGGCCCCGGACGTCGAAATGCTGGTTCAAGTCCAGCCCGCGCAGCTCGATGCGTGGTGGTCCAAAGGCAGGACGCGGCGACATCATGACTGACCTGGGTTCTCAACCGTGGCGGCGTGCCCATGGGGCGGCATATCAGGGCCCGGGGGCCGGCTACGCCCCCGGGTCCACCTTCTTTGCCGCGCCGACGCGTTGATTGCGTTCATAAAGAACATGGCCCCTGCAGGGATCGTCACATCGCGGTAATACGAGCGTTCCATATCCTCCAGGTCCGGGACCTACCGTGGAGTGCACACGCACGCACACCGTCAACGCCCCGGCCGCCGTCGCCCGAAGGCACACCCCCGCCCTCACCCGACGACAGGAGCCCCGTGACCCGCCGCGCCACCCTCGCCCTTCCGCCATGGCTCGCCCACGCCCTGCGCGCGCAGAGGGGGCCGGTGCCCTGGAACGCGGTGGTGCGAGGGGCGTTGGCCGGTGGGCCGCTGCTGCTGGTGGCCGTTCTGCTGGGGCGGCCCTCCGTCGGGGTGGTCGCCGCGCTCGGCGCCATGCTCGCCGGGATCAACGACCGCCCCGGAAGCCGGCGCACGGCCGTCCAGCGGCTCGGGGCGCCCGCGCTCGCCGGCGCCGTGGGCCTCCTCGTCGGCACGTACGCCGGGCAGTACACCGGTGGTACGTACGCCGGTGCCGTCGTCCTCACCCTGCTGCTCACCGGGCTCGGACTGATCGCCGGCGGGATGAGCGCGATCGGGCCCGTGTCGTCCGGCGCGGGCACCCAACTGCTGGTCGCGGCCGCCATCGGAGCCGGGATGCCGCTGCCGGAACCCGGATGGCAGCGCGCGCTCGCCTATCTCGCCGGCGCGGGCTGGCTGCTCGCGCTGCGCCTCGCGCTGCCCACACCGGCGGTCCTCACCGCGGGCGACTACCGGTTCGACGGGGAACGGGACGCCGTCGCCGCCGTCTACGACGCCATCGCCGGGCTGCTGGACGCCGTCGGCACCCCGGACGCGCTCGCCCGGCGGGCCGCGCTGACCGCCGCCCTCGACCACGCCCAGGACGCGCTCGCCGGGCCCCGGCTGCGGCGCTACGCCAGTTCGTCGTCCGAGCGGCGGCTGCACGCCCAGTACGCCGCCGCGCTGCCCCTCGCCGAGGCGGCCACCGCGCTGGCCTGGGCCGGGGACGCCGTCGTCGGCCGGGCCTCCGAAGGACCCCGGCGGCTGGCGGCGGCCGTGCGCGGCAACACCGCCACCGGCCCGCTGCCCGCGCCCTCCCGGTCCGCGCCCGCGCTGCGCGCCCTCGACGACGCGCTCCTGCGCGCCGCCGAGACCTTCGACCGCGGCGGCGACGCACGCGACCTGCACACCCGCCGCCGCACCCTCGGCTCGCTCGCACGGCTCGGCCTCGGGTCCGGCGGACGCGAGTACGGACTGCGGGTCGCCCTGTCCTTCGGGGCCGCCGCGGCCGTGGCCCAGGCGCTGCACCACGAGCACTGGTACTGGCTGCCCGCGACCGCCGTCTTCCTGGTCAAGCCCGACCTGGGGCCGCTCGTCTCCCGGGTGCTGTGCCGGGCCGCCGGGACGGTTCTCGGTGCCGTGCTCTTCGCCGGGTTCGCCGCCGTGCTGCCCCGGCCCGAAGGGCTCGTCGCGCTGGTCGCGGTCAGCGGGGCGCTGATACCCGTCGCCACCCGGCACTTCGCCGCCCAGACCGCCGTCGTCACCGTCCTCGTCCTCGCCCTCGTCATGGTCGGCGGCGACCCCCAGGCCTCCTGGAGCCGCATCGCCGAAACGCTCCTGGCCTGCGCCATCGTCCTGATCGTCGGTCATCTGCCGATCCCGGAGGGACAGCGCGGAGGGGGCGTGCGCGCCCGGCTCACCGAAGCGGGGACGGCCGCGCACGCCTACCTCGCGCACGTCCTGGACGAGTCGCGCACGCCGGGCGCCCGCACCGGAGGGAACGGTTCTGCATCATCGGGCCGCGCGTCCACACCCAACGGGGTCACCGTCTCCGTCGGGGCCGCCCTGCCCGGCGAGACCGACGAACGGGCCGCCCGCTGGACCCTGCGCCGCGAGGCCTACCGCGCACTGGCCCGGGCCCGCGCCGCGATCGCCCTCTCCGGAGCCGAACTGCCCGCCTTGGCCCGGCACACCGAGGGCACCGACGAGATCGCCGCGATCCTCGAACGGCTGGTCGACACCACCACCGCCTGCGCCGTGCACCTCGACGACACCGGACGGCTCGGCCGCCACCACACCGAGCGGATCACCGCCCTCCTCGACGACCTCGCCCGCCACCGCGGGCACGCGCGCATCAGCCTCCCCGACGCCCCGGACATCACCGACGTCCTGCCGAGGCAGGGCATGAGCGCCTGAGGGGACGGGTGCCGGTCGTACGGTGACAGCATGACGCCGCCCCCACCCCCGCCCCCTTCCGAATCCGCCGCTTCCGCCGCTTCCGCCGCGCAGGCTCCCGCCGATCTCGTCATCACCGGCTGCACCGCCCTCGTCCACGACGAGCACGAGGGGATCGACTTCGTCGAGGACGCCGCGATCGTCGTACGGGAGGGGGTGATCGTGAGCATCGGGCCGGCGGAGGAGACGGCCCCCGTCGCCACGGCGGAACGCATCGACGCGCGCGGCCGGGTCGCGATGCCGGGGCTGATCAACTGCCATACGCACGCCCCCATGGTGGCGCTGCGCGGCATCGCGGAGGACCTGCCGGCGGAGCAGTGGTTCAACGACGTCATCTGGCCCGTCGAGTCCAATCTGACGGCGAAGGACGTGGAACTGGGGGCCCGGCTGGCCTGCGCGGAGATGATCAGGGGCGGGGTGACCTGCTTCGCCGACCACTACTTCTCGATGGACACGGTCGCCGCCGTCGTCGGGGAGACCGGGCTGCGCGCACATCTCGGCGAGGCGTTCTTCTCCTCACAGGGACCCGAAGGCAGGGAGAGGTCCCTGGAGTTCGCGCTGCGGCACCGGGGCGCGGCCGGCGGTCGTATCACCACCGCGCTCGCCCCGCACGCCCCCTACACCGTCGACGACGCCGACCTGGCCGCCACCGCCGAACTGGCCCGGGAACACGGCCTCCCTGTGCATCTGCACGCCTCGGAGAGCCGTGACCAGACCGACAACAGCCTCGCCCGGCACGGCGTCACCCCCATCGAGGTCCTGGAGCGCACCGGGCTCCTCGGTCTCGACGCGGGCGTGCTCGTCGCGCACGGCACCGGGATCGTCGAGCGCGACCTGCCCGTCCTGGAACGGGCGACCGGGCCGGTGGCCGTCGCCACCGCGCCCCGCGGCTACCTCAAGTTCGCCTGGCCCACGACCCCGGTGCGCGCCCTGCGCCGCATCGGGATCCCCGTCGGGCTCGCCACGGACGGGGCCGCCTCCAACAACTCGCTCGACGTGTGGGAGTCCATGGCCCTCACCGCGCTCGTACAGAAGTCCACCGAGGGCGACCCGCGCTGGCTGACCTCCCGTCAGGCCCTGCACCACGCCACCCTGCAGAGCGCACGGGCCGTCGGGCTGGGGGAGCGGATCGGCGGCCTCGCCCCCGGACGGCGCGCCGACATCGTCCTCGTCGACCTCACCGGCCCGCACACCCAGCCGGTGCACGACCTCGCCGCCACCCTCGTGCACAGCGCCCGCTCCGCCGACGTCACCACCACGATCGTCGACGGCCGCGTTCTGATGCGCGACCGCGAACTCCTCACCGTCGACGTGCCGGCGACGGTGGCGGAGATGACGGGCCGCCTGGCCGCGCTGACCGACCGCAGCCACGGCGGCCGCATCCAGGACTACGACAAGCCGCCCGAGTAGCCCGCCCGAGCAGCCACCCGATCAGCCGCCCGGGCCGCCGGTGGACGGCACCGTCACGGCGGCGCTCGGAAAAGTCGCGCCGCACCGATGAGTTCCGTGTCCGGCTCCGGTCCACCCCGGTGGAAGGCATCGTCACCGGAGGAGGAACACATGTCGCTTCCGCGGATCGTCCCGCGCGAGGAATGGCGCGCCGCGCGGGAGGAACTGCTGCTCAAGGAGAAGGCCCTCACCCGCGCGCGGGACGCGCTGGACGCCGAGCGGCGGCGCCTGCCGATGGTCGAGGTCGACGAGGAGTACGTCTTCGAGGGCGGTGACGGCAAGGCGACACTGCTCGACCTGTTCCGGGAGCGTCACCAACTGATCGTGTACCACTTCGCGTTCGCCCCGGAGTGGCAGGCGGGCTCCCGCGACTGCTCGGCCTTTCTGGACCAGGTCGGGCATCTGGCACATCTGCGCGCGCGGGGCACCGAGTTCGCGGTCGTCTCGCGGGCGCCCTACACACGGATCCTCCCCTTCAAGGCGCGCATGGGATGGACGGTGCCCTGGTACTCGTCGTACGGCAACACGTTCGACCATGACCACGGTGCCGACGAACGGCCGGGCGTGAGCTGCTTCCTGCGGGAGCGCGAGCGGGTCTTCCTCACGTACTCGGCGTACGGGCGGGGCCTGGAGGGGCTCGGTCCCACGGCCGGGCTGCTGGCCCTGACGGCGCTGGGAGCGGTCGGCGACGAGCGGATCCGGTACCACGACGAGTACGGCGAGTACGGGGAGTGACAAATAGTGCAAGCGTTGGCACGTAGCGTCACCGGAATGTGTGGTTTCTGAGAGGTACCTCACGATCCGTGGTTGACCTCGTGTCAACTACGTCTCAGTACCGTCACTTCGCGAGCCGTTCACCCCGTGGTTGGCGTTTAAATCTACAAGCTGCCCAGCCGCGGGTTCACGGGCCACGGGTACAGCGCGACATGGAGGTGCAGGGTGAACGGTCGAACGGTGCTGGGACGCTTTCCCGCCGGTGGGCCGCGCGGCTCGTGGCCGGCCGAGGAGCTGGCCCACGCGGCCCGTATGGAGGGGCAGCAGGCCGAGGTCGTGATGGACATCGCGACGGACATGTTCCTGGTCATCGTGCGCGGCGCCGAGACCGCCGCGACCGCCTCGGCCTGACCTCACCCCGCCTTCGGCGCGGGCACCTTCGCCGCCGCGGCCGGACCGGTCGGCACCTTCGCCCCGGCCGGCTTCGCCGCGAACTGCTCGGCCTGGAGCGAGTACAGCTCCGCGTACACCCCGCCCGTGGCCAGCAGTTCGTCCGGGGTGCCGGACTCCACCAGGCGGCCCTGGTCGAGGACGTGCACCAGGTCGGCGTGGCGGACCGACGCCAGCCGGTGGGTGATCAGTACGACCGTCTGACCGGTGCCCGCCAGGGCGCGGATCTTCTCGAAGACCTCCAGCTCCGCGCGGGCGTCCAGGGCGGCGGTCGGCTCGTCCACGATCAGGATGCGCCCGCGCCGGTACGCGGCCCGCGCGATCCCCAGGCGCTGCCACTGCCCGCCCGACAGTTCGTGCCCGCCGCTGAACCCCTTGCCCAGCAGCGTGTCGAGGCCGCGCGGCAGATCGTCCAGCACGTCCTGCGCCCCGGCCTCCGCGACGGACGCCGCGAGCCGCTCCTCGGTCAGCGGCGCGGCGGGGCGGCCGATCGCCATGTTGACGCGGGCCGTGAAGGGCCACCGCTTGAAGTCCTGCGCGACCATCGCGATGCGCTCGGCGAGCTGCCGCCGGTCGGCGCCCGCCGCGTCCACGCCGTCCCACATGATCCTGCCCCGGTCGGGCGCGTACAGCCCGGCGAGCAGCTTGACCAGGGTCGTCTTGCCCGAGCCGTTCTCGCCGACGAGCGCCACGATCTTGCCCAGCGGCACGGTCAGGGTGACGTCGCTGAGCGCGGGCCGGCCGGCCTTGCCCGGATAGGCGAAGGTCACGTTCTCCACCCGGATCTCCCGGGGGTCCTCGGGCAGCGGAGTACCGCCCTGAGGGATCGCGCGCTTGGCCGCCTCCACGTACAGCCGCTGCATGTCACCCACGAAGAGGGCCTCCTCGTGCAGGGAGTTCACCTCCAGGACCAGCGTGTCGAGGCTCGCGGACCCGGTACGGATCGCGATGACCGCCGTACCCGCCACGGACAGCGCCATGGCGCCGCCGAGCAGCAGACCGCCCAGCGTCGCGTACGTCGCCACGGTGGCCAGTCCGGTCCACAGGGCCGCGTACAGGCCCGTACGGGCCGCCAGCCGGGCCAGGCGCGCCTGCTCGGCCTCCGCCGTCTCCGACATGGAGCGGAAGTGGCGCAGCAGGAACGGACCGACCCCGTGCACCCGGATCTCCGGGGCCGCCTCCGGCTCGATCAGCAGGGAGCCGATCAGATAGCCCGCGCGCGCGTGCTGCACCCAGGCATGGAAGGACGTGTAGCGGCGGCGGGCGATGGTCAGGGAACTCCAGGCACTCGGCAGCGTCATCGTGACCAGGAGCGGCAGCAGGGCCGGGTGCAGCACGGTCAGCACACCGGCCGCCGCGACCAGCGAGATCAGCGCGTTCACCACCCGCGCCGAATAGCTGATCATCCGACGGGCGGACTGGGCGCCGTACTTCGCGGTGTCCAGCAGTTTGTGGAAACCGTCGTCCTCGATCGCGGACAGCTCCACACCCGCCGCCCGCTCCAGATACAGCTCGGTCGCGACGCGTTCCACCTTCGGCTCCAGCCGGCCCGTCGCGTATGTCGAGGCCGCCCGCAGCAGGGTGGACACCAGCATCACGGCGGCGATGGTGACGAGCGCGGGCACGGCGCCGCGCAGCCGCTCCTCGACCGTGCCGTCCGTCATCAGCCGGCCCAGGATCGCGTTCACCGCGAGCAGGCTCACCGCCTGGGCGAGGCCGCGGCCCGTCTCGGCCGCCAGCACGGTCCGGGCCGCCCGCCGGTCCGCCTGCCAGGCCAGCCGGAAGCTCGACGCGAGCAGGGACGGCAGGCGCCGCACCATCGCGCGGAAGTTCAGCTCCAGGAACGCGTCGGCGTGCTGCGACCAGCCCATGTCGTACCGCAGCGGCCCCCCGAACAGCAGCAGCTCCGACTCCGACGTCTCCGGCCTCTCCCCGTCCCGCGTCTTCTCCTCGTCCCGCGCCTTCCCCACCCACGGCCTCCCCCGCCTCGTCACCGACACGCCACTATCCCGGCACCCCCCACCCCCGGCCAGGGCGCACGACACCGCCACGACCACCCGCCCGGAGCACGCGGGGCGCGAGGAGGCAGAGTGAAGTGCACCGGCACGGAGCGGGTCGGGCCGGGTGCTGTCGGGTCGGGCCGGGACGCGGGGAGGCGCGGGCCTGAAGGGGACCGGGGCGGGGAGGGGGAAGGGCCGGGGAGGGAGCGCGGCGGCGAGGCGTGCGCCGGGCGGAGCGCGGCGTAGTCCTACGCCGTCAGCCGGGACCAGGTCGGCGTGGTCCCCGTGACCCGGCACAACGCCAGATACAGGGGTATCGGCGGCGTATAGGGAATGGCCCCCTCCGGCCGCAGGATCAGGCCGGGAACGGCCGCGCCGTCGGAGACCAGCGCTCCGGTGGTGTAGCGCACCGGCGCGGGCCACTCCAGCGCGTAGTCGGAGTCGGCCGGCACGATCCACCACCACTGCGCCCGGTCGGCGTAGACGCAGCCCACACGGGGCAGACGGGGCAGCACCATCGGCCCGAGGCGGGCCGGGACGGTCACCGCGTCGCATCCCATGGGCGCGGTCATGCCCTCGGGCAGGGGAAGGGGGCGGGGCGTCGCAGCGGGACGCTGGGCGCGGCGCAGTCGGGTCAGGGTGTCAAGGCTCACCACGCGAGCCACTCTGCCCCCGCCGGGGGGTCCGGCGGGACCGATCGACGCGCTCACACCCATTCGGCCCCCGTCCGCCGTCCGACTTTCGGCCGGACTCCGGCTTCCGTACGACATTCGAAACCCGTGAGGTGCCCGGTCTCGGCACCCTTGCGGTGGCCCTCGGCACCCATGAGACGGAACGCCTCCGCCTCACCCTCCCGGCCCTCCGCAGGCGGCTTCTTCGCGCCCCAGCCCAGATCGGACCGCGCTCCGAGATCGGGCCGGATCGCCAGATCGGGCCGGACCCCGGGAGCGGGTCGCACCGCGGTGCGCGCGTCGTTGCCGCCGCCCAGCGGGATGTTTGCCGGGACGTCGGTCGGGACGTCCGCTGGGACGTCCGCCTTGACGTTCGCCGGGATGTCGGTCGGCATGTTCATGGTGACGCCGGTGGGGCGGTCCGTGGCCAGGCCCGAGCCCGCGTCGGCCGGGACCGCCGCGGCGGGCAGCCCGCGCGACACGTCCGCCCACACCAGAAGCCCGAGGCCGACCGGCTGCGCGCCCCAGGAGCGGCAGAGGGACTCTATGAGGAGCAGCCCCCGGCCGTGTTCCTCCTCGGGCCGCTGCGGCGAGGGGTGCGGCTCACCCGGAGCGCAGCCCTCGTCCCGTACCGCTATCCGCACCATCTCGTCGCCGTCGTGCAGCTCGCAGACGATCTGGGTGCTCGCGGTGTGCACGATCGCGTTGGTCACCAGCTCGGACACGACCAAGGCGGCCGTGTCGCAGGCGTCCTCGCAGAGGGACCAGCCGGTGAGCTGGTCACGGGTCACACGCCGGGCCTGGGCCACGGCACCCGGGTGCGCGGCCAGCTCGAATCGAAACCGGCGCTCGGCGATTGTCTCGGGGCGCGCCCCGGAGGCCGGACCGGGACCGACACGGTCTCCGGCGGCGTCTGTTCCTAACGGCGCAGGGGGCGGAATCACGCTTGCCACTATCGCCCCGCCATGAACACTTGGCAAGTGTCACTCTGAAAATTGCAGAGTGCCGTATGACTCTCTGAACGGTCATGGCACACTGCACGCAACAGCACGTGTAGCGGCGCCAGTTGGAAATCCCTCGCACAACGTCCGTATGTACGCACAGTGTTCGTTTGTGTACCCGGACCTGTGCGGCGAGCGAGGTCTCCGAACGGCGCCGCCGGGCTGTCGGGACCGGGCGCTCCGGGAATCGACGCAGGTCAGCGCAGGGCCAGAGGAGATCGAAGGAGAGGGGCGAGATGAGTGAGCCGCGGTCCGCGCCGACGGTCGGCCAGGTCGTGCTCGGCCGGCGTCTGCTGGACCTGCGCGAGCGCGCGGGCATCCGGCGCGAGGAGGCCGGGCGCATCCTGCACGTCACCGCCGCCACGGTCCGCCGGATGGAGACCGCCGAGGTCGCCCTCAAGATTCCCTATCTCCAGCTGTTGCTGAAGGCGTACGGGGTCGGCGACGAGGAGGCCGAGACCTTCGTCCGGCTCGCCGAGGACGCCAACAAGCCGGGCTGGTGGCAGCGGTACCACGACATCCTGCCGGGCTGGTTCTCCATGTACGTCAGCCTGGAGGGCGCGGCCGGCCTGATCCGCGGCTACGACCCCCATTTCGTCCCCGGACTGCTGCAGACCGAGGACTACGCGCGCGCCGTCATGACCTCGGGTGCCATCGGCCAGACCAAGCCCGAGGACATCGAGCGCCATGTCGCCCTGCGCATGCAACGACAGGAACTGCTCACCCGTGAGGGTGCGCCCCGGCTGTGGTTCGTGATGGACGAGACCGCCCTGCGCCGCCCCGTCGGCGGACCGGCGGTCATGCGCGCCCAGCTCGACCGACTGCTCGACACCATGGAGCTGACGCATGTGACGCTCCAGGTCGCCACGTTCGACACAGGACCGCACCCGGGCACCTACGGGCCGTTCGTCCTGTTCCGATTCGCCATGGCCGAACTTCCGGACATGGTCTACAGCGAGTACCTGACCGGCGCCGTCTACCTGGACGACCGCTCCGAGGTGGCGACCCACCTCGAGGTCATGGACCGCATGGCGGCGCAGGCCGCCACGGCACAACGCACGAAGGAGATCCTCCGGGATCTCCGCAAGGAGCTCTGAAGACACCGAATGGAATTCATCAAGCCGCAGTCGCAGCCGCCGTCGCGCACGCGTACCCAGTCCCGTACACGTGTCTACAACGGCATGCCCGCCCGGGAACTCGGCAGCGAGGGCTGGCACAAGCCCTGGAGCGGCGGCAACGGCGGCAACTGCCTGGAGGCCATGAAGCTCGCCGACGGCCGGATCGCCGTACGGCAGTCCACCGACCCCGACGGACCGGCGCTGATCTACACCCCCGACGAGATGAACGCCTTCATCGAGGGCGCCAAGGCGGGGGTGGCCGACTTCCTGCTCTCCTGAGGCCTGTTGCGCACTCCCTGTTGTTCAGCCGATCCCCCTATGTTGGCCCTGAGTTGATCACCCACTGCCGCGGATCCTCGAGGTTCGCAATGTTTCCAAGATTCTTATGGAGTTCGTCATGAACGGGCGTCCCCCTGTCGAGATCGACACGAGCAGACCCCATCCCGCGCGGATGTACGACTGGTACCTCGGCGGCAAGGACAACTACCCCGTCGACGAGGCGATGGGCAGGCAGATGCTGGCCCTCGACCCCCGGGTACCGGTGATGGCCCAGGTCAACCGTGCCTTCATGCACCGCTCCACCCGCTGGCTGGCGGAGCACGGGGTGCGTCAGTTCCTTGACATCGGCACCGGTATCCCGACCGAGCCGAACCTGCACCAGATCGCCCAGCGCGTCGCCCCCGGGACGAGCGTCGTCTACTGCGACAACGACCCCATCGTGCTGGCCCACGCGGCGGCCCTGCTGCGCGGTACGCCCGAGGGGCGCACGGAGTATCTGCAGGCCGACGTGCGCGACCCGCACGCCGTCGTCGAGGGCGCCAAAAAGGTCCTGGACTTCAGCAGGCCGGTGGCGCTCTCGCTGATCGCGCTGCTGCACTTCGTCTCCGACGAGGACGGCGCGCACGCCCTCGTCCAGCGCCTGATGGCCGAACTGCCCTCCGGCAGCTACCTGGTCGTCACCCACGCGACCGCCGACTTCACCCCGGAGGAGTCGAAGGCGGCGACGGAGAAGCTCAAGGCCGCGGGCGTCACCCTGGCCCTGCGCTCCCGCGAGGAGTTCACCCGCTTCTTCGACGGCCTCGAACTGGTCGACCCCGGCATCGAGGTACCCCACCACTGGCACCCCGAACTCGGCGAGCCGATACCCGGCCAGGACGACGGGGTCATCCCGGGGTACGGGGCGGTGGCGCGCAAGCCGTAGGGCTCCGCCGGACGGGCGGTCGAACACACGCGTGCGCGGCGCGGGCTTTGCGGCCCGCGCCGCGCACGCGTGTGTTCGAGCGCTGTGCGTGGATGCGCCGGGCGCCGGGCGCCGTGCGGGCGTGCCGAGCGCCGTGCGCGCCGCGTACGGCGGGGCGGACGCCCGGAGGCAGCTCTGCCCGGGCGGGCGACTGGGCCTCCCATGCCGATACGACGACCGTCCCTCCCGTGGCCTGCGGCTCCGCCGTCATGGCCCGTGGCCTGCGGCTACGCCGTCATGGGCCGGTCGTACGGCCCGATCGGCGCCGGCAGCCGGTCCACCCCCGTCAACCTGCGGTCGACGGCCGCGGCCACCGCCCGCCCCTCGGCGATCGCCCAGACGACGAGGGACTGTCCTCGCGCGGCGTCCCCGGCGGCGTACACGCCGGGCACGGCGGTCGCGAAGTCCGGGCCCCGTGTGATCGTCCCGCGTGGATCGAGGGCCAGCCCGAGCTGGTCGACGAGCCCGTCGTGGCGGTCCGGCCCCGAGAACCCGAGCGCCAGCAGGACGAGATCGACGGGCAGCGTCCGCCCGGTCCCGGACCGGGCCCGCCGCCGCTCGTCCACCTCCACCAGGTGCAACGTCCGCACATGCCCCTCCTCGTCCCCGGTGAACCGGAGCGTGGACGCCGCGAAGAGCCGTGCGTCCGCGTCGGCCGCCGGCGCGGACCGCAGGTCACGCGCCTCCTCGTGCGCGGCCGAGAGCCGGTACACCTTCGGATACGTCGGCCACGGATCGACATCCTCGTCGCGCTCCGCCTCCGGCAGCGGATAGATGTCCAACTGCGTCACGGACGCGGCCCCTTCCCGCACCGCCGTCCCCAGACAGTCCGCCCCCGTGTCACCACCCCCGACGATCACCACATGCTTCCCGGCCGCCGACAACGGCGACACCGCCAGATCCCCCTCGCACACCCGGTCGGCCAGCGGCAGATACTCCATCGCCTGATGTATCCCGGCCAACTCCCGCCCGGGCACCTCCAGTTCCCGCCAGGCCGTGGCCCCCGTGGCGATCACCACCGCGTCGTACCGGGCCCGCAGCTCGGCCGCCCCGACGTCCCGCCCCACTGCGGTCGACGTACGGAACCTGGTGCCCTCCGCCCGCATCTGCTCCAACCGCCGGTCCAGCTGCCGCCGCTCCATCTTGAACGCCGGGATCCCGTACCGCAGCAACCCCCCGATCCGGTCCGCCCGTTCGTACACGGCGACCGTGTGCCCGGCCCGCGTCAGCTGCTGGGCCGCCGCAAGCCCGGCGGGCCCGGAACCGATGACGGCGACCGTCCTCCCCGACAGCCGGTCGGGCGGACGAGGCGGCGTGAAACCGTCTTCCCAGGCCCGGTCCGCGATGGCCACCTCCACGTTCTTGATGGTCACCGCAGGCTGATTGATCGCCAGCACACACCCCGCCTCGCACGGAGCGGGACACAGCCGCCCGGTGAACTCCGGGAAGTTGTTCGTCGCGTGCAGCCGGTCGCTCGCCGCCCGCCAGTCCTCCCGCGACACCAGGTCGTTCCACTCGGGGATCAGATTCCCCAGCGGACAGGCGTCGTGACAGAACGGGATCCCGCAGTCCATACAGCGGTCCGCCTGCCTGCTGACGATCGGCAGAAGCGCCCCGGGGACATACACCTCGTCCCAGTCCCGCACCCGCTCCTCCACGGGCCGACGGGGCCACTCCTCGCGCGGGACGGTCAGAAAACCCTTGGGATCGGCCATGGCCGTCTCCCTCGTGTGGGCGTGGGGACATACGCCCCAGGGCGCGCGGCGCACGGCTGTACGCCTTCGGGCGGCACTCTCTTCCCGCCACGATACGACGCGCCCGGCGACCCCGCCTCAGGCGAGCGCCAGCAGATACGACAGCGCCGCGGCGGCCGAGGCGACCGCCCGGACGTGGTTCCACGTCGTCCACCGGCTCACGTAGTCGCGCCAGTACGTCGCCGCCTCCGCCGTGCCGGGGTCCAGCTTGGCGAGTGTCTCGTTGCGCGGCACGTTCGCCACCATCGTGACCCCGAAGCAGCCGAACAGATACAGCGCGCTGCCCAGCAGCAGCTCCACTCTGCCCTCGTCCGGCCACAGCACGAACGTCACGACGGCCAGCACGGCACACAGCACCGCCGTACCCGCGAACACCAGCATGAACGCCGGCGTCAGCGCGCTCACATTGATCGCCTGCATCGCCGCCACGCCCTGCGCCGGCGGCAACGACGCCAGCCCCTTCATCACGAACGTCGAGAACCCGCAGAACACCCCCGCCACGATCCCGGTCCCGAGCAGCCCCAGCACCGTCAGCACGAAGTACGGCCCGTCGATCATGTCCGCTCCCACCTCGATCCCCCGACTCCGACCATCCCTGCCCCACCTGCCGTCACCTCAAGTGAACATCCACACGGCCACAGTCACCATGCCCGAGCCGCCCACGCCCATACGCGAACGTCCACTTCCGCCGGACCGTCGCCGCCTTCGCTTTCCCATCGGGGTGGGGGGCCCTCCCTCCCCCCCCAGCCCCCCACCCCACCCCCCCCGCCCCTTCACGCCCCTCCCCGCCACCCCCGCAGCGTCGTCTCCACCACCCCCGCGATCCGTCGGCGCGCCTCATGACGGGGTACGCCGGTCATCAGGAGGTGGTCGTACGGCGTGTCCACGTGCCGGACGGAGGCGATGACGGCCGAGGTCACCGCGATCTCCGTCAGGGCGCGCCCCGCGGCGCTGCGGCCGACGCGGCCGCTGCCCCGCAGGGAGGCGTGGGCGGCGATCTCCCGGGCCCGCTCCGCCGGGCACGCGGGGAACAGCCGCCGGATCTCCGTGGCGAACGCGTCCGTGAAGCACACGTCCTCCGCGGCGCGCCGCCGCGCGTCCCGCACCCGGCGTCGGCGTCGTGCCTCCGCGTCCGCCAGGCACCGTTCCTCGGCACGGGCGAGCGCCGCCTCCTCGACCAGGACGCCCTGCCGCTCGTACCGGCTCCGGCGCCGGTTGAACCGCACGACCACCGCCGACAGCGCACTCTCCTCCCGGGCCCGCCGGGTGAGCGCGGTGTCGCCCCGGGGCAGGAACACGAGGTGCCCGAGATCCGCGCAGTCGAGGCAGCGCGGCGCCCCCTCCTCCAGCACCAGCATCGCCACCGGCCCGCTCCGGCACTCGGCGCAGTGCTTCTTCCTGAGTGCCTGCACGACGACAAGTCCGGTACGGGGCGGGGGAGTGGCGAGTGCGGCCATACGCGGTTCATTCCCCCTGGTGGCCCCAGGGGCACGTGGTTGTCGGGCCGATCTCCGGTCCGGCGGGGGCGGGGCCCGCCGCGCGCGGCATCATGGGCCGTGTGCGATTCGAAGCGATCACCTGGGAACGGCTCGGCGACCTCCTCGCCGACCGCCTCATCGACCTGAAGCCGGACGACGGTTCGCCCTGGCCGCGCGTCGCCTTCGACGGCGCCCCGGCCGCGCGCCCCGGGGACCTCGCCGCACGGGTGTCGGAGGCGCTGCGCGTACGCGGCCGGTCCTCGCTCGTCGTGGGCACCGAGGGCTTTCTGCGGCCGGCTTCGCTGCGCTTCGAGTACGGCCACGAGGACGTGGAGGCGTACTACGACGGCTGGTTCGACTCCGCCGCCCTGTGGCGGGAGGTCTTCGGCCCGCTCGACCCCGGTGGCACGGGCCGGGTCCTGCCCGACCTCTGGGACCCCGCGACCGACCGCGCGACCCGCAGCTCCTACGTCCAACTCCCGCCCGGCGCACTCCTGCTGGCGCACGGCCCCCTCCTTCTCAAGAACTGGTTCCCCTTCGATCTGACCGTGCACGTCCTTCTCTCCCCGGGCGCCCTGCGCCGCCGCACCCCCGAGGCCGAGCACTGGACCCTTCCCGCCTTCGAGCGCTACGGGACCGAGACCGACCCGGCCACCGCAGCGGACGTCCTGGTACGCGCCGACGACCCACGGCACCCTGCCTGGAACGGCTGACGAGCGGGCGGGGCGGGGGCTTCCGAGTGCGCTTCACTCCGGTCGCGGCAAGAATGTAGGGCGCCGGGACTAGCGGTGTGTCCTGCGCCGCGCCGGCCGTCCGGCACCGGGAGGTACTACATGACCACCGCCGGAGACATCATGCACCGCGGAGCCCAGTGGATCCCCGCCCACGAGACCCTGGACCGCGCCGCGCAGCTGATGCGCCAGCTGAACGTCGGAGCCCTCCCCATCAGCGACCAGAACGAACGGCTCTGCGGCATCCTCACCGACCGCGACATCGTCGTCGGCTGCGTCGCCCTGGGCCACGACCCGTCGACGATCACGGCCGGCGAACTGGCCAAGGGCACACCGCGCTGGATCGACGCGAACGCAGACGTCAGCGAGGTGCTCCAGGAGATGAAGGGGCATCAGATCCGTCGGCTCCCGGTGATCGAGAACAAGCGGCTCGTCGGCATGATCAGCGAAGCCGACCTGGCCCACCATCTGTCGGACGACCAGATCGCCTCCTGGGCCGAGAGCGTCTACGCGAGGAGCGCGACACGCTGACCCGTCCCAAGCCGCGCCGTCACAGCCACCCGTTGCGCTTGAAGCCCCGGAACAGGGCGACGCAGGCGACGGCTATGACGGCCAGCACCAGCGGGTAGCCGAACCTCCAGTGCAACTCGGGCATGTGCTCGAAGTTCATGCCGTACACCCCGCACACCATGGTCGGTACGGCGATGAGCGCCGCCCATGCCGTGATCCTGCGCATGTCCTCGTTCTGCGCGACGCTGACCTGCGCGAGATGGGCCTGCAGGATCGAGTTGAGCAGTTCGTCGAACGCGGCGATCTGCTCGGTGGCGCGGAGCAGGTGGTCCGAGACGTCCCGGAAGTAGGCCTGTATCTCCGGGTCGATGACCCGGATCGGTCGTGAGGTCAGCTCCAGGAGCGGGCGGGCGAGCGGGGCCACCGCCCGCTTCAGTTCGAGCAGTTCGCGCTTGAGCTGGTAGATGCGTCCCGGGTCGACGCGCGCGCCGTTCGCGGCGAAGACGTCGGTCTCGACCTGGTCGATGTCCGTCTGGACGGAGTCCGTGACGTTCAGGTAGTCGTCCACCACGTGGTCCGCGATCGCGTGCAGCACCGCGGCCGGACCCTTGGCCAACTGGTCGGGGTTCGCCTCCAGTTCCTCGCGCAGCGGGCCGAGTGAGCCGTGCCGCCCGTGCCGGACCGTGATCACGAAGTCGGGGCCGACGAAGACCATGATCTCGCCGGTGTGCACCACCTCGCTGGTCGCGGTCAGTTCGGTGTGCTCGACGTAGCAGACCGTCTTGAACACCGCGAACAGGGTGTCGTCGTAGCGCTCCAGCTTGGGGCGCTGGTGGGCCTCGATCGCGTCCTCCACGGCCAGCGGGTGCAGGTCGAAGAGTTCGGCGATGCCGGCGAACTCCCGCTGCGTCGGCTCGTGCAGCCCCAGCCAGACGAAGCCGTGGTCGTGCCTGCGGACCTGCCTGACGGCCTCGACGACATCGCGGACGGCGGGGGAGCGGACGCCCTTGTGGTAGGTGACGCAGTTGACCACCGAGGTGCCGAGCGGGGAGCGGGCCGGATGGCTGAGGTCGACGCGGGGGCGTCGTCGGGCCAGCCTCGCCATCCTGCGCAGGCCGCCGACCTTGTCGAGACCGGCGACCTTCCGCAGATTCCCTGCCATGGACATCTGGCTTCTCCTTGCGTGGATCTCCTCGCACCGCACTTCGTGCCTGTCGCGTCAGTTTGCCAGGGCCGAACGAGTGCCGGGTAAGGCTGTGGGAACGGAACATTCCGCTTCACTTGTAGACGTCCCGGTCGGCCCCGCCGTTCCGTCCCCGCCGGTTCGGGCGTGCCGGTCCTGGCGTTCCGTTCCGATCGGTGCGACGGGGGCGGACGGACCGGTCACGGCCGGGCGACCTCACGGACTGCGGGAGCGTCGCTATTAGTGATAAGACGCTCAAATGGGATGATCGCGGCATGATGCGAACCGACGGGTATCTCCTCGACCACCGGCAGGCCGAGACGGGGCAGGGCCCCGACGCCTTCGCCACGCTCTTCGACCCCACGACGTTCCGGCACATGGAGGCCTTCGGCCTGGGCTCGGGCTGGCGCTGCTGGGAGGTCGGCGCGGGCGGCACCTCCGTCGTCTCCTGGCTGGCCAAGAAGGTCGGACCGACCGGCAAGGTCATCGCGACCGACACCGACCTCTCCTGGGCCGTCCCCTCGGTCACCCGCCCTCCGGTGGAGGCCCTCCTCCACCGGGTGGGCGTCGACGAGCCGCCGGGGGACGGCTTCGACCTCGTCCACGCGCGGCTCTCCCTGGCCCACGCGCCCGACCGCGACCGGGCGTTGTCATCGATGATCAAGGCCCTGCGTCCCGGCGGACGCCTCCTGATCGAGGATGCCGACCCCGCCCTCCAACCCCTGGCCTGCCTCGAGGAGTCCGGGCCCGAACACCAACTGGCCAACCGGCTTCGCCAGGCCGTCGCCGCGTTGCTCACCGAACGGGGGATCGACCCCGCGCACGGCCGCCGACTCCCGCGCCTGCTGCGCGCGGCGGGACTGCGCGGCGTGGAGGCCGACGCGTACTTCCCTGTCGTGTCACCCGCCTGCTCCGCCCTGGAGTCGATGACCGTAGACCGGCTCCGTGAGGACCTCGTCACCGCCGACCTCGCCACGGACGACGAGATCGACCGGCACCTCGCCCATGTGGCCTCCGGAGCGCTGGACATCGCGGCCCCGCCACTGATCTCGGCGTGGGGCCGCAAGGCGTAGAGGCAGGTCAGGCCCGCCGCGGAGCACAGGCTCCCGGCGGGCCGACCGGCACCACGGTGTCACCCGGGCGACGGCCCGGGCCGTCGACGCCCTCACCGTGCCCCGGCCGGAGCCCCCCGGGCGCCGCGCACCGGCCATGGCCCTCAGCCGCCCCTCGGCGGCCTTCCACCCACCTCCCCCACCGCCCGCGCTCCCGCCGCGCACCCCTCGGCCGCCGCCTTCTCGACCTCCGCGCCCGCGAGCAGCGCGGCCAGGAAGGCGCCGGTGAAGGCGTCGCCCGCGCCGGTGGTGTCGCGGGGCACGGCGGGGGCCGCCGGGATCCGTGACTCGATGCCGCCCCCGCGGGCGATCAGCGCACCGTCGGCGCCCTGTTTGGCCACGACGAGAGGGAAGAGGCGACTCAGCTTGGCCGCCGCGTCGGCCGGATCGGGCAGTCCGGTCAGCAGACATGCCTCGTCGCGGCTGGGCAGCAGCACATCGACGCCCTCGACGAGCGCGAGGAAACGGTCCACGCCCAGCCGCGCGAGGAACCCCGCCGACGCGGGATCGACGCTCACCGGCACCCCACGCGCGCGTGCCGACTCCAGGGCCACGGAAGCCAGCGCGCGGCTCGGTTCCGCGAAGAACAGATAGCCCGACAGATGCAGCCGAGCGACCCCGTCGAGCAGGGACGGCGACCAGTGGCCAGGGTCCAGCCGCAACGCGGCGCCGCTGTCGGTCAGGAACGTGCGTTCGGCCGCGTCGCCGGTGTCCACCAGGCAGATCACCGTCCCCGTGGCCGCGTCCGGGTCGACGACCAGCTGCGGCCGTACGCCCGAGGCCCGCAGCTCCCGCTCGTGCCACTCGGCCCCGTCCGTGCCCACGCACCCGAGCAGCCGCACGTCGGCGCAGCCCCGGTGAGCCGCCCAGCAGGCCACATTGGCACCCGCCCCGCCCGGCAGCGTCCGGATCGCGGAGGCCGTGTCGGTGCCCGCCGCGAGGGGCCCGCGATGCCGGGCGACGACATCCGTGACGACGTCACCCACCACCAGCAGCGCTCCGCCCTTCGCGCCGGCGGGCCCGGTCACACCGTGCCGCGCCACCTCACGCCCCGGCCCAGGCCGCCGCGATCCGTGCCGCGAGCCGTACGTTGCCGCGTACCGCCGCCAGGTTGGCGGTCAGGGAGGCGCCGTCGGTGTGCCGTACCAGGTAGCTCAGCAGGAAGGGGGTGACCGCCTGCCCCGTCACACCCTCCGCCGCGCAGGCCCGCAGCGCGTCGGCCAGCACACGCGCGTGCAACTCGGGATCGAGCTGCTCGTCCTCGGGGACGGGGTTGGCGACGATCAACGTCGCCTCCGGGCCGTCGAGCGCGTCCTGCGCCCGCATGACGTCCGCGACCTCGCCGGGCGACCCCAGCGTCCACTCCACCGGATGACCCGAGTCGGACAGATAGAAGCCCGGGAAGCGGTCCGTGCCGTACCCGGCGACCGCCACACCCAGCGTCTCCAGGCGCTGCAGCGTGGCCGGGACGTCCAGGATCGACTTCACGCCCGCGCACACCACCGTGATCCGGGTCCGCGCCAGCAGCCCCAGGTCGGCGGATTCGTCCTGGGACACCGTCCACTCCCGATGCACGCCCCCGAGCCCACCCGTCGCGAACACCCGTACGCCTGCCAGGGCCGCCAGTTGGGCGGTCGCCGACACGGTGGTCGCGCCGCTCGCTCCCGAGGCCACCGCGAGGGGCAGGTCCCGGTGACCCAGCTTGCGGATGCCGTCCTCGTTCGCGACCCGCTCCAACTGGTCCTTGTCGAGCCCGACATGGGGCCGCCCGTCCAGCACGGCGATCGTCGCGGGCACGGCGCCCTCTTGTCGTACGACCTCCTCCAGCTCCAGCGCCACCCGCAGATTGCGCGGGCGGGGGAGCCCGTGCGCGATGATCGTGGACTCCAGCGCCACCACGGGTCGACGCGCGTCGACCGCTTCCCGCACCTCTTCCGACACCACCAGCACGCGCATGCCTCCTGTCTGTCGTTCCTCCCTCATCCCTGGCGGACGGCGCGCCCGGCCAAACCCTTGCGCCCTGTGGTGCGGGACACCAGCCTGGGGCGCATGACGGACAACACGACTCGACTCGACCATGTCGTTCTCTGGGTGCGGGAGCCGCTCGCCGCGGCCGACTTCTACGAGAAGGCCGTCGGCCTGGAGCCCGTACGGGTCGCCGAGTACGCGGCGGGACGAGCCCCCTTCCCGTCCGTGCGCCTCAACGACGAGACCATCCTCGACCTGATGCCGCTCGCCATGGCCGAGACCCTGACCATGGTGCCCGGCGCCGCCGACAGTGCGGGCCACCCCGTCAACCACGTCTGTCTCGCCATGCCCGGCGAGGCCTTCGACGAGCTGCGGACCCGGCTGGAGGAACGGGCGGTCCCCGTCTCGGACTTCTCGTACGACTCGTTCGGCGCGCGTGGCGCGGCCCGGCGCAGCTTCTACTTCCGGGACCCGGACGGCAATGTGTTCGAGGCGCGGCACTACGCATAACCGAGCGCCGACGTCGGTTTTCGGCCAGCCTCTGGCTGCCGAAACGACGACCGATGACCGATTCGCGCCACCGCGCGCGCGTCGGTCACCTCACAGGCAAAGGTCACGCACGGGTGGGCAAAGTCCACCCATGGCTGCCTCAGAACAAGGGCTCCGGAAGCACTTCTCAGAACAACGGCTCCGGGAGCACCCCTTCCAGGGCCAGCAGCTTCCGCTTGGTCTCCAGCCCGCCGCCGAACCCCCCGATGCCGCCGTCGCTCTCGACGACCCGGTGGCACGGCACCACCACGGGCAGCGGATTCGACCCCATCGCGACACCGACCGCCTGGGCCGCGCCCGGCTGCCCCACGCGCCGCGCGAGATCGCCGTAGCCGACGACCGAGCCGTAGGGAACGCCGGACGCCAGCTCGCGCAGCACCTGGCGGTTGAACCCGGAGATCAGCGACCAGTCCAGCGGCAGCTCGAAGTCGTGCCGCTCGCCCGCGAAGTACGCCTCGACCTGATGTATCGCCTCGGCCAGCCGGGGCGCGCCGGGGGCCTCCACCGGGGTGGTGCCGAGACGGGAGGCGAGCCGGTCGAGGCTCCGGTCGCGCACCGCGTCCGTGGCGTGGAACACGACGTTGACCAGGCCGTCGTCCGTCGCGGCCAGCAGCAGCGGACCGATGTCCGTGCCGACGACGGCCCACACGACGCGCGGCTTGTCCTGCGCATGGCTGTTCATGGGACCACCGTACGGGCGGCCACCGACAACGAGTGCGGCGTGCGTCCCTTCCCGGAACGCACGCCGCCGCCCGGAACCGTCGTCAGCTCTGCGTGGCCTCTCTCACCACGTCCGGCTTGTTGGTGATGATGCCGTTCACCCCGTAGCCCGCCACCCGGCGGGCGTTCACCGCGTCGTTCACGGTCCAGGTCAGGATCTCCAAGGGCTTCCCGTGCGGACCCTCCAGCGCGTGGATCGTGGCGACGTACGAGCCGGAGATCGTCGTGTACGAGGAGTTGATCTGGTCGCTGAACGTCGCGTACTCGGGCAGGTCGGCGATGTCCGGGGTGCCGAGCAGAGCGGTCTTCACCGCAGGGCTCAGTTCGTGGACCCGGCGTACGGTGTCGGCGCTGAAGCTCTGGATCACCAGCCGCTCCAGCTGCGCCGGGGCGAGCCAGCCCTCGTTGCCGAGCACCTTCAGGGTCTGCTGTTCGATGCCCGGGTAGAGCTGCGGGTTCTTGATCTCCAGGACGAGCTTCTGGTGGTTGCGCGACACCCGCCTCATGTACTGCTCCAACGTCGGCACGCGCGCGCCCGCGTAGTCGCCGTCGAACCAGCTGCCCGCGTCCAGGCGCGCGATCTCCGCGGCGGTGAAGTCCGCCACGTTCCAGGGGGCGCGCTCCGGATAGAGCTCCTCGACGTTGGTCGTCCGGGTCAGCGTCGCGTCGTGCAGCACGACGAGCCGGCCGTCGCTGGTGCGCTGGACGTCGTTCTCGACCCATTCGAAGCCCATCTCGTCGGCCTTGTCGACGGCGGCCAGGGTGTTCTCGGGCGCGTAGGCGGAAGCTCCGCGGTGCGCGACGACCAGCGGATTGTCGGCGTCAGCGGCCGCATGGGCGGCGGAAGTGGGGAGCAGGAGGACGGTGGCCCCCAGGAACGCTGTGGTCGCGGCGGCAACTGCGCGCACGTGCATGCGTACTCCTCGCGTCGATCGATCACGGTCAGCTCAAGAGTGACAGCAGAGGGTCAACGGCAGGAGGGTGCAGGATGACCACGAATTGAATGGAGTTGCCCAAGTCCGCTCACCGGCACCGCACAAGTGGGGCAAGGGCGTGTTTCTTTGCCGGAAAATCGTTCGACCATTCCGGTGGGGGTCATACTCTCTGCGACAACCCTGACCGTTGTGGCGGTCCCGGGGCTGGGGGCATCGCAGGAAATCCAGGGACGCGACAGGGCGGGAAAGGCAGCCGCGAATGCAGGGCACGGTCGACGGCTTCAGCTACGGACTCGTCACACCGGTGGTGGCCTATCTCATGGCCTGCCTCGGTGGAGCGCTCGGCCTGCGCTGCACCACGAGAGCGATGCTGGTCGACGGCCGCTGGCGGATCGGCTGGCTGGCGCTCGGCTCGGCGGCCATCGGCTCCGGAATCTGGACCATGCACTTCGTCGCGATGATGGGCTTCAAGGTCCGGCAGACCCCGGTCCACTACGACGCGCTGACCACCTTCGCGAGCCTCGCCGTCGCGATCGTCATGGTCGGCATCGGGATCTTCATGGTCGCCTCCAAAGGGGCGACCGGCGCCGCGCTCTTCACCGGCGGCACCATCACCGGACTGGGCATCGCCTCCATGCACTACCTGGGCATGGCCGGGATGCGCCTCAACGGCACGCTCCAGTACAACACCCTCACCGTCGCCGCCTCGGTCGCCATCGCCGTCGTGGCCGCGATCGCCGCCCTGTGGGCCGCCGGACAGGTCCGCGGCTTCCTGTGGAGCGTGGGCGCCAGTCTCGTCATGGGGATCGCCGTCAGCGGCATGCACTACACCGGCATGGCCGCCCTCGACGTCCATCTGCACAGCGCCTCCGCCGCTCCGGTCGACGGCTCCTCCTCCGCGGCCCTGCTCGCCCCGCTGATGATCGGCCCGCTGGTCTTCCTGCTTCTCGCGGGCGTCGTCGTCATGTTCGACCCGTTCATGATCATGGGCAGGTTCCACGGGAACCCGGACGAGCGGCGGCCCGGCATCCCCGCCCAGCCCACCGCGCACACCTGCCGGCACCCGGAGTCCCGCACCCGCCGGGAGCACTACGAGCGCAGCTCCCGCACCCCGCAGAACCGCTGATCGGAGCCCGTTGTCAGTGCGGGGTCGTACGGTGGAACCCATGCGGCCCGTTTCCAAGATCGAACGCACGGTGGCGCCCCTCGAGGTCGTCAGTCCCTACCAGCCGAGCGGCGACCAGCCGACGGCCATCGCCGAGCTCGCCCAGCGCATCGGAGCAGGTGAGAAGGACGTCGTCCTGCTCGGCGCGACCGGCACCGGCAAGTCCGCCACCACCGCGTGGATGATCGAGAAGCTCCAGCGCCCCACCCTCGTGATGGCGCCGAACAAGACGCTGGCCGCCCAGCTGGCCAATGAGTTCCGCGAACTGCTGCCGAACAACGCGGTCGAGTACTTCGTCTCGTACTACGACTACTACCAGCCGGAGGCGTACGTCCCGCAGTCGGACACCTACATCGAGAAGGACTCCTCGATCAACGAGGAGGTGGAGCGCCTGCGCCACTCCGCGACCAACTCGCTGCTGACCCGCCGCGATGTCGTCGTGGTCGCCTCGGTCTCCTGCATCTACGGCCTCGGCACGCCCCAGGAGTACGTGGACCGCATGGTCCCGCTCAAGGTCGGCGAGGAGTTCGACCGGGACGAGCTGCTGCGCCGCTTCGTGGACATCCAGTACACGCGCAACGACCTGGCGTTCACCCGCGGCACCTTCCGGGTGCGCGGCGACACCATCGAGATCTTCCCGGTCTACGAGGAGCTGGCCGTCCGCATCGAGATGTTCGGCGACGAGATCGAGGCCCTCTCCACCCTCCACCCCCTCACCGGCGAGATCATCAGCGACGACGAACAGCTGTACGTCTTCCCGGCCACCCACTACGTCGCCGGCCCCGAGCGGCTGGAGCGCGCCGCCAACGACATCGAGAAGGAGCTGGGGGAGCGCCTGTCGGAGCTGGAGAAGCAGGGCAGGCTCCTGGAGGCCCAGCGGCTGCGCATGCGCACGACGTACGACCTGGAGATGCTCCGCCAGATCGGCTCCTGCTCGGGCGTGGAGAACTACTCGATGCACTTCGACGGCCGCGAGCCCGGCTCCCCGCCGAACACCCTGCTGGACTACTTCCCCGACGACTTCCTCCTCGTCATCGACGAGTCCCATGTGACCGTGCCCCAGATCGGCGCGATGTACGAGGGTGACGCCTCCCGCAAGCGCACCCTCGTCGACCACGGCTTCCGGCTGCCCTCCGCCCTGGACAACCGGCCGCTGAAGTGGGAGGAGTTCCAGGAGCGCGTCGGCCAGACGGTCTATCTCTCGGCGACGCCCGGCCAGTACGAGCTGTCCCGCTCCGACGGCCATGTCGAGCAGATCATCCGCCCCACCGGCCTGATCGACCCCGAGGTCGTCGTCAAGCCCACCGAGGGCCAGATCGACGACCTGGTGCACGAGATCCGGGGGCGCACCGAGAAGGACGAACGGGTCCTCGTCACCACCCTCACCAAGAAGATGGCCGAGGATCTCACCGACTACTTCCTGGAGCTGGGCATCCAGGTCCGCTACCTCCACAGCGACGTCGACACCCTGCGCCGCGTCGAACTGCTGCGTGAGCTGCGCGCCGGTGAGTACGACGTCCTCGTGGGCATCAACCTCCTGCGCGAGGGCCTCGACCTCCCCGAGGTCTCCCTGGTGGCGATCCTCGACGCCGACAAGGAGGGCTTCCTGCGCTCCGGGACCTCGCTGATCCAGACCATCGGCCGCGCGGCGCGCAATGTGTCGGGCCAGGTCCACATGTACGCCGACAAGATCACCCCGGCGATGGAGAAGGCCATCGACGAGACCAACCGGCGCCGGGAGAAGCAGGTCGCGTACAACAAGGCGCACGGCATCGACCCCCAGCCGCTCCGCAAGAAGATCAACGACATCGTCGCGCAGATCGCCCGCGAGGACGTCGACACCGAGCAGCTGCTCGGCTCGGGTTACCGCAAGGGGAAGGACGGCAAGGGAGCCAAGGCCCCCGTCCCCTCCCTCGCGGGCAGGACGGCCAAGGCGGCCAAGGGTGGGACCCGGGCGACCCCGACCGACCGTCCCGCGGCCGATCTGACCCAGCAGATCGAGGACATGACGGAGCGCATGCGCGCCGCCGCCGCCGATCTGCAGTTCGAGATCGCCGCCCGGTTGCGCGACGAGGTCTCCGAGATGAAGAAGGAACTGCGGCAGATGAAGGAGGCCGGCCTCGCCTGACGCCCCCGCCGGGCGACGGGGGAGGGGCGCGCCCCGGCAGCGGGCGCGCTGTGTTGCAAGACCGACACAAAGTGCGACACAGGCTGCGGCAATGTCAGTGCCGCTGCGTAAGGTGCTGCACATCCGTGGACTCCGCGGAAACAGGGGACAGTTCGAGAGGGGAATCAGCGCGTGACCGTCAACATGACCAAGGGTCAGGCCATCAGTCTGCAGAAGAACGACGGAGGCAGCCTGACCGCGGTACGCATGGGTCTCGGCTGGCAGGCTGCCCCCAGGCGCGGCCTGTTCGGATCCCGCACCCGTGAGATCGACCTCGACGCCTCCGCCGTGCTGTTCGCGGACAAGCAGCCCGTCGACGTCGTCTTCTTCCGCCACCTGGTGAGCGACGACGGCTCCGTCCGTCACACCGGCGACAACCTGGTCGGCGGTGTGGGACAGGGCGGCGACGACGAGGCGATCCTGGTCGACCTGGCCCGGGTGCCGGTCCACATCGACCAGATCGTCTTCACCGTGAACTCCTTCACGGGCCAGACCTTCCAGGAGGTGCAGAACGCGTTCTGCCGTCTGGTCGACGAGACCAACGGCCAGGAGCTGGCGCGCTACACCCTCGCGGGCGGCGGCCAGTACACGGCCCAGATCATGGCCAAGGTGCACCGCGCAGGCTCGGGCTGGCAGATGACCGCCATCGGTACGCCCGCCAACGGCCGTACCTTCCAGGACCTCATGCCGGCGATCCTGCCGGTCCTGTAGGCAAGCACCACAGCACCGAGCGACACAGGGGGACGAAGTCGATGACGGCCGAGCTGGTCCGGGGGCAGAACCATCCGCTGCCCGAGGTCCGACTGGAGATCCGCGTCTCGGCCGGCACGCCGATCGTGGCCGGCGCCACGCTCGGCGACGAGCACGGCCGGGTGCACGGCGTGGAGTGGGTCGCCCACCCGGGCGCGCCCACCCTGCCGGGCATCGAGGTTCCCCGACAGGCGGCGGCCGACCACCGCCTCGCCGTGGACCTCGACGCCCTGACGCCGTCCGTGCACCGGGTGACCGTACTGCTCGCCCTGCCGTCCGGCGGCGGGGGCCCGGCACGGTTCGGCGCCGTCGCCGCCCCCTTCGTCGCGATCACCGGCCTCGACGGCACCGAGGTCGCCAGCTACACCCTCACCGACCTCGAACCGGAGTCGGCCGTCGTCGCCCTGGAGCTGTACCGCAGGCAGGGCGTCTGGAAGGTCCGCGCGGTCGGCCAGGGGTACGCGGGAGGCCTCGCCGAGCTGCTCGCCGACCAGGGCCTGCCGGGGGCCCCGCAGCTGGCCGGCACCATCCAGGAGGCCGTCACCCAGGGCCTCGCCCGCTCCGTGGCCGCGCCTCCGCCCCGGCTGCCGGACGCGGACCGCCCCCGCCGGACGGCCGCGGCCGCGCAGGGCCCCGACCAGACACACGGCGGTACGACACCGCAGGGACTGTCCGGGAGCGCGACACCTCAGCAGGGACACCAGCCCACCTCCCCGTACGGCGCGACACCCCCGTACGGCTCCATGCACGACGCCACCCGGCCCGACCACGCGTCGGCGCAGCACGGGGGCGGGACCGCCCCGGCCGACCCGTCCGCAGCCACCCAGCCCGCGGCGCCCACCGCGGGCGGCCCCGTCGACTACAACCACCCCCGCAGGCAGACCACCGCGCCGCCACCGCCCCCGCCGACCGCGCCCCCGGCCCAGCCGGGGCAGCCCGCGCGCCCCGTCGCCGGGGACGCGACCGGCTGGTCCATGGAGGAGCGGCTCTACAACCAGGTGTGGGGGATGTTCGAGGACCTCGCCCGCACCACCGCCGCGTACCGCAGCGCCGTCGACTTCGCCGAGTCGCGCATGGAACAGGAGCTGGACAAGGTCCTGTCCGACCCGCGCAGCCGTATCGGCGGCCAGGGCGACGCAGCTCGCGAGGCCGCCCGAGCCCGGCACGCCCAGCTCGTCGACCAGGCCAGGGACGCCCTCGACCGCGACCTCGTCCAGCTGCGGGCGGAGGCCGAAGTCGTCGAGCCCGCCCTGCCCCCGGCGTACGCGGGCTGGGACAACCCGGTCTGGCACGGCTACCGGGTGCCGATGGAGATCCCGATGGCCCTGCGCCTGGGCGACCTCCATCTGCCGGAGAGCGAAGGCGTGCGCATTCCGATGCTGGTCCGGCTGCCGCTGGAGCGCGGACTGTGGATCGACAGCGGCCGCTCCGGCTCCAGCGACGCGCTCGTCGACGCGGACGAACTGCGGAGCCTGGCCCTGGACACGGCCGTGGCTCTCGCCGCCCGTCTGCTCGCGGTCTACCCGCCCGGCGAGTTCACGGTGCATGTCATCGACGCCGCCGGGGCCGGTGCGTCCGCGCTGGCACCTCTGACGGGAGCAGGTGTGCTCGCCGGACCGCCCTCCGCCGGAGCGGCGGGCGTCTCGGAGGTGCTGGGACGGCTCACCCAGCGTGTCGACCTGGTGCAGATGGCGGTGCGCGGTGGCGCGGCGGACGCCCTGCCGCCCGGCTTCGACGCGGCCGAGCAACTGCTGATCGTCAACGACTTCCCGCACGGCTTCGACGACCGGGCCGTCACCCAGCTCCGCTACCTCGCGGACGAGGGCCCGGCCGTCGGCGTCCATCTGATGATGGTCGCCGACCGGCAGGAGGCCGCCGCCTACGGGCCGTTGCTCGACCCGCTGTGGCGTTCGCTGATGCGACTGACCCCCACCCCCGACGACCATCTCGCCGACCCCTGGGTCGGACACGCGTGGACGTACGAGCCGTCGAGCATTCCGCCCGGCAGCGCCGTCCTGCACGAGGTGCTCGCCCGGGTCGCGGAGGCCCGCCGCTCCTGGAACCGGTGAGGACCACCGGTCCCCTCCTTGTACCAAGCCCTCGTAAACTGCTCTGACCAGCAGTTTTGATACTTTCTTTGCCTCTGCCTTTACCTATTCTTGGTGATTGGGTACTCTTTTCGTGCGGAGGGGAGTACTCCCTACTTGCTGCGGCGTACCCGTCAATACGGATCAATCCTGATCCCGGGGCGTCGGCCCGGCAACACCAGGCGTTGTGGAACGCGCTGGAGGACCGGGTGGAAGAGACCTCCGGTAGCGACGACGCTGCTATTTGCCGTTACGTACTGCCGGAGGCGCAGTGGATGTTTCCACGACCCTGTGGGTCACGACTGTTCTGGGCCTTGCCGCCCTCATCGCGGTCGACTTCTTCATCGGCCGCAAACCCCATGACGTGTCCATCAAGGAAGCCGGAATCTGGACGGTCGTCTGGATCGTCCTGGCCGCCCTCTTCGGACTCGGGCTGCTCGTCTTCGCCGGTGGCCAGCCGGCCGGAGAGTTCTTCGCGGGCTTCATCACCGAGAAGTCGCTGAGCGTCGACAACCTCTTCGTGTTCGTCCTGATCATGGCGAAGTTCTCGGTGCCCACGCAGTACCAGCAGCGGGTGCTGCTGGTCGGTGTACTGATCGCCCTGGTGCTCCGCGCGATATTCATCGCCGCGGGCGCGGCGATCCTCGCCAGCTTCGCCTGGGTCTTCTACATCTTCGGCGCGTTCCTGATCTACACCGCCTGGAAGCTGATCCAGGAGGCCAGGGCCGAGGAGTCGGACGAGGAGTGGGAGGAGAACAAGCTCCTCAAGGCCGCCGAGAAGCGCTTCGGCGTCGCCGACCGCTACCACGGCACCAAGCTGTGGATCGAGCAGAACGGCAAGCGCGTCATGACGCCGATGCTGGTCGTGATGCTCGCCATCGGCACCACCGACGTCCTCTTCGCGCTGGACTCCATCCCCGCGATCTTCGGTCTGACCCAGGACCCGTACATCGTGTTCACGGCCAACGCGTTCGCGCTGATGGGTCTGCGACAGCTGTACTTCCTCATCGGCGGTCTGCTGAAGAAGCTGGTCCACCTGTCCTACGGCCTGTCGGTCATCCTCGGCTTCATCGGAGTGAAGCTCGTGCTGCACGCATTGCACGAGTCCGGGGTACACGTTCCCGAGATCTCCATCCCGGTGTCCCTCGGAGTGATCTGCGCGGTCCTGGTCATCACCACGATCACCAGCCTGCTCGCCACCAGGAAGCAGGCGCGGGCCGAGGCCGAGCAGCAGAAGGCCGACGGCGCGGAGAAGGACAGCGTCGAGGCCTGACGAGGGCCGACACCGCACGACAATCACGGATGGGGCCCCGCACCACGGAGACGCAGATCCACGGCGTCCACCGGAGTGCGGGGCCCTTTCACGTCTGAAAGGATCACCGCATGCTCGCTCGGCTCCGGTCGCTCACGACGCGATGGACTGATGCCGTCCCGGTGGCCGCGGTCGTCCTGCTCGCTCTCACCTGGGGACGTGATCTGCCCCCCGCGGGCGTCGCCCTGGTGACGCTGGTGCTCGCGGGAGCCGTACTCGCCGCCGTCCACCACGCCGAGGTCGTCGCCCACCGTGTCGGCGAGCCGTTCGGCTCCCTCGTCCTCGCCGTCGCCGTCACGATCATCGAGGTCGCGCTGATCGTCACCCTGATGCTCGACGGCGGTGACAAGAGCGCCACCCTCGCCCGTGACACCGTCTTCGCCGCCGTGATGATCACCTGTAACGGCATCGTCGGCATCTGTCTGCTCGTCGCCTCGCTGCGCCACGGACTCGCGGTGTTCAACCCCGAAGGCACCGGCGCCGCCCTCGCCACGGTCGCGACACTGGCCACGCTCAGCCTGGTGCTCCCCACCTTCACCACCAGCAAGCCGGGCCCCGAGTTCTCCACGGCCCAGCTCACCTTCGCGGCACTGTCCTCACTGGCCCTGTACGGCCTGTTCGTGGCGACCCAGACCGTGCGCCACCGGGACTACTTCCTGCCGATCACCCGACTGGGCGAGGTGATCGCCGAGGACGACCACGCGGAGGCCCCGTCGGCCCGTACGGCCCGGATCAGCCTCGGACTGCTCGGCCTGGCGCTCGTCGGTGTCGTCGGCCTCGCCAAGGGCGTCTCACCCACCATCGAGTCCGGCGTCGACGCGGCCGGACTGCCGCACGCCGTCGTCGGTGTGGTCATCGCCCTGCTCGTCCTGCTGCCCGAGACCATCGCCGCCCTGCGCGCGGCCCGCCGCGACCGGGTCCAGACCAGCCTCAACCTGGCCCTCGGCTCCGCCATGGCCAGCATCGGTCTGACCATCCCGGCCGTCGCCCTGGCCTCCGTCTGGCTCTCCGGACCGCTCGTCCTCGGCCTCGGCGCCACCCATATGGTGCTGCTGGCCCTGACCGTCGTGGTGGCCTCGCTGACCGTGGTCCCGGGACGCGCGACGCCTCTGCAGGGCGGGGTCCATCTGGTGCTGTTCGCGGCGTATCTGGAGCTGGCGGTGAATCCGTAGCACGGTCGCCGTCGCGCGGGTCGTGGGCACGGGAGACCGGCGCTCACCCCGCGGCGGCCTCCGCCTCCGCCGCCGTCGTCGCGAGAGGGACCGGGCGGGTCTCCGGCAGCAGGGCGAAGCAGCCCAGACTCAGCAGGGCGATCCCGGTGAGATACGCGCCGACACCCCAGGGCACCCGACCGCCCTGGGCCACGGCGGTGGCCACGATCGGGGTCAGCGCCCCGCCGAGCACCCCGCCGAGGTTGTAGCCGACCGCGGCGCCCGTGCAGCGCACCCGGGGTTCGTACAGCTCCGGCAGGTACGCGGCGATGACGGCGAACATCGTGACGAACGCCAGCATCGCCACCAGGAAACCGAAGAAGATCAGCAGGGGTTCACCGGTCGCCAGCAGCGCGACCATCGGAAACATCCACAGCACGGTGACGGTGCAGCCGATCAGGCACAGCGGGCGCCGCCCGTACCGGTCGCCGAGCACCGCGGCCACCGGTGTCAGGGCGCCCTTCACCACCACGGCGCCCATGATGCAGGTCAGCATGACGGTGCGGCTGACGCCGAGCCGCTCGGTGCCGTACGCGAGGGACCAGGTCGTCACCGCGTAGAACACCGCGTACCCGATCGCGAGCGCGCCGGCCGTCAGCAGGACGAGCCGCCAGTGGTCGCGCGCCACCTCGGCGAGCGGCACGCGCGCGGGCTCGTCGATCCGCAGGAACTGCGGGCTCTCGGTGAGCGACGAGCGCAGCCACAGCCCCGCGACGGCCAGGACGCCCGCCGCCCAGAACGGCACCCGCCACCCCCAGGCGGCGAACTGCGCCTCCGTCAGGCTCGCCGACAGCGCCAGCATCACCCCGTTGGCCAGCAGGAACCCCACCGCCGGCCCGACCTGGGGGAAGCTCGACCACAGTCCGCGCCGATCGGCCGGCGCGTGCTCCGCCGTCAGCAGCACCGCGCCGCCCCACTCCCCGCCCAGCCCGAGCCCCTGCAGGAAGCGCAGGACGAGAAGGAGGAAGGGGGCGGCCACACCGATCGAGTCGAACGTGGGGACGCAGCCGACGGCGACGGTCGCGCCGCCGGTCAGCAGCAGCGAGGCGACGAGCACCGGCCGCCGCCCGTGCCGGTCCCCGATGTGCCCGAACAGCACCGAACCGAGCGGTCGCGCCACGAAGCCGACCCCGAAGGTCGCGAAGGCCGCGAGGGTTCCGGCCAGCGGCGAGAACGTCGGGAAGAACAGCGGCCCCAGGACGAGGGCCGCCGCCGTCCCGTAGACGAAGAAGTCGTAGAACTCGATGGCCGTCCCGGCGAGCGAGGCGGACGCGAGGCGCAGCATGGAGGGCGGTTTCACGGTGCGTGCAGGTTGCATGCCGCGTCAACTACCCACGGTGACGGGCGGTTACGGGGGGCGTGCGGGGGCTCGTCCGAGGCCAGAGTGTTCCGGGAGGCGTCAACAGGCCTCAGTAGGTCACCGAGATGCGCCGGGCGGGCCCGTCCACCCGGATCGCGCCCCCGTAGGGGATGACGAGCTGGGGATCGGTGTGCCCAAGGTCCACGTCGAAGACGATCGTGGTGTCGGGGGCGTACGTCCGCATCGCGCGCAGGACGGCCTCCCGCTGTCCGGCCGTGTAACGGGCCGCTTCCTCCGGGGTGTTGGGCTGCTCGAAGGACCAGGCCTTGGGGCGCCCCATCAGAAGCGCGGAGAAGCGCCGGAGCAGACCGCGCTCGCCCATGTTGCGCAGGGTGCGGAAGACCTCCTCGCCGCTCGGCAGTTCCTCCGAGGTCTCCAGGAAGAGCACACCGCCGTCGAACACGGAAGGGTCGCGCGGCACCTCGCGGTCGGCCATCAGCAGCCAGCCGAGGATCTCCAGGCACCCGCCCCAACTCCGGCCCTCCACCACGCGGTCGGCGTTCACCCAGGTCCATCCGGCGCCGGGGACGGTCTCCGGCTCCGCGTCGAAGGTCGCCGGGTCGGCCCAGTCGCGGTTGACGTCGTTGAAGCGTTCGGCGGGCCGCAGTTCGTACGGCCCCGAGGTGAACAGGGCGGCGCGCAGGGAGTCGGCGGTCAGCGGGTCCATGGCGACGGATCTGCCCAGCGAGGTCATCACGGTCCCGCCGTGATAGCCGACGATCCCGGTGCTGTACAGGTACGCCAGCAGGTTGGTGTTGTCGCTCATGCCGAAGAACGGCTTGGGGTGGGCCCGCAGCAACTCCCGGTCCAGATACGGCAGGACGGTGATCTGGTCGTCGCCGCCGATCGAGGTGAACACCGCCTTGATGTCCGGGTCTGCGAAGGCCGCGTGCAGGTCGTCGGCCCTCTCCCATGCCGTCGTGCCCATCTTCCGCGTCGTCGGATACTCGACCGGTACGAGGCCGTACTCCTCGCGCAGCCGCTCCAGGCCCAGTTCGAACGGGCGGGGGAACAGCTCGGGCAGACCTGCGCCGGGCGAGACGACGGCCACGCGGTCGCCGGGGGAGGGCTTGGGAGGGTACGAGGGCGAGGTCATGCGGGGAGGGTACGGCCTCCTGCCCGGCGGTTTCACCGTGATAAACCGGGGTCGAGCGGTGGTCCCCACGGACCGCCCACCCCGAACGGACCGGAGGAACCGTGCCCCGCAGCCTGGCCCAAGCCCCGATCATGATTCTCAACGGCCCCAACCTGAACCTCCTGGGGCAGCGGCAGCCCGAGATCTACGGTTCCGACACGCTCGCCGACGTCGAGGCGATGTGCGCGAAGGCGGCGGCCGCGCACGGGGGCACGGTGGACTTCCGGCAGTCCAACCACGAGGGCGAACTGGTCGACTGGATCCACGAGGCACGGCTGAACCACAGCGGCATCGTCATCAACCCCGGCGCCTACTCGCACACCTCCGTGGCGATCCTCGACGCCCTCAACACCTGCGACGGGCTGCCGGTGCTGGAGGTGCACATCTCCAACATCCACAAGCGGGAGACGTTCCGGCACCACTCGTACGTCTCGCTGCGCGCCGACGGGGTCGTCGCCGGGTGCGGGGTGCAGGGCTATGTGTTCGGCGTGGAGCGGGTGGCCGCGCTGGCGGGGGCGGGGAAGGCCGAGGCGTAAGCCCCGGCCTCCAGGAGCACGCCCCTTACAGGCGGCCCGCCTCCACGATCCGTCGCAGGAACCGCCGGGTGCGTTCCTGCCGCGGGTCGCCGAACAACTGCTCCGCCGTACCGCGTTCCAGCACCACGCCCCCGTCCAGGAAACACACCTGGTCGGCGACGTCACGGGCGAAGCCCATCTCGTGGGTGGCCAGCACCATCGTCATGCCGTCGGCCTTCAGATCGCGGACGACGTTCAGGACCTCGCCGACCAGCTCCGGATCGAGGGCCGCGGTGATCTCGTCGAGGAGCAGCAGCCGGGGGCGTACGGCCAGGGCGCGCACGATCGCCACACGCTGCTGCTGGCCGCCGCTGAGCCGGTCGGGGTAGGCGCCGGCCTTCCCGCCCAGCCCGAGCCGCTCCAGGAGTTCACGGGCCCGTCCCTCGGCCTCCGCGCGGGGGACGCCGTGCACCCGGCGCGGCGCCAGGGTGATGTTGTCCAGCACCGTCATGTGCGGGAACAGGTTGTACGACTGGAAGACCACGCCGATCCGGCGCCGTACCGCGTCCTGGTCCGCACGGGGATCGGTGATCTCCTCGCCGTCCAGCCAGATCGCCCCGTCGTCGATGTCCTCCAGCAGATTGGCGCAGCGCAGCAGCGTCGACTTGCCGGACCCGGAGGCGCCGATCAGCGCGGTCACGGTGTGCGGGGCCACCTCCAGATCGACGTCCCGCAGCACGACCGAGCCGCCGAAGGTCTTGCGGACGGACTCCATCCGCAGCACGGGGGCGTCCTCCGCGGCGTCCACCGGCCCCGCGCTCTCCCGGGTGTCGCTCATGTCGTCCCTCCCTGCGCCCGCTGCCGGTCCATCCGGGCCGTGATCCAGTCGGTGAAGCGGGTCATCGGGATGGTCAGGGCGACGAAGACCAGTCCCGCGACGATGTACGGCGTGTAGTTGAGGCTGCGGCCCACGATGATGTCGGCGGCGCGTACGGCGTCGATCGCACCGCCGATCGAGACCAGACCGGTGTCCTTCTGCAGCGACACCAGGTCGTTGAGGAGCGGCGGCACCTGACGGCGTACCGCCTGGGGGAGCACGACGTGCCGCAGCGCCTGCCGGTTGGTGAGGCCCAGCGAGCGGGCCGCCGCGCGCTGCGAGGGGTGCACGGACTCGATGCCGGCCCGGAACACCTCGGCGACGTACGCCGAGTAGGTGAGGGTCAGCGCGGTGCCGCCGAGCAGTACCGGGTCGACGGTCACGCCCTGGAGCCGGAGCGCGGGGACCCCCAGCACCACGATCATCAGATTGATGATCAGCGGCAGCCCCCGGAAGAAGTCGGTGTACGCGGCGGCCAGTGCCCGCAGCGGGAAGAACACCGGGCCGCGCAGGGTGCGCGCGATCGCGATGAGCATGCCGAGGGCGAGCACGGCGACACCGCAGACCAGCAGCAGCCGTACGTTGAGCCACAGTCCTTCGAGGACCTTGGGGAGCGCCTCGCGCGCGTACTCCGCGCTGAAGAACGTCTCCCTGGTGCGCGGCCAGCCGGGCGCGTTGACGACGACCAGATAGAGGACGACGGCCGTGACCAGGGTCGACAGGGCGGCGACGGCGGTGGCGCGACGGGCCCGGTCGCGCTTGTAGCGCTCCCGGTCGAGCCGTCGTCGCGAGGGGACGTAGTCGTCGTCCCCGGCGGGTGGGGCGCCGTCGCCGTCCGCGTCCTCCCGGCCGGGCTCGTCCTTCACGACCGTCACTTGAGCACCGGCGCGTCGACGGCGTCGGAGAGCCACTCCTGCTCGATCCTCGCCAGGGTGCCGTCCTCGCGCAGGGCGTCCACGGCGCTCGTCACACAGGACGTGAGGGCGCTGCCCTTGTCGAGGACGAGCCCGAACTGCTCGGGTGTGCCGCCCTGGTTCTCGAACTGGCCGACGATCTTCGCGTCCGTCACCTCGGCCCCCGTGATGTAGAACGCGGTCGGCAGGTCGACCACGATCGCGTCGATCTGGCCGTTCTTCAGCGCGGACTTGGCCTGGTCGTTCTTCGCGTACGCGGCGGCGTCCTGGCTCGGCTTCACCACGTCGTCGATGTAGTCCAGGCTGGTGGTGCCGACCTGGGCGCCCAGATGCAGCTTCTTCAGATCGGCGACGCTCGTGGCCTTCGCGGCCGGGGAGTCCTTCAGCGCGACGACGGCCTGGCGCACGTCGTAGTAGCCCGAGGAGAAGTCCACGGCCTTCTTGCGCTCGTCGCTGATCGACACCTGGTTGACGTCGAAGTCGAAGGTCTTCGCCCCGGGCGCGAACGCCTTGTTGAAGGGCACGCTCTGCCAGACGACGTCCCCCTTGTCGTAGCCGAGCCGCTTCGCCACGGCGTACGCGACGGCCGACTCGAAGCCCTCGCCGTTCTTCGGGTCGTCGTCCTTGAACCAGGGCTCGTAGGCGGGCTGGTCGGTGGCGATCGTCAGCTTGCCGGAGGTCTTCGTCCCCAACTCGCCCTTGGCGCAGGACGCTCCGGACGCCGAGGCGGAGGCCGAGCCGGAGGCGTCCTCCTCCGGCTGAGGGGCGCAGCCCACCGCGGCGGCGGCGAGCAGGGCGGCTATGGCGGCGGAGGCGGCACGGCGCGGGGAGCGCGGGACTCGCAGGACAGGACGCATGGCGTGAGATTGACAGCGCGACGTCTTGTTTGTCGAGGTCACATGGGTGATTGTCCGCATTCTGGGAACACGTGTTGCGGTCCTGTGAACGCGCGTGACCGAGGCCTGGGAAGGCTTGGGCGGGGCCGCCGGCCGAGGGCGGGGATTGACAGGCCGGCGGCCCATCCGCGCGGGAGCCGTCATCCCGTGCGGACCTGCTTCCAGTGGACTACGCCACGGCGTGCGCGGGGAGCGCGCGCGAGACACCGGCGCGTGCGTTCGATTCACACGGGGCGCGTGAGGGAGCGTTCGCGCCCCCAGTCGGGTGTCTCACCAACTGCCGTACGGCACGGGGGAGTTCACCAGCCCCGTGCGCGCCACTCCGGCAGGTGCGGGCGCTCCGCGCCGAGCGTGGTGTCGTTGCCGTGGCCCGGGTAGACCCAGGTCTCGTCGGGCAGGGCGTCGAAGATCTTCGTCTCCACGTCGTGGATCAGACTCGCGAACGCCTCGGGGTCCTTGCGGGTGTTGCCCACCCCGCCAGGGAAGAGGCAGTCCCCGGTGAACACATGCGGATGTCCGTGCGGGTCGTCGTAGACCAGGGCGATCGAACCCGGTGTGTGGCCCACCAGGTGGCGCGCGGTCAGCTCCACGCGCCCCACCCGGATCGTGTCCCCGTCGCCCACGGGGACGTCGGTCGCCACGGGGATGCCCTCGGCGTCGTCCCGGCCCGCGTACGTACGGGCGCCGGTGGCCGCCACGACCTCGGTGAGCGCCTGCCAGTGGTCGCCGTGCTGATGTGTGGTGACGACGGACGCGATCCCGTCGTCACCGATCAGCGTGAGCAGTGTGCCGGCGTCGTTCGCGGCGTCGATCAGCAGTTGCTCGTCGGTGGCCCGGCAGCGCAGCAGATACGCGTTGTTGTCCATCGGGCCCACCGCGACCTTGGAGATCATCAGGTCCCGCAGCTCGTGCACATCCGCAGGACCGCCGACCTTCACCGCTCCGCTGTACGTCATGGGGGCAGCCTATAGCGGGGGCAGCGAGGGGAGGGCCCCTCCTTCCACGTGCAGCGCGGAGCCGTCGCGACGGCCGGCGAGCCAGCCGAGGAGGTCGGCCTGACGGCCGCTGACCGTGAGGCCGGGCAGCGGCGGCCGGTAGCCGCTGTCGAGCTGTTCGGCCGTGACGCCCTCGACGGCGCCGGTGGGGAGCAGACGCCCGTCGTCCTGCTCGATCGTCAGAGCGGGGACGTCGGGGTGCTTGGAGAACCGGTGGGCGAGGAAGTTGATCTCGCGCTGGGTGAACTCCTCCGGCAGATCCTCCAGCTCGTACCCGATCCCCAGATCGACGTGATGCAGCTCCACCTCGATCCACCGCCGGAAGGGCAGCCAGGCGGCGGTGTCGAGGACCCCGTTGCGCAGCTCCACCGTCCGGGACCAGTCCTGGGAGAGCGAGGCCGCGTCCTGGAAGCGGTGCGCGCTGTCGCGCACGTCGGCGAGCTGGGTCTTCAGGGGGCGCGGCGCGTCCCGCTCGATGTCGGAGTCCCGGGCCTCGGCGGAGGCGTACATGGGGCGGCCTGCGAAAACGTTCACGAGGGCGTCCGCGTTGCGGGCGAGGTGGGCGAGGACATGACCGCGGGTCCAGCCGGGCAGCCGTGACGGCTCGGTCACACCGGCGTTGTCCAGTGCGGCGGCTGCGGTGAGTAGCCGGTCCGTCGCTTCGCACACAGATGCCAGGTCACGCGCGTGATCCATCATGCCGCCGACCCTAGCCCCGCCACACCTTCGGGTGAAGGTGGCCGACCATCGCCGTAAATCGAATGCACGTGCTATATGGTCGGTCGTGGCGTCGGGCATGCTGGAAGGCCCGGGATTGTTGTGGAACGGGGAAACAGGACCGGCGCTGTCAGTGGCTCCCCCTAGTCTGTGGAAGACGGGGGCTCCGGCCCCTGTCACTTCACTCAAGAAAGGTGCGGACCGGCGTGGCCGACCGTCTCATCGTCCGTGGCGCGCGCGAGCACAACCTGAAGAACGTCTCGCTCGACCTGCCACGCGACTCGCTCATCGTCTTCACGGGCCTGTCGGGGTCGGGCAAGTCCTCGCTGGCCTTCGACACCATCTTCGCCGAGGGCCAGCGGCGGTACGTCGAGTCGCTCTCCTCCTACGCCCGGCAGTTCCTCGGGCAGATGGACAAGCCGGACGTCGACTTCATCGAGGGTCTGTCCCCGGCGGTCTCCATCGACCAGAAGTCGACCTCGCGCAACCCGCGCTCGACGGTCGGCACGATCACCGAGGTCTACGACTATCTGCGGCTGCTCTTCGCGCGCATCGGCAAGCCGCACTGCCCGGAGTGCGGCCGGCCGATCTCGCGCCAGTCGCCGCAGGCCATCGTCGACCGGGTGCTGGAGCTGCCGGAGGGGAGCCGCTTCCAGGTCCTGTCGCCGCTCGTGCGCGAGCGCAAGGGCGAGTTCGTGGACCTCTTCGCGGACCTCCAGACCAAGGGATACAGCCGCGCGCGGGTGGACGGCGAGACCGTCCAGCTCTCCAGCCCGCCCACCCTGAAGAAGCAGGAGAAGCACACCATCGAGGTGGTCGTCGACCGTCTCACGGTGAAGGAGTCCGCCAAGCGCCGCCTCACCGACTCGGTGGAGACCGCCCTCGGCCTCTCCGGCGGCATGGTCGTGCTCGACTTCGTCGACCTCCCCGAGGACGACCCCGAGCGCGAGCGCATGTTCTCGGAGCACCTCTACTGCACGTACGACGACCTGTCCTTCGAGGAGCTGGAGCCCCGCTCCTTCTCCTTCAACTCGCCCTTCGGCGCCTGCCCCGACTGCTCCGGCATCGGCACGCGCATGGAGGTCGACCCCGAGCTGATCGTCCCGGACGAGGACAAGTCGCTCGACGAGGGCGCCATCCACCCCTGGTCGCACGGCCACACCAAGGACTACTTCGGCCGTCTCATCGGCGCCCTCGCGGACGCGCTGGGATTCCGGACCGACATCCCCTTCGCCGGACTCCCGCAGCGCGCGAGGAAGGCCCTGCTGTACGGCCACAAGACACAGATCGAGGTGCGCTACCGCAACCGGTACGGCCGCGAGCGGGTGTACACCACGGCCTTCGAGGGTGCCGTCCCCTTCGTGAAGCGGCGGCACGGCGAGGCCGAGAGCGACGCCAGCCGGGAGCGCTTCGAGGGCTATATGCGCGAGGTGCCCTGCCCCACCTGTGAGGGCACGCGCCTGAAGCCGATCGTCCTCGCGGTCACCGTCATGGAGAAGTCGATCGCCGAGGTCTCCGCCATGTCGATCAGCGACTGCGCGGACTTCCTGGGCGAGCTGAAGCTGAACGCCCGCGACAAGAAGATCGCCGAGCGGGTGCTGAAGGAGGTCAACGAACGGCTGCGGTTCCTGGTCGACGTCGGCCTCGACTACCTCTCGCTGAACCGCGCGGCGGGCACGCTCTCCGGCGGCGAGGCCCAGCGCATCCGGCTCGCCACCCAGATCGGCTCCGGCCTCGTCGGCGTGCTCTACGTCCTCGACGAGCCGTCCATCGGTCTGCACCAGCGCGACAACCACCGGCTCATCGAGACCCTGGTCCGGCTGCGCGACATGGGCAACACGCTCATCGTCGTCGAGCACGACGAGGACACCATCAAGATGGCCGACTGGATCGTCGACATCGGCCCCGGCGCGGGCGAGCACGGCGGCAAGGTCGTGCACAGCGGCTCCCTGAAGGAGCTGCTCGACAACACCGAGTCGCAGACCGGGCAGTACCTCTCGGGCCGCAAGGCCATCCCGCTGCCCGACATCCGCCGCCCGCTCGACCCCACCCGGCAGCTCACGGTGCACGGCGCCCGGGAGAACAACCTCCAGGACATCGACGTGTCCTTCCCGCTGGGCGTCTTCACCGCCGTCACCGGTGTGTCCGGCTCCGGCAAGTCCACGCTGGTCAACGACATCCTGTACACCCACCTGGCCCGTGAGCTGAACGGCGCCCGCAGCGTCCCCGGTCGGCACACGCGCGTGGACGGCGACGACCTCGTCGACAAGGTCGTGCACGTCGACCAGTCGCCGATCGGCCGCACCCCCCGGTCCAACCCGGCGACGTACACCGGGGTCTTCGACCACGTCCGCAAGCTGTTCGCCGAGACGACCGAGGCGAAGGTGCGCGGCTATCTGCCGGGCCGCTTCTCCTTCAACGTCAAGGGCGGCCGCTGCGAGAACTGCGCGGGCGACGGCACCATCAAGATCGAGATGAACTTCCTCCCGGACGTCTACGTCCCGTGCGAGGTCTGCCACGGCGCCCGGTACAACCGGGAGACCCTGGAGGTCCACTACAAGGGCAAGTCCATCGCCGACGTACTGAACATGCCGATCGAGGAGGCCACGGACTTCTTCGAGGCCGTCCCCTCGATCGCCCGCCACCTCAGGACCCTGAAGGACGTCGGCCTCGGCTACGTCCGGCTCGGCCAGTCCGCGACCACCCTGTCCGGCGGTGAGGCGCAGCGCGTCAAGCTCGCCAGCGAGCTGCAGCGCCGCTCCACCGGACGCACGGTGTACGTCCTGGACGAGCCGACCACCGGTCTGCACTTCGAGGACATCAGCAAGCTCCTCACGGTGCTGTCCGGCCTGGTCGACAAGGGCAACACGGTCATCGTCATCGAGCACAACCTCGATGTCATCAAGACCGCCGACTGGGTCGTCGACATGGGGCCGGAGGGCGGCGCCGGCGGTGGTCTCGTCATCGCCGAGGGCACGCCCGAGGAGGTCGCCGGGGTGCCGGCCAGCCACACCGGCAAGTTCCTGCGGGAGATCCTCGGCGCCGACCGGATCAGCGACGCGGCCTCGGTGAAGGCCCCGCGCAAGGCCGCCGCGAAGAAGACGGTCGCCGCCGGTACGACGGCGAAGAAGACGGTCGCCGCCAGAGCGACCGCCAAGAAGGCGGCGCCCGCGAAGAAGGCGGCTCCTGCGGAGAAGACCGTGCCCGCGAAGAAGACCACACGGGCACGCAAGGCCTGAGACGCCCCGAGCGGGCAGATCCTGACACATCCAGAAAAAAGCGGTGGCCTGCGGGAACTCCCCGCGGGCCACCGTTCGTTCATCCGTCAGCCGCCCTGGCCCTGCAGTGATCAACCCTCCTGGCTACCGGGTTCGACGAACTGCATGTCCAGTTGCACCTTGACAACATCACCGAGAAGACCGGCTCCGAAGTCCAGGCCGTAGTCGCTGCGCCGGATCTCCCCCGTCGCCTCGAAACCGGCATGCCTGCGACCGTCCCCCGGGGAGTCCACGATCCCGCCGAACTCCACGGCGAGAGTCACCGGGCGGGTCACGTCCCCTATGGTCAAGTCCCCTTCCAGTGACCACTCCTCACCCGCCCCGCGCACCCGCGTCGAGCGGAAAATCATCGTCGGACGCTTCTCGACGTCGAGCAGATCCGCCGAGCGTGTGTGCGCGTCACGGTCGGGGTTCCCGGTGTCGAGGGAGGCGAGGGCGATCTCCGCGCCCACCCGCACGTCGTCGACCGTCCCGCCGGTGTGCAGTTCGGCCGTGAACCGCTCGAACCGGCCCCGTACCTTGGCGATCCCGAGGTGCCGGATCGTGAAGTTGACGGCCGAGTGCAGCGGGTCGAGTTCCCAGTCGCCGGGGGACAGGGGAAGAAGGGTGGTGGTCGGCGTGTGCCGCGCGTCGTCCTCAGTCATGCCCCCACCCTCCGGCCTCCCGCGCCCCGGAGGGAGGCCGGGCCGAGAGTAGTAGCACGAGGGCCACCCTCGGCGGCACCGCACCCTGTACGTTCGACGGGTGAGCGACAACGAGTTGGCCGCCTTCCTGCGCAGCCGCCGCGAAGCCATCACCCCGGCCGACGTGGGGCTGCCCACCGGCCCCCGCCGCCGCGCACCCGGCCTGCGCCGCGCCGAACTGGCCACCCTCGCCGGGATCAGCGTCGAGTACCTCACCCGGCTGGAACAGGGCCGCGACCGCAATCCCTCGTCCCAGGTGCTCGGCGCCCTCGCGGACGCACTGCGCCTGCGCGTACCCGACCGCGTCCTGCTGCGCCGACTCTCCAAGGAGAGCGGCGACGGCCTGCTCTGCTCGGCGCCCGTCCCGCCGGCCCGCACCGTACGGCCCACCGTGCGGGCCCTCCTGGACCGGCTGGAGCCCAGCCCGGCCGTGCTGCTCAACTGGCTCGGCGACATCGTGGCCCACACCACCGGCTACGAGCGGTACGCCCGCCCCCTCGGACTGCTCGACGGCACCCCGCCCAACGTCCTGCGGTACCTGTTCACCGACGAGCGGGCCCGCACGGTGTACCCGGGCTGGGAAAGGCTCGCAGACGAGCAGGTCGCCCACCTGCGCCACGAGGCCCCGCTGCACGACCCCCATGTCGCCGCCCTGGCCGACGAGTTGACGGTGACCGCGGGAGCCCGGTTCACGCTGCGGCTCAAGGGCGTACCGGCCATGCCGCTGCGCAACGGCACCGATCTCGTCGAGCACCCGGAGGCGGGACGGCTGCGGCTGTCGTACGAGACGCTCGCCCTGCCGGACGACGGGCAGCGCCTCATGGTCCACCTCCCGGCCGACGAGGCCACGGCCACCGCCCTCGACCACCTCAACGGCCGCAAACCGGGCGCCCTGCGAGCGGTCGGCGGCTGACCCTGCACGAGGGCGGACGGTCGGCCCGGAACCGCGCGAGGACGGCCCGCGCGGGGCGGGAGCCGGGCGTCGCGCGGCGGGTGTCACCGTCGCAGCGGGCCCTAGACCTCGCCCACCTCCGCCGCGTACGGCGGTTCCGCACCCGCTCGGGAGCAGGTGATCGCCGCCGCGCGGGCGGCGAAGCGCAGCAGACGGGTCCAGGCGTCGGCGCCCAGGGCCGTGAGAGCCGGGTCGGAGAGGGCGTCCCGGGCCGCCAGGCCGTGCAGGAGGGCCGCGTTGACGGTGTCCCCTGCGCCGATGGTGTCGACGACGTCCACCTTCTCGCCCGGTACGGAGTACTCCGCGCCGGCCCGGGTGTGGACGGTCAGGCCGTCGCCGCCGTGGGTGATCACGACCGCCGAGGGGCCGGCGTCCAGCCACAGACGCGGGGTGCCGCCCAGCCACTCCGCGTCCTCCTCGGAGAGCTTGAGCAGCGACACCGAGGGCAGCCAGCTCTTGAAGCGGGTCCGGTAGGCGTCCGCGTCCGGGATCAGCCCCGGCCGGATGTTGGGGTCGAGCGCGGTGAACACCCCCTGGGCGGCGCAGGTGTGCATCAGCTTCTCGTACGCGCTCGCGCCGGGCTCCAGGACGAGTGAGCAGGTGCCGAAGGAGACGGCCCGGGTACCGGCGGGGAGCCGTTCGGGAGTCTCGAACAGCCGGTCGGCGCTGCCCTCGACATAGAAGGAGTACCGGGCGGAGCCGCCCTCGTCGACGGAGGCCAGGGCGAGGGTCGTCGGCTCGGGGCCGCGTCGCACCGGCCCCACGTCCACCCCCGCGTCGCGCAGGCCGCCCAACAGGGCCTCGCCGTAGGCGTCGTACGACACCCGGGAGCAGAAGGCGGTGGGGGAGCCGAGACGGCCGAGCGCCACGGCCGTGTTGTAGGGGCCGCCGCCACGAGCGGGCCGCAGATCCACGAGCGGGCCCGCGCCTTGCGGGACCAGGTCGATCAGGGCTTCACCGGCGACGACGATCACGAAGCGGGTCCTCTCTCGGGGCTCTGGGCCGGAAAGTATCGCAAAGGCGTGCGGACCGCGACAGTCGGCCACCTTGGCGCCGGCCCCACCCGCCTCAGGACCGTACTTCTCCTCCTCCGGGTCTCACTCCCAGTCCCAGCCGATGCCCACGATTCCCGTCCGGACACGGGGTTCCACGAGGTGGACCGAGCGGTGGAGGCCGCTCAGCGGGAGGGGCTGCCGACCGTCACGGGGGGCCGCGGCGGAGTGCTGGCTGAAGCGGTGGCAGCGCACGGGCAGGGCCCGTTCGTCGAAGCGGACCTGGAGGGCGTACTGGCCGCCCGTGGCACGGAAGCCGCGGACGTACTCGGTGCAGACACCGGCCGTGCCGTCCTCGAAGCCGTAGCGGAAGAGGAAGGTGTCGCCGCTGCGCAGCCGGGTGTCGAAGAGGAGTTCGGCGACGAGGATCCCGGTGTCCCGGTCCCAGCGCACCCGGCCGCCGCGGCAGTTCTCCAGGGCACGGACGGCCGTCCGCTCCGGCGCGCAGCCCGGGTCGCCGTGGTGGACGGCCACATAGCGGTCCACACCGTCCTTGTGGGCGCGCACGATGTGCTGCGACTCCCGGCCCAGCAACTCCCGGCGCGCGCCGACCCGGACCCGCTCGTGGTGGCCGACGGTGTGCACACCACCGTCCAGCGGCACCCCCAGTTCGCCCAGAAGCCGTTCCAGGACGCCGGAGGCCTCCACGACGGAGCGGTAGGAGCGGCCGGCGGGGCGTTCCTGACCGGGGGCCTCGTCGGTGCGGACGAGCAGCCGGATCAGCGACTCGTCCGGGAGCTGGAGTATCTCCTCCAGGGCCCGCACGGCCCGCAGCGACTCGGGACGCTGTGGACGCCGGGCGCCCTGCTGCCAGTAACTGAGACTGGTGACACCGACCTTGACCCCGTAGCGCGACAGATGGTGCTGCACACGCTGCAGCGGCAGTCCGCGGGCGGCGATCGCGGCGCGCAGCGCGACATGGAAGGGGCCGCCCCGCAGGACCGACTCCAGCTCCGCCGTGGCGTCGTCCGTGACCGTCGCGACGTCCGCGTGCTCTGTGGCGTGCCGCATGCAGGGGCCTTTCTGTAGAGGAGAACGCGACGGATGGCCGGACCGCGCGGGCCTGTCGGGGTGCCCGGTGCGCTCGGGGCGCCAGGGGCTCCCGGACCCTGGACGCCCGTCCGTCTTCACATCCGTACGACGGCGTTCCATGCCCCGAGTTCCCCCGCATTGAAGCGTGTTGACCAAGCCCCGACAACACCTGCCGCGTGATATGGCCGGACATGACCGGACTCCACCGGCACGATCCTCAACACGCCGGGCACCCGTGATCAGGCCCCAGAAGCTCCCGCAGCGCCTGCCCCGAGAGCTTCGACTTGTGCAGAAAACCCCGGGCCGGAGTGGCGGCGACGAGTTCCTGGATGTCGTCCAGCGGATGCGTGGAGGTGAGGATGATGACGGACGCCGCGGTGCGGGCGAGCCTCGGCGCGAGCTCCAACCCGCTCTCGCCGTCGAGGTCGATGTCCAGAAGAACGAGATCCGGGGCCAGTTCCGCGGCCCGTGCCAGCGCCTGGGCGCCCGTGGACGCCACGGCGACGACATCGATCCCGTCACGCTCCAGCAACGTACGGGCCGCCTCCAGGAACCGGGCACTGTCATCGACGATGAGACAGCGCATGGACATGGTCACAGCCTCCCAAGGTGGTCGATGGGCCTACATTCCGGCTAGCCGTAAAGTGTCGCCGCATACGGATTCCCGCCAGCCGGAATGTGCCGAAGTCCTGTGCCGGATCGACGGTGTTCACTCTCACCGAGGGAATCGGACACGACACGAGGAGTAGCATGTCGCTGCCCTGGGGGCCGAGTCGTCCGGTGAGTGGGGGTGTGCGATGAATACGCAGCGCCGGGACCTGGGAAGACATCCAGTTCGCCGCGCCCTTTTCTCGGGCGTGGCGGCTGCCGTGCTGTTGCTGGCCGGATGCGGCGGCGGAGACGGTGACGGCCGGACCGACGAGGGGGACAAGGCGGCGGGGGACACGACCTGCGACGGCAGGATCGACGGCACCGCGCACATCACGATGTGGTTCCACGCGGGCCAGAGCGGTGAGCAGACCACGTTGAAGAGCCAGGTCAGGGAGTTCAACAGCTCCCAGAAACAGGTACGGGTCGAACTGGTCACCCTCCCCGAACAGCGCCCGTACACCGAACTCGTGCTCTCCGCCGCGGCCAGCGGCGACCTGCCCGACCTGCTCGACTTCGACGGCCCGAACCTCTACAGCTACGCCTGGTCCGGCACGCTCAAGCCGATCGACTCCTGTGTGCCCGCGAAGATCCGCGAGGACCTGCTGCCCTCCGTCCGGGAACAGGGCACGTACGACGGCCGGTTGTGGGGCGTCGGCACGTTCGACTCGGGGCTCGGCCTGTACGTCCGGCCGTCGGTGCTGAAGAGGGCGGGCGTACGCATCCCGAAGGGCGTCGACGACGCCTGGACCGCCGACGAGCTGACGGGGATCCTGCGCAAGCTGCGCGCGCAGGGCTACGAGACCCCGCTCGACCTGAACTTCACCGACTCGAAGCTCGCCGACGAGTGGAACACCTACGCCTTCGCGCCGGCCGTGTGGTCGGCGGGCGGCGACCTCATCGACCCCGAGGAGTTCCGCACGGCCGACGGGTACCTCAACAGCCCGGCGTCCGTGGAGGCGCTCACCACCATGCGGCGCTGGGTGGACGAGGGATACGTCGACCGGGACCCGAAGAAGGACAAGAGCGCCTTCGTGAAGGGCCGCACACCCATCTCCTGGATGGGGCACTGGAAGTACGGGGAGTTCAGCGAGGCGTACCCCGGTGACGTGGCGATCGTCCCCCTGCCCGACTTCGGCACGGGCACCGTCACCGGCATGGGCTCCTGGCAGTGGGGCATCCCCTCCGGGGGCGCGGACGGCGACGCGGTGTGGCGTTTCCTGGAGTATCTGCTCCAGCCGGAGCAGGTGGCCAGGATGAGCGAGGCCAACGGCGCGATCCCGGCGACGGAGGGGGCCGTGAGACTGTCCCCGCTGTACGACGAGGACGGCGCGGAGCGGTTGTTCATCGAGCAGCTGCGCAGCGGAGCCGCCCGGCCCCGGCCGCAGACCCCGGCATATCCGGCGGTCACCGTCGCCTTCTCGCACGCGGTCGCCGACATCGTCTTCTCCGGGGAGCCCGTTCGCAGGACGCTGGACGAGGCGGTGAAGGAGATCGACCAGGATCTCGCCGCCCACGACGGTTACCCGAAGAGCGGACCGTGACCCGCGCCGCCGGACCCCGGCGAAGCACGTCCCGGGTGTCCGGTCGGCCCGCCGCTTCGAGGACACCCCGCCGTGCCCTGCCGACGCTCCTGCTCTGCATGACCCTGCTGCTCACCGGCTGCGACACGGACGGCGACGACGGGGAGCGCACCCGGCGGGACGCCGACGCGACCTGCGACGGCCGGATCGACGCCCCGGCCCAGATCACCATGTGGTTCCACGAGCCGGCGGCACGCGGCGAGACGGAGGCCGTGCGCGCCCAGGTCCAGGCGTTCAACACCTCCCAGGACGAGGTGACCGTCCGACTCGTCAGCCTCCCGGAGGGCGAGTACGACGACCTGGTCCGCGCGGCGGCCGCCGACGGCGAACTTCCCGATCTGCTCGACTTCGACGCGCCGAAACTGTTCAGCCACGCCTGGTCCGGCGAGCTCCGGCCGATCGACTCCTGCGTCCCCGAGTCCCTGCGCGAGGACCTGCTCCCCTCCGTCCTCGAACAGGGCACCTACCGGGGCAGGCTCTGGGGCCTCGGTACGTTCGACTCCGGACTCGGCCTGTACATCCGGCCGTCGGTGCTGAAGAAGGCGGGCGTACGCATTCCCCGGGGCATCGGCGACGCCTGGACCGCCGATGAATTCACCGGCATCCTGAAGAAACTGCGCACTCTGGGCTACGAGACGCCGCTGGACCTCCAGTTGCCGTGGGCCGACACCGAATGGGGAACGTACGGGTTCGCGCCGGCCGTCTGGTCGGCGGGCGGCGACCTGATCGAACGCTCCACCTATCGCACGGCCGACGGAGTGCTCAACGGACCGCAGTCGGTCGAGGCGCTGACGACGCTCCAGAGCTGGGCGAAGGCGGGTTACGTGGACGCGAACAAGGACTCCGGGGCGTTCCAGAAGGGCCGTAGTCCCGTGTCCTGGACCGGCCACTGGTGGTACCACCGCTACACGGAGGCCCACCCCGGCGACGTGGCCGTCGTGCCCCTGCCCGACTTCGGCACGGGCAGCGCCACCGGAATGGGTTCCTGGCAGTGGGGCATGCCCGCGGGCCGGGCCGACGGCGACGCCGTATGGCGCTTCCTGGCCTTCCTGCTGCGCCCCGACGAGATCCTGCGCATGACCGACGTCAACAGCGGGATACCCGCCACCGGCACCGCGATCGAACGGACCGACGCGTTCGCCCTCGGCGGCCCCGGACGCCTGTACATAGACCAGCTCCGCAACGGAACCGCCCGCCCCCGGCCGCAGACCCCCGCCTACCCGGCGATCACCGAGGCCTTCGCCGAGGCGTTCGCGAAGATCATGCGGGGAGAGGCCGTGAAGCCCGCCCTGGACGAGGCGGTACGCGCGGTCGACAAGGACCTGGCGGACCACGGCCACTACCCCCCGACCGGACCGTGAGGGCCGGCCGTGCTCCGCCCGACGTCCCGAGGACGAGCCCCCGCCCGGCGCCCCCGTACGGCGCGATTCCGCCGCCGGGCCACGACCGCGGGCACGACCGCCGGCACCGTGCCGTTCCTGGCCCGGCTGCGCGTCGGCCCCAAGCTGATGCTGCTCGTCCTGCTGCCGGTCACCGTCCTGCTGGCCTTCACCGCGTTCGCCGCCGCGACCCAGTGGCAGGAGGCGCGGACCCTGCGCGACTTCGACACCGCGATCGAGGTGTCGTTCTCGGCGAGCGAGGTCTCCGGCGCCGTCGCCCGTGAGCGGATCGCCGCCGTCGAGGCCCGGCTGAGCGCCCGGCCGGACACCCTGCGCGGCCGGGCGGAGGCCCAGCGGACCACCGACCGCGCGCTGCGGCGGGCCTTCGGGGAGGCGGTCGACCGGCAGCAGGGGTCCGACGTCGCCGGGGAACTCGACGCCGTACGCCGTCAACTGCACGCGCTGCGGGTCCAGACGGGCACCGGCTCGCTGGACGCGCAGACCGTGACCCAGCGGTACGAGGTCATCCAGAACAAGGTGATCGACACGGTCGCCGCCCTCGAATCCGGACGCCCCACCCGGGGCTCGGGCCGCGCCGCCGACGCCCATATGGCGATGCTGCGGGCCGTCGCCGCGACCGAGAGCGAACGGGCGGAACTCGCGATCCTCTTCCACACATCCGGCGAGGGGCACCCCACCGCCACCGCGGGCCGCTGGACCGAACTGGAGAAGTCGCAGCTCAGAAGATTCCGGCTGACCGCCTCCGACGCACTGAACGCCGAACTGCACGCCGCGCTCTTCCAGGCTCCCGGGCGCGAGGTCCGCAAGGCCCGCGACCTGCTCGCCGACCCCGACTCCCGGCCCGCCGACTGGCCCACGTACGACAACTGGCTGTCCGTCTCCGAGCGCCATGTCGACACCCTGCGGGGCATCCAGGACCGGGCCGCCCGGGAACTCGACGCCATCGCCCACCGCGACCTGCGCGCCATCCGTGCCCGGGCCTTCACCGAACTGGCCGTCTCCCTCGGCGTCCTGGCCCTCGTCACCGTCCTCGCGCTGGCCCTGCGCCGCTCGATCACCCGCCCCCTCGGACAGGTCTCCGAGGGCGCCCGCGCCCTGTCGGACGGCGACCTCTCCTACGACATCCGCTACGCGGGACGCGACGAACTCGGCGGTGTCGCCGACACCTTCCGCGAGCTGCGGGTGACCAGCGAGCGGCTGGCCGGGGAGATCCGGGAGATGAACACGGCGATCGACGCGGGCCGGCTCGGACACCGGGCCGACGTCGACTCCTTCGCCGGCACCTGGGCCCAGCTGCTGGGCGGCATGAACGGCACCATGGCGTCCTTCGCCGCGGCCCACGGCCGGCGCAGACGGGCCGAGGAGGAACTGGAGGGCATCTTCAACCTCTCCCTCGACCTGCTCTGCATCAGCGGCGTCGACGGCTTCTTCAAACGCGTCAACCCGGCCTTCGAACGCACCCTGGGCTATCCGATCGAGACCCTGACCTCCCGGCCGCTCCTCGACTTCGTCCACGAGGAGGACCGGGACAGAACCCGCGACGCCGTGGCACGGCTGGCGGGCGGCGCCGAGGTGGCCGAGTTCGAGAACCGGTACGTCCGCGCCGACGGCACCGAGTGCTGGCTGCAGTGGAGCGCCCGGTCGGTGCCCGAGGAGGGCCTCATCTACGCCGCCGCCCGCGATGTCACCGAGAGCCGCCGGGCCGCGCGCGAACAGACCGCGCTGCGCCGCGTCGCCACCGCAGTCGCCCGCGGAGTGCCGCCGGCCGACGTGTTCGCGACGGTGGCGGAGGAGGTCGCCTCGCTGCTGGGCACGGCCTCCGCGGTCATGCGGTACGAGGCCGACGGCAGCGTCACGGTCCTCGGCATCGCGCACGCGCGCGTGGACGCGAGCGCCGAGTCCGCCCGCACGACCCGCCGGGAGGCGGCCAGAAGCACCATAGAGGAGGTCGCCCGCACCCGGTGCGCCACCCGGTCGGACACCTCCGTGGGCGCTCCCATCGTCGTCGACGGACGGCTCTGGGGGGTCGTCGTCGCGGCCTCGCTGCTCGATCCGCTGCCCGAGGGCACCGAGTCCCGGCTCGCCAACTTCACCGAACTGATCGCCACCGCCATCGCCAACGCCGACAGCCGCGCCCAGCTGACCGCCTCCCGCGCGCGCGTGGTCGCCGCCGGGGACGCCTCCCGGCGGCGCATCGAACGCGATCTGCACGACGGCGTCCAGCAGCGCCTGGTCTCCCTCCAGCTGGAGCTGCGGATGGCGGAGACCCTGGTGGAGGACCGGTCCTCGGAGCTCGCGCAGCAGCTGGACCAGCTGGCCAAGGGCCTCGACGACACCTTCCAGGACCTGCTCCAGGTGGCCCGGGGCATCCACCCGTCCGTCCTCTCCCGGGGCGGTCTGGGCCCCGCCCTGCGCGCCCTCGCCCGCCGCTCCGCCATCCCCCTGGAACTCGACCTCGACCTCGCGGGCGCCCGCTTCCCGGACCAGGTGGAGGTGGCCGCGTACTACGTCACCTCCGAGAGCCTCACCAACGCCGTCAAGCACGCGCGCGCGAGCGTGGTGACCGTGGCGGCGGAGGAACGCGCGGGCGCGCTGGAACTGGTCATCCGGGACGACGGCGTCGGGGGAGCGGAACCCGAGCGGGGATCGGGGCTCATCGGGCTCATCGACCGGGTGGAAGCGATCGGCGGCAGGTTGACGATCACCAGCCCGCCCGGGAGCGGTACGACCCTGCGGGTGCGGCTGCCGCTGACCCCGCCCGAGGAGGTCGCGACGGCGGTCTTCCCGCCACGTGCGTGACCGCCCGAAGCGTACGCGGTGAGACCCGTTCAAAGGGGGGAGTCCGGGTCTCGGTACGGGGCGCACGTTCCGGGCGGTCGAATCGGACGGCGGAGACGGCCGTCCGGCTCTCGGGCAGCCGGACCTCTCGCCGTCTCCCGTCAGAGCCGGCGGTGCCGTCGTCGGCCGCACTTCTACGAGCATTGCGGGCAAACGTTCAGGTGTCTTCACGGCCCGCCCCCAACTAGGCTTCCGGCTAGCCGTAAGACCCATGTTCAGGCAGGCTGTTGGGACGAACGGGACAGGTCGGGCAAGGGGGAGACCGAGACCATGGAGGCCGATCAGCGTCCGGTGCGCGGGCGGGTGGTGCTCGCGGACGACGACGTGCTCCTGAGGGAGGGTCTGGCGAGCCTGTGCGAGCGCGTCGGCTACGAGGTGGTGGGGCAGGCCGGTGACGCCGGCGGGCTCATGGAGCTGGTGGAGACCCGGCTTCCGGACATCGCCATCGTCGACATCAGGATGCCGCCGACGCAGTCCACGGAGGGTCTGAAGGCCGCCAGCGCGATCCGGGAGCGGTATCCGTCCGTCGGGATCCTCGTGCTGTCGGCGTTCGTCGAGGTCGAGGACGCGCTGGAGCTGCTGGCCGGCGGGCGGAGCATCGGCTATCTGCTCAAGAGCCGGATCACGGTGGTCGACGAGTTCCTGGAGACGCTGGACCGCATCCGGCGCGGCGGGTCGGTGGTGGATCCGTCGCTGGTGCAGGAACTGGTCGCGGCGCAGCGACGCGACGATCCGCTGTCGATGCTCAGCAACCGGGAGCGGGAAGTGCTCGGCCTCATGGCCGAGGGGCGGTCCAATTCGGGCATCGGGCGGCGGCTGTGGGTGACCGAGGGGACCGTCGAGAAGCATGTGCGGAGCATTCTGGGCAAGCTGCGGCTGCCCGAGGAGCCCGACGACCACCGACGGGTCCTGGCCGTGCTGACGTTCCTGGAGACCCGCTAGGACCCGGGACCCGGCCCTTGTCCACAGGCCCCCCGCGCTGTCACTCCCCGCCAGTAGGGTGTGGAGCATGGCCGATCCCTCCAGCTACCGCCCCAGTCCGGGACAGATCCCGGACTCTCCCGGGGTGTACAAGTTCCGTGACGAGCACCGCCGGGTGATCTACGTCGGGAAGGCGAAGAGCCTGCGTCAGCGCCTGGCCAGCTACTTCCAGGACCTGACCGGCCTCCACCCGCGCACCCGCACGATGGTCACCACGGCCGCCTCCGTGGAGTGGACCGTGGTGTCCACGGAGGTCGAGGCGCTGCAGCTGGAGTACTCCTGGATCAAGGAGTTCGACCCCCGGTTCAACGTCAAGTACCGCGACGACAAGAGCTACCCGTACCTCGCGGTCACGATGAACGAGCAGTACCCCCGCGTGCAGGTGATGCGCGGTCACAAGAAGAAGGGCGTGCGGTACTTCGGGCCGTACGGGCACGCGTGGGCGATCCGGGACACCGTCGACCTGCTGCTGCGCGTCTTCCCCGTCCGCACCTGCTCGGCCGGGGTGTTCAAGAACGCGGCCCGCACCGGCCGCCCCTGTCTGCTCGGCTACATCGGCAAGTGCTCGGCCCCCTGCGTGGAGCGGATCTCCGCCGAGGACCACCGCGAACTGGCCGAGGAGTTCAGCGACTTCATGGCCGGCCGCACGGGCACGTACATCCGCCGTCTGGAGAAGCGGATGACGGACGCGGCCGAGGAGATGGAGTACGAGCGGGCCGCCCGGCTGCGCGACGACATCGAGGCCCTGAAGAAGGCCATGGAGAAGAGCGCGGTCGTGCTCGCCGACGCGACCGACGCCGACCTGATCGCCCTCGCCGAGGACGAGCTGGAGGCGGCCGTCCAGATCTTCCACGTCCGCGGTGGACGCGTGCGCGGCCAGCGCGGCTGGGTCACCGACAAGGTCGAGGCCGTCACCACCGGTGACCTCGTGGAGCACGCGCTCCAGCAGCTGTACGGCGAGGAGACCGGCGACTCCGTGCCCAAGGAGGTCCTCGTCCCGGCGCTGCCCGACCCCGTGGGACCGGTGCAGGAGTGGCTCACCGGGCGCCGCGGCTCCCACGTCTCCCTGCGCGTCCCGCAGCGCGGCGACAAGAAGGCGCTCATGGAGACCGTCGCGCGCAACGCCCAGCAGTCGCTCGTCCTGCACAAGACCAAGCGCGCCTCCGACCTCACCACCCGCTCCCGCGCGCTGGAGGAGATCGCGGAGGCCCTCGACCTGGACAGCGCCCCGCTCAGGATCGAGTGCTACGACATCTCCCACCTCCAGGGCGACGACGTGGTGGCCTCCATGGTCGTCTTCGAGGACGGCCTGGCCCGCAAGAGCGAGTACCGCCGCTTCCAGATCAAGGGCCGTGTCGGAGACACCCAGGTCTGGCACGGCGAGGGCCAGGACGACGTCCGCTCCATGCACGAGGTCATCGCCCGCCGCTTCAAGCGGTACCTCGCCGAGAAGGAGAAGACCGGCGAGTGGGTGGAGGAGGACACCGCCGATTCCGGGGACGGGGCCGACGGCCCGGCGGGCGGACTCAAGGACGACGACGGCCGCCCCAAGCGGTTCGCCTACCCGCCGCAGCTCGTCGTCGTGGACGGCGGACAGCCGCAAGTGGCCGCCGCGCGGCGGGCCCTCGACGAGCTGGGCATCGACGACATCGCCGTGTGCGGCCTCGCCAAGCGTCTGGAGGAGGTCTGGGTGCCGGGCGAGGACGACCCGGTGGTCCTGCCCCGCACCAGCGAGGGCCTCTACCTCCTCCAGCGCGTCCGCGACGAGGCCCACCGCTTCGCCATCACCTACCAGCGAGCCAAACGCGCCAAGCGCTTCCGGGCGAGCCCCTTGGACGACGTGCCCGGCCTCGGGGAGGCTCGCAAGCAGGCCCTGCTGAAGCACTTCGGTTCGCTGAAGAAGCTGCGTTCCGCGACGATCGACCAGATCTGCGAGGTTCCCGGCATAGGCCGCAAGACGGCCGAGACGATCGCCGCGGCCCTCGCCCGGGCGGCTCCGGCCGCCCCCGCCGTGAACACGGCGACCGGAGAGATCATGGAGGAAGAGGAGCCCGGTACGACGGCGGACCCCTCTGGGGAGCCCGTGGCCGCGGGCTCCCCGGACCGGCGGCGAGGGCAGGAGACATGAACGAGCACGACGAGCGCCCAGGACTCCCGGAGCCCGCAGAACTCCCGGAGCGCACGGCGCGTCCTGAAGAACAGCACCACGAGCACACAGCGGAGCGCGGGGAAGCCCACAGCGCGGCGGGCGACGATACCCCGCAGCACCCAGCGCCACAGGAAGACGGAGCACACGTGAGTACGGGCATCGAAACAGCCGGGGTCCCCGAGGCGGCCATCCCCGAGCTGGTCATCATCTCCGGCATGTCCGGCGCCGGACGGTCCACGGCCGCCAAGTGTCTGGAGGACCTCGGCTGGTTCGTCGTCGACAACCTGCCGCCCGCCCTGATCCCCACCATGGTGGAGCTGGGCGCCCGCTCCCAGGGGAACGTGGCCCGGATCGCGGTCGTCGTGGACGTCCGCGGCCGCCGCTTCTTCGACAATCTGCGGGACTCCCTCGCCGATCTGGAGACCAAGCACGTCACCCGGCGGATCGTCTTCCTGGAGTCCTCCGACGACGCCCTGGTGCGCCGCTTCGAGTCGGTCCGCCGCCCGCACCCCCTCCAGGGCGACGGCCGCATCACCGACGGCATCGCCGCCGAGCGGGAGCTGCTGCGCGAGCTGCGCGGCGACGCCGACCTGGTCATCGACACCTCCAGCCTCAATGTGCACGAGCTGCGCGCCAAGATGGACGCCCAGTTCGCCGGCGACGAGGAGCCCGAGCTGCGGGCCACCGTCATGTCCTTCGGCTTCAAGTACGGCCTCCCGGTCGACGCCGACCTGGTCGTGGACATGCGCTTCCTGCCCAACCCGCACTGGGTCCCGGAGCTGCGCCCCTTCACCGGCCTCAACGAGGAGGTCTCCGCGTACGTCTTCAACCAGCCCGGCGCCAAGGAGTTCCTCGACCGCTACACCGAGCTGCTGCAGATGATCGCCGCCGGTTACCGCCGTGAGGGCAAGCGGTACGTGACCATCGCGGTCGGCTGCACCGGCGGCAAGCACCGCTCGGTCGCCACCTCCGAGAAGCTCGCCGCCCGCCTCGCCTCCCAGGGCGTCGAGACCGTGGTCGTGCACCGGGACATGGGGCGCGAGTGACCGGACCCACCGTGCCGCGGCCGAGCAGACTGAGCCGGCTGCGCCGGGTCGTCCCCGAGGGCCGCGAGAGCAGGCCCGTCGAGGCCCGCGGCGCCCGCCCGCGCCGCCGGGGCGCCCAGCCCAAGGTCGTCGCCCTCGGCGGCGGCATGGGCCTGTCCGCCTCGCTCGCCGCGCTGCGCCGGATCACCGGTGACCTCACCGCCGTCGTCACCGTGGCCGACGACGGCGGCTCCAGCGGACGTCTCCGCGACGAGCTGGGTGTGCTGCCGCCCGGCGACCTGCGCAAGGCGCTGGCCGCGCTCTGCGGCGACGACGACTGGGGCCAGACCTGGGCCCGCGTCATCCAGCACCGTTTCCAGTCCCAGGGCGACCTGCACGAACACGCGGTCGGCAATCTGCTGATCGTCGCCCTGTGGGAGCAGCTCGGGGACCATGTCCAGGCCCTCGACCTGGTCGGCAGGCTGCTCGGCGCCCAGGGCCGGGTGCTGCCCATGTCGGCCGTACCGCTGGAGCTGCAGGCCCTGGTCAAGGGCCACGACCCGGCGCGCCCGGAGGACGTGGACACCGTACGGGGGCAGGCGACGGTCGCGCTCACCCCCGGCGAGGTGCAGTCCGTGCACGTCGTGCCGCACGACCCGCCCGCCGTGCCCGAGGCCGTGGCGGCGGTCCTCGACGCCGACTGGGTGGTCCTCGGGCCGGGCTCCTGGTTCTCCTCGGTGATCCCGCATCTGCTCGTGCCCGAGCTGCTGGACGCCCTCACCGAGACCAAGGCCAGGCTCGTGCTGTCGTTGAACCTCGCCCCGCAGCCGGGAGAAACCGATGGCTTCTCCCCGCAGCGTCATTTGGAGGTTTTGGCACGACACGCCCCTAAACTCGCCCTGGACGTGGTGCTGGCCGACGTGGCCGCCGTGCCCGACCGCGATTCCCTGACCGACGCCGCCAAACGGTTCGGTGCCGCGGTCGAGCTGGCGCCGGTGGCCCGGACCGATGGATCTCCGCGGCACGACCCGGAGCTGTTGGCCGCCGCGTACGACCGTATTTTTCGGATGCATGGAAGGATCGGCCCATGGCGATGACGGCAGCGGTGAAGGACGAGATCTCCCGGCTACCCGTCACCCGGACCTGCTGCAGAAAGGCGGAGGTCTCGGCGATCCTGCGGTTCGCGGGCGGCCTGCACCTGGTGAGCGGACGCATCGTGATCGAGGCGGAGCTGGACACCGCGATGGCGGCCCGCAGACTCAAGCGGGACATCCTGGAGATCTTCGGCCACAGCTCCGAACTGATCGTGATGGCGCCCGGCGGACTGCGCCGCGGTTCGCGTTACGTCGTCCGGGTGGTCGCCGGCGGTGACCAGCTGGCCCGGCAGACCGGTCTGGTGGACGGCCGGGGCCGCCCGATCCGGGGGCTGCCGCCGCAGGTGGTCTCGGGGGCCACCTGTGACGCCGAGGCGGCCTGGCGCGGGGCCTTCCTCGCCCATGGCTCGCTCACCGAACCCGGCCGCTCGTCCTCCCTGGAGGTGACCTGCCCGGGTCCGGAGGCCGCGCTCGCGCTGGTCGGCGCCGCCCGTCGGCTGTCGATCGCGGCGAAGGCCCGCGAGGTCCGGGGCGTGGACCGGGTCGTCGTCCGCGACGGGGACGCGATCGGCGCGCTGCTGACCCGGCTCGGCGCCCATGAGTCCGTGCTCGCCTGGGAGGAGCGGCGGATGCGCCGCGAGGTCCGGGCCACGGCCAACCGGCTCGCCAACTTCGACGACGCCAACCTGCGCCGCTCGGCCCGCGCGGCCGTCGCCGCGGGCGCCCGGGTGGGCCGCGCCCTGGAGATCCTCGCCGACGACGTCCCCGAGCACCTCGCGGCCGCCGGGCGGCTGCGCATGGAGCACAAGCAGGCCTCCCTGGAGGAGCTGGGCGCGCTCGCCGACCCGCCGCTCACCAAGGACGCCGTCGCGGGCCGGATCAGGCGGCTGCTGGCCATGGCCGACAAGCGCGCCTCCGACCTCGGCATCCCGGGCACCGAGTCCAGCCTCACCGAGGAGATGGCCGAGAATCTCGTGGGGTGACCGACCACCCGGACGGCTCAACTCGCCGGTGCCGACGCCCATTTGGGTGCTGTCGGCACCGGCCTTCGGCTTTCTGCGTGAATTCCGTGTATGGCCTGTGAGGCACCCTTGACGTGGCTCATGTCTGACATGAGCCTGGCGTCTGTTCGTCGCTGTGGCGAACCACTGCAAGGGGGGCTCATGAGACGAAGAGCGAGATCGATCCTCGCCGCCGGCGCGCTCCTGCTGGGCGGTGGTGCGGGACTCGCACCCCTGGCCCAGGCGGCCGAGAACGACGGCTCCGACACCGACGAAGTCAAGGTCTTCCGTGCCGAGGTGACGAAGAAGCAGATACCGCTGCTGCTCGCCGCCGGACAGGACGGCCACGAACTCAGCGAGCAGGCGCCGGAGAAGGGCACGGCCTCCGTCGAGGTCTACCTCACCGACAAGCAGGCGGACGCCCTGGAGGAACAGGGCGTCGAACTGAAGGAACACCGGCTCACCAGCAAGGCCGAGGCGCGCGTCACCGCGGCAGGCGACGGGGTCTACCGCCCCTACAGCGGCGCGGGCAACCTCAAGGAGGAGATCCTCCGCACGGGCCAGGAGAACCCTTCCCTGACCAAGGTGGTCTCCCTCGGCAAGACCCTGCGGGGCCAGGACATCCTCGCGGTCAAGCTGAGCAAGGACGCGAAGAAGACCAAGGACGGCGTCAAACCGTCCGTGCTGTACATGTCCAACCAGCACGCGCGTGAGTGGATCACACCGGAGATGACCCGGCGGCTGCTCCACCACTACCTGGACAACTACAAGTCGGACAAGCGGATCAAGAAGATCGTCGACACCACCGAGCTGTGGTTCGTGCTCTCCGCCAACCCCGACGGCTACGACTTCACCCACCAGAACCCCGACAACCGGCAGTGGCGCAAGAACCTGCGGGACGTCAACGCCGACGGCGCCATCACCGTCGGCGACGGCGTCGACCTCAACCGCAACTTCGCCTACAAGTGGGGCTACGACAACGAGGGTTCGTCCCCGGCCCCCACCAGCGAGACCTACCGCGGCGCCGGTCCCGCCTCGGAGCCCGAGACCAAGGTCCTGGACGCCTTCGAGAAGCGCATCGGCTTCGAGTACGGCATCAACTACCACTCCGCCGCCGAACTCCTCCTCTACGGGGTCGGCTGGCAGGTGGCGAGCCCGACGCCGGACGACGTGCTCTACAAGTCCCTCGCCGGTACCCCCGAGAACTCCGCGATCCCCGGCTACCGCCCCCAGCTCTCCTCGGAGCTGTACACCACCAACGGTGAGGCGAACGGCCACGCGTCCAACATCAACGGCGCGGCGTTCTACACCCCCGAGATGTCGACCTGCCAGACCGCCTCGAACATCGACCCGAACGACGCCTGGCGGCCCGAGGACTGCGCCTCGGTCTTCACGTTCCCGGACGACGAGAAGCTGATCCAGCAGGAGTTCGAGAAGAACATCCCGTTCGCGCTCTCCCTCGCCGAGTCCGCGGCCACGCCCGACCAGCCGAAGTCCTCCGTCGGCGTCGACGCCCCCGACTTCACCCCGGCCGAGTTCACCACCTCGTACTCGCGGGGCGCCGACCAGGAGATCTCCGTCGTCGCCCGCAAGTCGGTGCGCGACAAGGAGCTGAACTACCGGATCAACGGCCGCGGCCGTACCTACGACCAGAAGCTCAAGGCCTGGAAGGGCGGTGAGACGTTCGGCGGTGACGACAACCTGTACTTCGACGAGTACCGCGCCAAGGTGCAGGACGGCGAGCCGGGCGACAAGGTCGAGATCTGGTTCACCGGCGAGACGAAGAAGGGCAAGCCCACCAAGAGCGAGCGCTTCACGTACACGATCGCCGAACGCCCCAAGGCCGACACGCTCGTCCTCGCCGAGGAGGGCGCGACGGCGACCCAGACCCAGGCCTACGTCGACGCGCTGAAGGCCAACGGCAAGAAGGCGCTCGTCTGGGACGTCGCGACCCAGGGCGCGCCCGACGCGCTCGGCGTACTGGAGCACTTCAAGCAGGTCGTGCACTACACGGGCGCCGTCCGGCCCGGCGTCACCACCCAGCTCGAACTGCGCGCCTACCTCAACGAGGGCGGCAAGCTGATCGAGGCGGGCGAGAGCGCCGGCGGCTCCGTCGACCTCGGCGACGGCACCCTGACGAACGACTTCAGCCAGTACTACCTGGGCGCCTACAGCCGCACCTCCCTGCCGAACGCCACCGCCTTCGCGGGCCTCGGCAAGCTCGACGGCTTCTCGGGCACCCTCGGCGACGCGCCCGGGAACCCGCTGAACACCGCCGGTTCCTTCGGGCTCACCTCGGACGCGCTGCCCGTGGAGACGTTCCCGCAGTTCAAGAGCGCCGGCGCGGGACAGTACCCCGGGACCGTCAACCCGTACGGCCCGTACGAGGGCGCGTCGATGGCGGCCGCCACGCACACCGACTACGCGTGGAACCGCCTCACCCGCACCATCGACCTCACCTCGGTCACCGCGGCGGACCGGCCGACCCTGCGCACCCAGCTGCTGTGGAGCACCGAGGAGGGCTACGACCACGCCCTGCTGGAGGCGCACACGGCGGGCGCGGACGACTGGACGACTCTGCCGGACCTCGGCGGGGCCACCTCCACCACGGTGCCCACCGAGTGCGAGGCCGGGTTCTTCATCCAGGGCCACCCGGCGCTGAAGCGGTACCTGACCCTGGGCGCCGGTGGCTGCACCCCCAGTGGCACCAGCGGGGCCTGGAACAGCTTCACCGGGGCCTCGGACGGCTGGCAGCAGGTCGAGTTCGACCTGTCCGCCTACGCCGGGAAGACCGTCGAGGTCTCGCTGAGCTATGTCACCGACCCCGGCAGCGGCGGTCGCGGTCTCCTCGCCGACAACGCCGCCGTCGTCATCGGCGGCACGCCCGGCGCGGTGGAGGGCTTCGAGACCTCGCTCGGTCCGTGGAGCACCCCCGGCCCGCCCGCCGGCAGCCCGGCCGTCGTGAAGGACTGGGGTCTGTCGGGTGAACTGTTCAAGACCTTCGGCGCCGTCACCACGGAGGACACCGTGCTGCTGGGCTTCGGTCTGGAGCAGGTCCCCGCGGCGGCCGACCGCAAGGCGCTGCTCGGCAAGGCACTGGCGGCGCTGAGGAACTGAGCGCCGACTGCGCCGGACGGGTGGCGAACGCCCTCGTCAACGGCCCTCCGGACGTCTGGAATCAGATGATCGGGGGGCCGCTCAAAAGGTAATCACCTTGTAAAACCAGGGCGGTCCGTACCCCTACCGGTGAGTACGGACCGCACCGGCATGTATAGGGCATCTCGATGCCACTCGCCGGGGCCCGGGGAGGTAGGGTCGTAGGCGGTCGGGGACATCCCATACAGCTCGCCGGCGCTGAGCCGGCGTACCAACGAGGAGATCGGTTCGTGACGATCCGCGTAGGCATCAACGGCTTTGGCCGCATCGGTCGTAACTACTTCCGCGCGCTGCTGGAGCAGGGTGCGGACATCGAGATCGTGGCTGTCAACGACCTGGGTGACACCGCGACCACCGCTCACCTGCTGAAGTACGACACCATCCTGGGCCGTCTCAAGGCCGAGGTGTCGAACACCGCCGACACGATCACCGTGGACGGCCACACCATCAAGGTCCTCTCCGAGCGCAACCCCGCCGACATCCCGTGGGGCGAGCTGGGCGTCGACATCGTCATCGAGTCCACCGGCATCTTCACGAAGAAGGCCGACGCCGCGAAGCACCTCGCCGGCGGCGCCAAGAAGGTCCTCATCTCGGCTCCGGCCAAGGACGAGGACATCACCATCGTGATGGGCGTCAACCAGGACAAGTACGACGCGGCCAACCACCACGTCATCTCCAACGCCTCCTGCACCACCAACTGTGTGGCGCCGATGGCCAAGGTCCTCGACGAGAACTTCGGCATCGTCAAGGGTCTGATGACGACGGTCCACGCGTACACCAACGACCAGCGCATCCTGGACTTCCCGCACTCGGACCTGCGTCGCGCCCGCGCCGCCGCCGAGAACATCATCCCGACCACCACCGGTGCCGCGAAGGCCACCGCGCTGGTCCTCCCGCAGCTCAAGGGCAAGCTCGACGGCATCGCGATGCGCGTCCCGGTCCCGACCGGTTCGGCCACCGACCTGGTCGTGACGCTGCAGCGCGAGGTCACCAAGGACGAGGTCAACGCCGCGTTCAAGAAGGCCTCCGAGGACGGCGCCCTCAAGGGCTACCTGGCCTACACCGAGGACGAGATCGTCTCCTCGGACATCGTCAGCGACCCGGCCTCCTGCACCTTCGACTCCTCCCTGACCATGGTCCAGGAGGGCAACACGGTGAAGATCCTCGGCTGGTACGACAACGAGTGGGGCTACTCCAACCGCCTCGTCGACCTCACGGTCTTCGTCGGCGAGCAGCTCTGACCGACAGAGCAGGCAGTTTGATGTGACGTCAGGGCCCGGGCGGCGCAGGGACGCGCCGCCCGGGCCCTGACGCACGTGAGAAAAGGCCCTCCTACGATCACGAGCACCACAAGTCCTCCTCGGGAGCCCTCCTTCATGAAGACGATCGACGAACTCCTCGCCGAGCCCGTCACCGGCAAGCGGGTCTTCGTCCGCGCCGACCTCAATGTGCCGCTGGACGGCACCACCATCACCGACGACGGCCGCATCCGCGCCGTGCTGCCCACCGTCAGGGCGCTGGCGGAGGCGGGCGCGCGCGTCGTCGTCGCCTCCCACCTGGGCCGCCCCAAGGGCGCCCCGGACCCGGCCTTCTCCCTCGCCCCGGCAGCCGCGCGCCTCGGTGAACTCCTCGGCGCCGACGTGGCGTTCGCGACGGACACCGTCGGCGAGTCCGCCACCGCCACGGTCGCGGGCCTGTCCGACGGGCAGGTCGCCGTCGTGGAGAACCTGCGCTTCAACGCCGGTGAGACCAGCAAGGACGACGCCGAGCGCGGCGCCTTCGCCGATCAACTGGCCGCCCTCGCCGACGTCTACGTCGGCGACGGCTTCGGCGCCGTGCACCGGGGGCACGCCTCGGTCCTCGACCTCCCGGCCCGGCTGCCGCACTACGCCGGACACCTCATCGCCACCGAGGTCGGCGTCCTGAAGCGGCTCACCGACGACGTCCAGCGCCCCTACGTGGTCGCGCTCGGCGGCGCCAAGGTCTCCGACAAGCTCGCCGTCATCGACCAGCTGCTCGGCAAGGCCGACCGCATCCTCATCGGCGGCGGCATGGCGTACACCTTCCTCAAGGCCAAGGGGTACGAGGTCGGTGGCTCCCTCCTCCAGGAGGACCAGTTCGGCGCGGTCACCGAGTACCTGGAGCGCGCGGAGCGGACCGGCGTCGAGATCGTCCTGCCCGTGGACGCCGTCGTCGCGCCCGCCTTCCCCGACCTGAAGACCAAGGCTCCGGCCGGCGCCACCGCGGTCGCCGCGGACGCCATGCCGGCCGGACAGATGGGCCTGGACATCGGCCCGGAGTCCGCCACGCTGTACGCCTCGAAGATCGCCGACGCCGCCACCGTCTTCTGGAACGGCCCCATGGGCGTCTTCGAACACCCCGATTTCGCCGAGGGCACCAAGGCGGTCGCCCAGGCCCTCCTCGACTCCAAGGCCTTCACGGTCGTCGGCGGCGGCGACTCCGCCGCGGCCGTGCGGATCCTGGGCTTCGACGAGAACGCATTCGGCCACATCTCGACCGGTGGCGGCGCCTCCCTCGAATACCTCGAGGGCAAGACGCTCCCCGGCCTCGCCGCACTGGAGGACTGACCCTCAATGAGCACGCGTACGCCCCTGATGGCGGGCAACTGGAAGATGAACCTCAACCACCTCGAGGCCATCGCGCACGTCCAGAAGCTCGCCTTCGCCCTCGCCGACAAGGACTACGAGGCCTGTGAGGTCGCGGTCCTGCCGCCCTTCACCGACCTGCGCTCGGTCCAGACCCTGGTCGACGGCGACAAGCTCAAGATCAAGTACGGCGCCCAGGACCTCTCGGCCCACGACTCGGGCGCCTACACCGGCGAGATCTCCGGCCCGATGCTGGCCAAGCTCAAGTGCACGTTCGTGGCGATCGGCCACTCCGAGCGCCGCCAGTACCACGACGAGACCGACGAGATCGTCAACGCCAAGGTCAAGGCCGCCTACAAGCACGGCCTCACCCCCATCCTGTGCGTCGGCGAGGAGCTGGAGGTCCGCGAGGCGGGCAACCACGTCTCCCACACGCTCGCCCAGGTCGAGGGCGGCCTCAAGGACGTCCCCGCCGAGCACGCCGAGACCGTCGTCGTCGCCTACGAGCCCGTCTGGGCCATCGGCACCGGCAAGGTCTGCGGCGCCGAGGACGCCCAGGAGGTGTGCGCGGCCATCCGCGGCAAGCTCACCGAGCTGTACGGCGAGGAACTGGCCGACAAGGTCCGCATCCAGTACGGCGGCTCCGTCAAGGCCGGCAACGTCGCCGAGATCATGGCGCAGGCCGACATCGACGGCGCCCTCGTCGGCGGAGCCTCGCTGGACGCCGACGAGTTCGTCAAGATCGTGCGCTTCCGCGATCAGTGAGTGGCACCGGTGAGTAGGCCCTAGCGGCGTAACGTCGTACTCTTGCGGGGACCGGCCACGCGGCCGGTCCCCGCAGTCCATCAGAATCCGAGGAAGTTGGTCCAGCCGTGGTTATGGGGTTCTCGATCGCCCTGATCGTCTTCAGCCTGCTGATGATGCTGCTGGTGCTGATGCACAAGGGCAAGGGCGGCGGCCTCTCCGACATGTTCGGTGGTGGTATGCAGTCCTCCGTCGGCGGCTCCTCGGTCGCCGAGCGCAACCTCGACCGGATCACCGTGGTGGTCGGTCTGATGTGGTTCGCGTGCATTGTCGTCCTCGGCATCCTGATGAAGGTCAACAACTGACCCTCGGACCGACACCGGTGGGACAACGCGTCACGGACGCACCAATCCGCACGTAAAGCCCCATGCTGGGTACGCGACTTCGAACGCGGCCTATCATGGGGCTTGCGTCTGTGGGCGGGATGTAACTCCAATCACTGGACGCGCGTTGGGCCTTACGTAGACTGAGGCGCTCGCAGCGAAGCGAAACGCCGACTCGCTTCGCCGCACCATCACGCAGGGAGTTACGACCGTGGCAAGTGGCAACGCGATCCGAGGAAGCCGGGTCGGGGCGGGGCCGATGGGCGAAGCCGAGCGCGGCGAGTCCGCACCCCGGCTGCGCATCTCCTTCTGGTGCTCCAACGGACACGAGACCCAGCCGAGCTTCGCCAGCGACGCACAGGTCCCCGACACCTGGGACTGCCCGCGTTGCGGCTTCCCGGCCGGACAGGACCGGGACAACCCCCCGGCCCCACCCCGCACCGAGCCCTACAAGACGCACCTCGCCTATGTGCGGGAGCGACGCAGCGACGCGGACGGTGAGGCGATCCTCGCCGAGGCGCTCGCCAAACTCCGGGGCGAGATCTAGAAGTCGACACCGGCCGGGCACCGAGGGTGCCCGGCCGGAGGTGTCTGGGCGCCTCGCTCGCCGTCCGGCGCGTGCTGCCCGTGTTCTCCCTGGTCAGGCCCATTGTCAGTGGTGCCCTCTACGGTTTGCGCATCGACTCGTGTGTCGACGGGTCGACGGATCGTGAGCGTGAGGGGGACACGTGACGGGGGTGGTTCAGGAGGCCACGGCCGCGTACCGCGGCGCCTTCCTACGGCTGTGGAGCGCGGCTGTGCTCTCCAGTTTCGGCGACGCGCTGCGTACGGCCGCGCTGCCCCTGCTCGCGGTGACCCTGACCGACGAACCGCTGCTCGTCGCCTCCGTCGCGGCCTGCGGCTATCTGCCCTGGCTCGTGTTCGGACTGCTCGGCGGGGCCGTCGCCGACCGGGTGGACCGACGGCGGGCCATGTGGATCGTGGACGTGGTACGGGGCGGCCTGGTGGCGGGCTTCGCGGTGGCCGTGAGCCTCGACCGGGCCTCGATCGCCCTGCTGATCGCCCTGGCCTTCGCCCTCACCACCCTCCAGACCCTGTTCGACAACGCGGCCACGGCGCTGCTGCCGGCGGTGGTGGGCCGGGAGGCACTCGGCAGCGCCAACACCCGGCTGATGACCGGGCAACGGATCGCGGGCGGGCTGGTGGCCGCGCCGCTCGTGCCGTTGCTGCTGGCCGCCGGAGCGGCCGTCCCCTTCGCCGCCGACGCACTGACCTACCTGGTCGCCGCAGCCCTCGTCGCCTCACTGCGCACCGCCCCGCCCGAGGGGGCGCCACGGCCAGAAAGCGGCGCACTGCGCACCGAGATCGCCGCCGGACTGCGGACCCTGTGGCGGGACAGAGCCCTGCGCGGACTGTGCGCCGCCACCACGCTCTGCAACATCGGCATGGGCGCCCTCATCGCCACCCTGGTGCTGCTGGTCACCGACTGGCTGGACGCGGGCAGCGCCGGATTCGCGGCGGCGACGATCGCCTACACGGTGGGCGGCCTCGCCGGGGGAGCGGCGAACGGACGGCTGGTGGCCCGCGTCGGGCGGGTGCGGGCCGTGCTGCTGGCGGGCGGGGTGCAGACCGGGGCGCTGGTCGCGATGGGCTCGGTCCGCAGTCTGGCGGTCCTCATGGTGAGCCTCGCCGTGTTCGGGGCCATGGGCATGGTGTGGAACGTCAACACCACGACCCTGATGCAGCAGCGCACCCCCGCCGACCTGCTCGGCAGGGTCTCCGCCGCCTTCCGGACCCTCGGGGTGGCCGGGGCGCCGCTGGGCGCGCTGCTCGGCGGGGCCGCCGCCACGACCTGGGGACTGAACACACCCGCACTGCTCGCCGCCGCCTTCTTCGTCCTGTCCGTCGCCGCGCTGATACCCGGGCTCACATCGGACGTATGTGTTGTTGAGCCGGACGACCAGGGGACGACAGCTCGTGTTCCGTCGTGATCAATTAGGTTGGAACGGCAGCGGGGCAAGGTACGCACGCAGGACCAGGTAGGAAAGAAGGCTGAAGTCCGAGATGAACGCAGAAAGCCGTACCCGGCTCAACCAGACGCCCGAGTGGACCGCGCTGGCCGAGCACCGGGAGGAGCAGGGCGAGGTACAGCTGCGCGAGCTGTTCGCGGCCGACCCGGAGCGCGGCGCCGGCTACACACTGGAGGTCGGCGATCTGCACGTCGACTACTCCAAGCATCTGGTCACCGACGAGACGCTGCGGCTGCTGCGCGAGCTGGCCGCCGCCACCGACGTGTTCGGGCTGCGGGACGCCATGTTCCGCGGTGAGAAGATCAACACCACCGAGGACCGCGCCGTCCTGCACACCGCGCTGCGCGCCCCGCGCGGCGCGGTGATCGAGGTCGACGGCGAGAACGTGGTGCCGGCGGTGCACGCCGTCCTCGACAAGATGGCCGCCTTCGCCGAGCGCATCCGCTCCGGAGAGTGGACCGGGCACACCGGCCGCCGCATCAAGAACGTCGTCAACATCGGTATCGGTGGCTCCGACCTGGGCCCGGCGATGGCCTACGAGGTACTGCGCTCCTTCACCGACCGCGATCTGACGGTCCGTTTCGTGTCCAACGTGGACGGGGCCGACCTGCACGAGGCGGTCCGTGACCTGGACGCGGCGGAGACGCTCTTCATCATCGCCTCCAAGACGTTCACCACGATCGAGACGATCACCAACGCGACCTCCGCGCGCGACTGGCTGCTCACCGAACTGAAGGCCGGCCCCGAGGCCGTCGCCAAGCACTTCGTGGCGCTGTCGACGAACGCCCAGAAGGTGTCGGACTTCGGCATCGACACGGCCAACATGTTCGAGTTCTGGGACTGGGTCGGCGGACGGTACTCCTACGACTCGGCGATCGGTCTGTCCCTGATGATCGCGATCGGGCCGGACCGCTTCCGGGAGATGCTCGACGGGTTCCACCTGGTCGACGAGCACTTCCGCACCGCGCCCGCCGAGTCCAACGTGCCGCTGCTACTCGGCCTGTTGGGCATCTGGTACGGCAACTTCCACGACGCGCAGTCCCACGCGGTGCTGCCGTACAGCCACTACCTGTCCAAGTTCACGGCCTACCTGCAGCAGTTGGACATGGAGTCCAACGGCAAGTACGTGGGCCGGGACGGGGTGCCGGTGGAGTGGCAGACCGGGCCGGTGGTGTGGGGCACGCCGGGGACGAACGGCCAGCACGCGTACTACCAGTTGATCCACCAGGGCACCAAGCTGATCCCGGCGGACTTCATCGGCTTCGCCGAGCCGGTCGCCGAGCTGAGCGACACGCTGAAGGCCCAGCACGACCTGCTGATGGCCAACTTCTTCGCCCAGACCCAGGCGCTGGCCTTCGGCAAGACGCCCGACGAGGTACGGGCCGAGGGCGTCGCGGAGGAGCTGGTGCCGCACAAGACGTTCCAGGGGAACCACCCGACGACCACGATCCTGGCGAAGGAGCTGACCCCCTCGGTCCTCGGCCAGCTGATCGCGCTGTACGAGCACAAGGTGTTCGTCCAGGGCGCCGTCTGGAACATCGACTCCTTCGACCAGTGGGGCGTCGAACTGGGCAAGGTCCTCGCCAAGCGTGTCGAGCCCGCGCTGACCGAGGGAGCCGAGGTGGCGGGCCTCGACGCGTCCACGAGGGCACTGGTCGCCAAGTACCGGACGCTGCGCGGGCGGTAGCGGTCGCGAGGGGGGAGCGAGCAGGGGTGGGGAAGCGGGCGGCCGCGCGACGTCCACTTCCCCACCGGTCCGGGCGGTCCGGCGGGCCCGGGCCTCGTGCGGGCTCAGTGGCCCAGCCCGGCGCCCCCGTCGACCGGGATCACGGCGCCGCGCACATAACCGGCGCCGGCCAGGAAGGCCACCGCGTCGGCGACCTCCTCGGGGGTGCCCGTGCGCCCGGCGGGGGTGGTGCGCAGCAGATCACGGCGCTGTTCCGGGGTGAGGGCGCGGCTCATGTCGGTCTCGGTGAGGCCGGGGGCGACGACGTTGCAGGTGATGTCGCGGGGGCCGAGTTCCTGGGTGAGGGCGCGGGCGAAGCCGATGAGGCCGGCCTTGGCCGCCGCGTAGTTGGTCTGGCCGGGGGCGCCGCGCAGGGCGGCCGTGGAGGAGACCAGGACGATACGGCCGTGGCCCGTGCGGAGCATGCCCCGCACCGCGCGCCGGGCCACCCGGAAGGCGCCGGTGAGGTTGGTGTCGACGATCGAGGCGAAGTCCTCCTCCGTCATCCGCACCAGCAGCCGGTCCTGTGTGGCGCCCGCGTTGGCGACCAGGACGGTGACCGGGCCGTGGGCCGTCTCGGCCTCCTTGAAGGCCTGGTCGACCTGGTCGGTGTCGGTCACGTCGCACCGTACGGCGAGGAAGCGGTCGGTGGTGGGGGGTTCGGTGCCGCGGTAGGTGACGGTGACTCTGTCTCCGGCGGCGGCGAAATGGTGGGCCATGGCGAGTCCTAGGCCTCTGTTGCCGCCGGTGATCAGGACCGAGCGGGGGGTGGGTCGTGTCATGGGATCTCTCTATGGGCGTGGGGGGAGGGGAGTGAGGTGCGTTGTCGGGTGCGGCCCGGTGGGGCTTCTCGCGCAGTTCCCCGCGCCCCTGAAAGATCAGGCCCTGCGGGCCTGACAGGCCAGGTTCTGCGGGCCTGACAGGCCAGGCCCCGCGCCTCCGAAAGGCCGGGTCCTGTCGGCCTGAAGGACCGGGGACTGCGCCTCCGAAAGGCCGGGTCCTGTCGGCCCGAAGGACCCGGGAGTGCGTCCCTCAAAGGGCCAGGTCCCGTGCCCCTGAAAGGCCCAGGTCCTGATTCCTGTTGTCAGGGGCTTCCGTGTTCGGACGCGGTACGGGTGCGCAGGCCCAGGAGGGCCACGGCGGAGCCGATGAGGGCGAGGGCGGCGACGGAGAGTGTGGCGGTGTGCATGGCGTCGAGGAAGGCGTGGTCGGCCGCGGTCGTCAGTTCGGGCAGGTTCAGGGAGTCGGCCAGGGAACGGGCGGCCTCGGCGGAGGTACGGGCCTCCTCCTCGGCGGCCGGGGACAACCCCTGGGCGGGGGAGGGGAGTTCGGCGTCGGCCATCCGGTCCCGGTAGACGGCGGAGAGGACCGAGCCGGCCATCGCCACGCCGAGGGTGCCGCCGACCTGCCGGGTGACACTGTTGACGGCCGACCCGGCGCCCGCGAGCTGCGGCGGCACCCCGCGCATCATCACGGCGGTGACCGGGGTGCCGACCAGGCCCATGCCGAAGCCCTGGACCCACAGCAGTACGGCCACGATCCACAGCGGGGTGTGCCCGTCGAGCCAGGCGTAGGCGACGTAGGTGACGGCGGTGGCAAGGACGCCGGACGCGACCGTCCAGCGGGCCGACAGCCGACGGCTCAGCGCCGGGGAGGCCTGGCTGCCCAGGACGATGCCGACGGCGGCGGCGATCATCACGGTGCCGGCATCGGCGGGAGAGAGACCGCGAGGACCCTGGAGATAGAAGGCCGCGTAGAACAGGTGACCGGCCAGCGCCATGAAGGCGATCAGCAGGACCACGCTGCCCGCCGTGAAACCGGGCTGCCGGAAGAGCCGCAGATCCAGGCTGGGCGTCGCCGACCGGCGCTGACCGGCGACGAAGACCGCCAGGACGACACAGCCCAGGACCAGGGGCAGGAGCACACGCGGGCCGTACCAGGCGCTGCCGCCGCCGAGTTCGATGATGCCGTAGACCACGCCGCCCAGGCCGATCACCGACAGGGCGAGGCCCGGCAGGTCGAGCACCCGGCGGTGGGAACCGCCCAGGTCGGGCACGACCACCAGGACCGCCAGCAGACACAGGGCGACGATGGGCACGTTGACGAGGAACACCGAACCCCACCAGAAGTGGCTGAGCAGCGCGCCGCCCGCGACGGGGCCGACGGCCACGCCGAGACCGCTCGACGAGCTCCAGACGGCGATCGCCCGGGTGCGTTTCTCCTCCGGGGTGCTCTGCACGATCACCGTCAGCGTCGCCGGCATCAGCAGGCCGCTGCCCGCGCCCATGAAGGCCCGCGCCACGATCAGCCAGGCCGGGCTGTCCACGAAGGCGCCCGCGCCGGAGGCCACGCCGATCAGCGCGAGCCCGGCGAGCAGGGTCTTCCGGGGGCCGAACCGGTCGGCGAGCGCGCCGCCCGCGAAGAGGGTGCAGGCGACGACCAGGGTGTAGGCGCTCGCCACCCACTCCAGTTCGCCGGGGGTCGCGCCGAGGCCGTCCACCGGGTCGGCGAGGGTGGTGACGGCGACATTGAGGATCGAGGTGTCCAGCCAGATCAGCATCTGCGCGCAGACCACGATCAGCAGGACCGGCCAGGAGCGGGTGGGTGGAGCGACCTCCGGGGTCCCGGTCGTCCGGCTCACGGTGCTCACAGGGTTCCTCCGCCGGTCGTCTCGTGGTGGTCGCGCACGTCCGCGTACCGGTGCAGGGCGCGGTCGATCAGGGCGTCGGCCGCGCCCGTGTAGCGGACCGGGTCGAGCAGTTCCGCCAGCCGGTCGGAGGTGAACCGGGCGGACAGCTCGGGGTCGGCGAGCAGCACCTCGCGCAGGGGCCGGCCGGTGCCGGACGCCGCGGCCGACGCCGCGGTCAGCACCTTCTTCGCGCGGGCCTTGCCGAGCACCGGGGCCAGGACCACGGCCAGCCGTTCGGCGACGATGGCACCCCCGGTCAGATCGAGATTGGCCCGCATACGCCCCGGATGGACGACCAGGCCCTCCGCCAGCTCGACGGCGGTGTGCGCGGCCCCGCCCGCCAGCCGCAACGCCTCCCGCAGCGGCTGCCACTCGGCGTGCCACGCCCCGGCGGGCCGTTCGTCCTCGGCGAGCAGACACTGCGCGAGGACCAGTGCGTGCGCGGGGACCTGCCGGGCGGCCGACACGATCAGCGTGGCCAGCGCGGGGTTCACCTTCTGCGGCATGGCCGAGGAGGCACCGCGCCCGGCCCCCGCCGGCTCGGACAGCTCACCGATCTCGGTACGGGACAGCGTCCCCACATCCAGCGCGAACTTCCCGAGCGCCCCGGTGACGAGCTGGAGCACGGCCCCGAGTTCGGCGACGGGTGTACGGACGGTGTGCCAGGGGAGGGTGGGCTCGGCGAGACCGAGGGCGGCGGAGAAGGGGCCGAGGAGTTCCAGACCGCCCTCCCCGTGGACGTCCGCCTCCGGGCGGCCCGCACGATCCACCACCGCGTACTCCCGGTACGCGGCCAACGTCCCGCCCGCTCCGCCCAGTTGCGCCGGAAGCCCGGACGCCACCGCCCGTACCCGCACCGTCGCGTCGACGGCCAGCTCCAGCCAGCCCGCCGCCTTCAGCCCGAAGGTCGTCGGCACGGCGTGCTGGGCCAGGGTGCGTCCGGCGAGGACGGTGTGCCGATGGGTGCCGGCCAGGGCGGCGAAGGCCGCGGCGACCCGTGACAGGTCCCCCTCGATCAGACCGAGGACCCGGCGGCCGATCAGCATCGCCGCCGAGTCCAGGATGTCCTGACTCGTGGACCCCCGGTGCACATACTCCGCGGCGGCCGGATCCTCCGCCGCGACGACCTCGGTGAAGGCGGTCACCAGCGCGACCACCGGATTGGCGGCGGCCCGGGCGGCGCGGGCCAGGGCGGGCAGGTCGAGCCGTTCCACCCGGGCCGCCGAGGCGATCGTCTCCACGGCGGCGGCCGGTGCCAGGCCGACCGCGTGCTGGGCCCGGGCCAGCGCCACCTCGGCGTCCAGCATGGCCTGCAGCCACGCCTCGTCGGTCACCTCCGCCGCGACGGGCGTACCGGCCCAGGTGGGGGCGAGCAGGCCCGCGTCGGTGCCCACGGACATCGCGTTCACGTTCCGTCACTCCCTCCGTCTGCCGTCCGGCCCGGTACCGGGGCGAGCCCCAGCGCCGCCCGTGCGATCGCGTCCGAGTCCTCCAGCGTCACCGAGCCCACGCCGGGCCTGATGCCGACCGCCGTCACCCAGCGCACCCCCTCCACCGGCACCCCGAAGGCGTACCGGCGCGGATGCGGCCGGCCCGTGGCGTCCACCAGCCGGGGCGGGCCGCCGGTCACCGCCAGCCCGCCGGGCTCGTACCCCGTGTCGCCGCCGAGCCGGTACGGCGCGCACGCGCCGGACCGGAACAGCGACCGCAGCAGGGGGTCGGCGCTGCGCCGCAGGGCGACGGCGGGCAGCCGCGCCTCGATCAGAGCGTCGACCCGGACCGGGGGTTCGCCCACCGGTTCGGCATCCACGAGAAAGCCGCCCGAACCGCCCCGCGCCCAGGCGCGGACCCGCATCCCCGGGCCCAGCACATGCAGGACGTCCGCCTCGATCAGAGCGATCAGCTGCTCGATCCGGAAGGCGGGCGGGCCGATCGAGGTGAAGGCGTTCAACGGGGTGTACCAGTCGTCGAGTTCGGCGCGGTACGAGTCGCCGGAGACCCCGCCGTGGTCGACGACGAGCCGGATCTCGTTGCGGAGGTCCCGCAGGGCGTCCAGCGCGGCCTTCAGCGGGCCGTTCACATTGCCGAGGCGGGCCTCGGCGACATCCCGGCGCAGATGGTCCAGCAGCCAGTGGCGGAAGTCGGCACGGCCGGTGAACACCCGCTCGCCGTAGGGGCGTTCGATCCACGCCCAGTTCCATCGCTCGTCCGCCGGGACACCGTGCCGGTCGAGCAGGGCCGCCTCCGCGTCCTCGTCCACCGGGGCCGCGAGACACGACCGTACGAACTCCCCGGCCGCCTCCGGTCCTCGGGCGGCTCGGATCCAGGCCTCGTGGTGGACGGTCCGTACCTCGCGGTCGACGAGGGGCCACAGGGCGTCGCGGAACCCGAGGGGGTGCCCGTCGGCCACCCGGCGCCGCAGCTCCGCGATGACGTCCGGGGTGAGGAAGCGCGGCTCGTGGCGGCCGAGGGCGCCCTTCTCGTTCTCGCCCCGGGCGTGGTACGGGACGCCGCGCCGCGAACCGGCGTACAGGACGGGCTCGTTGCCGCTCGGCAGATAGACGAGACCGGACTGGCCCTCCTTGAACGTGCCGCCGCGGCCCTCGGTGAGCAGGGCCACGCAGTCGAAGAAGTTCAGGCCCAGGCCGCGCAGGGCGACCGGGGTGCCCGGGGTGATGCCGCTCAGGTCGGTGTCGGCCGGGTTGGCGGGGGCCACATAGGTGAGGCCGTGGCGGTCGGCGAAGGAGCGCAGCGCGCGTTCCTCCGGCGACGGGGTCAGGGTGCCGTGGCCGAGGGCCAGCACCACGACGTCCACGCCGGTCAGCCGTTCGCCGTCCGCCAGGGTCACCGTCTGCGGTCCGTCCGGAGTCTCCTCGCCGAGGGCGACCGCGGTGGTCGGGTGCGTGTGGACGGTGACATGGGCGGGGGCCGTACGTAACAGGTGGCGGAAGACCCACTCCAGGTAGTGGCCGTGGAACGCGCGGGTCGGATAGGTGTCGGGGCCGAGCCGTCGCGCCTCGTCCAGGGTCCGGGGCGGGAGGTCCTGGTCGAAGGCTCCGTCACGGACCGCGCACGCCCACTCGTACAGGCTGGGGCCCGGCACCGTCGGCCCCGCGCAGTCCACGCTCGCGTCGGTGAACAGGGTCACCTGGGAGGCGACCGTGTTCATCAGCAGTTCGCCCGGCTGGTCCGTCCGCCAGACCGCGCCCGCGCCCGGCGGGTACGGGTCCACGAGGTGCACCTCGACGGGCCGCACGGTCCCCCCGGCGTTGGCACTGATCCGCTCCAGCACGGAGAGCCCCCGGGGACCGGCACCGACCACACAGACGGTGAGGGCGCCGGCGGGCGGAGTCGTGCTCCCGGGCCCGGAGGTGTCGTCGGCGTCGGTCATTCCTGGCCCAGTCCGTCGCGCCAGCTCGGTCTGGCCGGCTTCCAGCCGAGTGCCGTGCGGGCCCGGTGGTTGGCGGCGCCGTGCGCGGAGGTGAGCTGGTGGGCCATGAACCAGCCGAGGAGACGGGGCGCGAGGGCCGCGGGGACCGTGCGCGGGGAGGGCGCGGCGAGCGTCCGGGCGAGGTGCGGCAGCCACTGCGCGGCCGGGGCCGGATCGTCGTCCGTCGCGTGGAACACCCCGGCGGTCTCGGACTCGACGCCCGCCACCGCCGCCCCCACGGCGTCCTCGATGTGCAGGAACGACATGATCCCGGCCCCGCCGCCGGGCAGCGGCAGCCGTCCGGCGAGCACGGCCTGCGCGGTGGCGCCGGTCCGGGCGTACGCGGTGCGGGGGCCGTAGAGCGTGCCGTAGCGCAGCACCACGCCCTCCAGGCCGCTCCCGGTGACCTGCCGCTCCAGCTCGGCGACGGCCCGTACGGTCGAGGCCCAGCCGGGGTCGGGGGCGTCCGTGTACAGGGGCGCGTCCTCGTCGAGGACCGGTTCCCCGGCCGGGGCCGCGGCGAAGGCGATGGACTGGGCGACCAGCCGGCGTGCGCCGGCCGCTCGTGCCGCCTCGACCAGATGGGCGGTGCCCTCGGTGCGCAGCCGGGTGGTGAGGGCGAAGGCCGCCGGCGGGTCGTCCCGCAGCAGTCGCAGCGCCGACATCTGGTGGACGACCACCTCGGGCCGGGCGGCCGACACCGCCGCCGACACGGCGTCACGGTCGAGGGCGTCGGCGACCACCACCTCGTCCGCCTCGGGGGCGCGGGCCCGCGAGCCCGGCCGTACCAGCACGCTCACCCGGTGGCCCCGCGCCCGCAGCGCGCCCACCAGCGGATGTCCGACCACTCCGGTGGCCCCGGCGACGAGTACCCGCACGCCTCAGCCCTCCGAACCGTCGGCGGTGGGCCGGTCGACCCGCATGACCAGGCGGCACGCCGGGTCGCCGTCCCGCAGACAGCTCTCGGCGCGGTTCTCCGTGAGGGTCACCCCGAGACCCTCCGACCAGCCGGCGTGGACGGCGGTGCACGGGCAGCGGTAGCCCTCCAGCGAACCGGCCATCCGGACCATGGTGATCGCGAAGTTCCGTTTCAGCGTCAGCACGATCGCGTCGTCGTCCTCGACCTCGGTGGAGGCGTTGCGCAGCTCCGGCGGGAACATCCGGTCGCCGCAGTCGTCGTAGCGGCGGCGCAGCTCCTCCAGGTCCTTGCGGAGATCGCCGGTCTCCGGGAGCGGCCCGTACAGCCGGGCGACGCGCTGCCCGACGTGCCGGGCGACCTTCCCCATCGCCTCCGCGTTGATCTCGTTCGCGGCCTCCTGCCCGAACCGGGCGGCGACGCCCTGGTACCAGTTGGCATCGTGCTGCCACCACAGCCGGTACGCCTCACTCGCGCGGGCGCGGTGGTTGACGCCGTCGGTGCTCGTGGTCATCCCTGTCGCTCCTTGGCGGCGAACCGGTCGCGCATCACTCGTTTGAGAACCTTGCCGGTGGCCCCCTTGGCCACGTCGTCGGGCTTCATCCGCAGGGCCCGGGACACGGGCGGGAAACCGGCCTCCGTCAGCACGGAGTTGACGCGGGCGGTCCACACGTCGTCGCCGGTGTCTCCGGTGCCGTCGTCCTCCTCGACCGGCTGGAGCAGCGCGTACGCCTCCGCCTCGCCGTCGCCGTCCCAGTCCGCGCGGACGCCGTCGGGGGCGACCCCGACCACCGTGCAGTCGGCGAGGTCCGGCAGCGCGGCCAGCAGGAGTTCCTCGGTGCGGGTGCTGAAGACGATCCCCGCGCGGGTGCGGACGGCGTCCGGGACCCGGTCCAGGTGGTAGAAGTTGCCCTCCTCGTCCTGGTGGGCGAGGTCGCCGGTGAGCCAGTAGCCGCCGAGCCGCATCCGGTTCCAGGTGAGCGAGTCGTTCCAGTAACCGGGCGTGAGCGTGGGCGACTTGAGGCCCAGCCGGCCGATCCGCCCGGGCGGCAGCGGGGTGCCGTCCTCGGCCAGCACCGCGGCCTCGGCGAAGCTGATCGGTCTGCCGACCCGGCGGGAGTAGGCCGAGGTGTCCTTGGTGTGCCGGTTGTGGAAGACCGAGTAGCCCGCCTCCGAGGAGCCCAGCCCGTCCACGAAGACCGAGCCCTCGACGCGGACCCGGCTCAGATCCCGGCGGATCTCGATCCGGCTCCCGTGCTCCACGAGCGCCCGGATGTGCGCCTCGTGCGCCGCGTCCCCGGTGTTGAACCACACCTGCACGCTGGAGAGATCCCGTGCCGTCAGATCCGCCGCGGCCATCTCGCCGAAGGTCCCGGCGAACGCCAGTACGGTCGTCGGCCGGAACTCCTCGATCGCGTCCAGCACGTCCGTGCCGCGCCGGCCGGAGAGCAGCATGATGTCCGTGCGCAGCAGCAGGCAGTACAGCAGCGTCGCCACCATCGCGTTGTGCGCGCCCGGCAGCCCCACCAGCGTGCGCTCCATGTCGGCCCCGGTGGAGAACCGAAGCCGGTGCACCTGGGCGTACATCAGCGTCCGGTGGGTGTGCGGCACCCCCTTGGGCAGACCGGTCGTACCGGAGGAGTGGGAGATCAGCACCGGGTCGGTCGGGTCGTGCCGGTACGGGTACGACGCGGGGAGCGAGGCGCGGTGCTCCGGACGGATCGCGTCGGCGGTCGTACGGAAGCCGAGGTCCAGCTCGTCGCCCGCCAGCACCTCGCGGTGCGCCTCGTCGGTGAACGCGCCCACCGCGCCCTGGCGGCGCACGTACTCCCGGGCGATCTCCGGGGACAGATGGCCGTTGACGAACGACGGGATCGCGCCGAGCGAGGTCAGCGCCAGGAAGTTCACCGCGAACTCGGCGGCCGAGAAGGAGTGGATGGCCACCGGGTCGCGGGGGCGCACTCCGTGGGCCGCGTACCAGCCCGCGTACGTCTCGACGATCTCGCACAGCTGCCCGAGTGTCAGTACCTCGGGACGGCTGCCGTCCGGCGCGCGCCAGGTGCCGTCGGTCCGCAGCACCGTTTCGTCGAGCGGACGTTCGTACGCGCGCAGCCGGTGCAGGACGTTGCCGGCGCCGAGTTCGGTGTCGGAGCAGATCCGCGCCCGCTCCTGCCTACTGATGAGCATGGGTCTCCGTCTCGCTTCCTTGGGGCTCGTCTTCCGCGGGCCCGTTCCCCTCGGGTCCGTCCGGGCGCCGCCCGGCGTCGAGGCGGAACGCGGGCGCCCGGGGGTCGGTGACCAGGACATGGGTGCCGCCGTCCCGCAGCAGCCGCCGATGGGCGGCGGCCAGGTCGAACAGGCCCTGGACGCTGCCGGGGCGCGGGCAGGCCGCGGGTCGGCCGCCGTCGTACGTCTCCGTCGAGCCGATCGTCACGGGTACGCCGGGGCCCGGCCGGCCGAGCAGCACGGCCGCCGCCAGTGCGGCGGACCCGGGGAGGGCGGCGGACTCGGGGAGGTCCGGGGCCGGGCGTACGGGGGCGGGGTCCCGCCGCGCGGCGGCCAGTTCCCGGTGCACGGCGGCCACACGCTCGCCGCCGCCCAGTTCCACGCCCAGCACCAGGACCTGGTCCAGCTCCGGGTCCTCCAGGAGGAGGCCGGCCATGGCCAGGAGTTCGGTCACCGGGTCGTCCAGGGTGGAAAGGCTGAACATCTGACCGGTGATCCCGAACTCCCGGCTGATGTGCCCCAGCACGGAGTTGGCGGTGGCCTGCATGAACAGCAGCGGGTTGTGGACCCGGCCCGCCACCACCCGGCGGCTCGCCAGATCGGCCGTGGTGGTGTCGCCCGTCAGACTCGCCAGCGCGACGGCCGTCCGGTCCCCTCCCCCACTCTCGGCTTCGCTCGAGCGGGAGGTGCCCCCATCGGGCCGCTCGGTCAGACACCGCGCGGCCACCTCGTACACCAGGGGACTGAACGCCGACTCCACGAACCCGGGCAGCCGCGGCAGCGGGATGTCGCCGTCCCGCCCGGTGCCGTGGGTGGCGGTGGCGGTGGTGAGGACGCCGAGGGGCGCGCGGAGGGGTGCCTTCTCGGCCGGCCCGCTCACGGCGGCGGCCGTTCCGCCTCCTTCGTTCGTCGTCGTCACGGCCGCTCCAGGACGAGTGCGGTGTTGGCACCGCCGAAGGCGGCGTTGATGGTGAGGGCCCGGCGGAGGTCGGCCTGCCGGGCCCGGTTCGGCACGTAGTCGAGATCGCACTCCGGGTCGGCCCGGGTGAAGTTGGCGGTCGGCGGCAGTACGCCGTCCATCAGGGCCAGCACGGTGATCACGAACTCCACGACACCGGCCGCCTCCAGGAGATGGCCGGTGGTGCTCTTGGTGGAGCTGACCGGCACCGACTCCGCCCGCCCGGCGAGCGCCGCGCGCAGGCCCCGGGTCTCGGCGCCGTCGTTGTACTTGGTGCCGGTCCCGTGGGCGTTGACATAGCCGAGGTCCGCGCCGTCCGGGTCCCCGGCCAGCCGGAGCGCCTGCCGGGCCGCGCGGGCCAGGCCGACGCCCTCCGGGTGGGGCTGGGCGATGTGGTGGGCGTCCGTCGCCGCGCCCCAGCCGGTCACGCCCGCCAGCGGCCGGGCCCCGCGCCGGCGCGCGTGCTCGGCGGACTCCAGCACGACCGCCGCGACCCCGTCACCGAGCAGCAGCCCGGTGCGGTCGGCGCTGAACGGCCGCACCGTGCCGTCCCGCGACAGCGCCCGCCCCGAGTCGAACTTCCCGAACGTCTCCTCCTCCACGAGATAGCCGCCGGCACACACCGCCACGTCGATCCGTCCGGACGAGATCAGCCGGCAGGCGTGGATGATCGCGGCGGCGGACGCCACACAGGCGTTGGTGAACGTGAGCCGGGGCCCGGTCAGCCCGAGGCTCCCGGCGAGCGCCTCGGCGAGATACGCGGGGACGGCGTCGGCGAGCCGGGGCGCGTCTTCGCCCGGGGCGGTGCCGCCGTCCTCGTGGCTCCCCGCCGCCGTCCCCGTCTCCGCCGCCTCCCGCCAGTACCGCGTGATGCTCGTGCAGTCGCCCGCGATGCCCAGCAGGACCGCCGCCTCGGCGCCCCGGGGCAGGCCCGCCATGTCGAGGGCCTCCGCGCCGCAGCGCGCGAGGGCGGGGCGCAGGGCCCAGTGCGCGACCGCGTCCGGGCCGTCGGGGGCCGCGCCCGCCATCGGGGTGCGGTACGGGCCGGTGTCGAAGCGGGTGGTGGGGGCGAAGGAGGGGACGCCCGCGAACACCCCGCGCCGCAGGGCGTCCGCGCCCGTGCCGAAGGCGGTGCGGACCCCGAACCCGGTCACCGTCACCTCACCGGTCACCCCGGTCACCCCCGTCCACCGCGTCCGTCCCGGCCGCGCCCAGGAACGCGGTCAGCCGCCGCAGCGAGGTCAGGCCCGCGATGTCCTCGTCGCCGGGCTCCACCACCAGCCCGTAGCGCTCCTCCACCACATGCAGCAGCCACACCAGCCCCAGGGAGTCCAGTACCAGCTCGGCGTCCTCGGCGAGGTCGTCCGGCACACCGGGGAAGATCTTGCGGTCGGCCAGCAGCTCCCGGACGAGATCGGTCGTGATGACGGCCGGAGCGGAGGTCTCCGCGCTCATGCCTTCGCCCCGCGCCCGACGACCTCGGCGACGAGCCCGCCGAGGGTCAGCGAGGCCAGCGGCTCGATGTCGGTGTCCGGGATCTCCACGCCGAACCGCGACTCCAGCCGCAGCGTCAGCTCGATCAGGCTCAGCGAGTCCAGCTCCAGCCCGCCGACGGTCACCGGACTCCCGTCCGTGATGCCGTCGCGGCTCAGCAGGATGTTCATCTCGTCGATGACCGTGGTCAGGACGAACTCACGGATCTCGTCTTCCAGCAGTGACGTGCTCATGATTCAGACTCCAGTGAAGATTCCGGTGCGAATGTCCGCGTCCCTCCGGGGACGCGTCGGAACCGCGCGGGCGCTCACCCGGCGCAGCGTTCGCGCAGCGTCGCCGCCTGGCGGACCAGCTTTCCGTTGGACGTGCGGGGCAGGGCCTCCAGCAGCCGGATCACGCGCGGCAGCTTGTAGTCGGCCAGCCGCTCCCGGCACCAGCGCAGCAGCTCCTCCGGCGACGGGCTCGCGGCCCCGGCGGCGACCGCCACGTAGGCCTCGGTGACGTCCTCGTGGACCAGGACCGCCTGTTCGACGGCCGGGTGCGCGCGCAGGACCCGCTCGACCTCGGTGAGGTCGACCTTGAGGCCGCCGATGACGACGAGGGAGTCGGCACGGCCGCCCACGGTGACCGCGCCGTCCGCGCCGATCACGGCCCGGTCGCGGGTACGCAGCCAGCCGTCCTCGTACTGGGTGCCGCCGGAGTCGAAGAGATACGGCGACTCGGCGAGCGCGACGTCCAGTTCGCCCTTGTGCTCCCGGACCAGCACCCCCGGCGCGGGCCGCCCGACCGAGGGCCGGAGCGTGCCGCCGGCGTCGATGGCGACGATGCCGGTCTCGGTGGTGCCGTAGGCCTCGCCGACCGGCACGCCGTACCGCTCGGCGAACCGCGCGGCGACCTCGGGCGGCATCAGCTCGCCGCCGGACACGGCGGTCCGCAGCTCGGGCAGCCCGGGCGGGTCGAGGGCGGCGCCGAGCAGCTCGAAGTGCATCGGCACCCCGAACAGATGCGTGATCCGGTGGTCGACGGAGGTCCGCAGGATGTCGCGGGCGGAAACGCGGGGCGCGAAGACGACGGACACCCCGGCGGCCAGCGCGTGCAGCAGGCCGCCGAGCAGCCCGAAGCTGTGCGCGGTGGAGCTGAGCAGCAGCAGCCGGTCGCCCTCGGCGGGCATCCCGGGCACGGCCGCGAACGACTCGACCTCGGCGGCGATCGACTCCGGGGTCCTGCCGATCACCTTCGGCCGCCCGGTGGACCCCGAGCTGAACTGGACCAGCCGATGCCCGCCGGCGGCCGGCCGCCCGGCCCTGCGGCACTCGGTGGCGACCTCGTACTCGGGCCGGAAACCGAACGCCGCCCGGACGTTGGACCCGGCCCGGACCATGAACTGCGGCCGGCAGCCGGCGCAGAGCGTGTCCACCTCGGCGGGCTTCAGCCGGAAGTCGAACAGCATCACCTGCGCGCCCAGCCGCCACAGCGCGAGCAGCACCTCGACCTGGGTGAAACTGGGCGGCGTCTGGAGCCCGACCGTGCTGCCGGGCCCGATGGCGTACCCGGCGAACACGGCGGCCTGCTTCGCCACCCGCTCCCGTAACTCCCCGCGGGTGACGGTCTCCTGCCGATGCGTCAGATACGGCAGGCCGTCGTCCCGTGCGTCGAACAGCCGCTGGACCAGGGCGCGCATCCCGTCCTCGCCCGCCGCGGCCGCCACGAGTGCGCCCATGAGGTCTCAGACCTCCTTGCAGAACTCGCCGATGGGCAGGCCCACATGGCGCTTGTCCTGCGCCAGATAGCCGAGCAGCTCGTCCCCGGTCCGCAGCTCGGTGACGTTGAGGACCTTCCCGCCCGGTCCGAGGACGCGCACATGCCAGTCGTCCTGCACGGTCAGGCTGACCAGCCGCCCGTCCTCCGCGTGGGTGCGGATCTCCAGCAGCGGCCGGGACTCCAGCTTGGCCCGCCCGACCACCACCCGCCGGGTACGGCCGTCCGCGCCGACCGCCAGCAGGGCACTGCCGGAGCCGACCTCGCTGAGGTAGTTGGTGCGGTTGTCGGGGCCCAGCGTGTACGAGTGCAGGGCACCGGCGTTGACCCGGAACGGCCGGGTCGGCATGTACGGCAGCGGGTGCGTCTCGCTGCAGCAGAGCACGAAACCGGAGGAGTACGAGCCGACGAGGATGCCCTCGTCCTCCTCGAAGTGCGAACAGGTGTCCACGCAGACCCGGTCGCCGAGCCCGACGTGCCGGATGCTCTCCACGGTCAGCGTGGACAGCTCCAGCTGCGGGGTGGTCGCCTCCAGCAGCCGGGCCAGCGCGAACACGTCGTCCGCGCTCCGGGGCGTGAACAGGATGCCGTCCGAACCGCGTTCGAGGACGTCGAAGACGATGGCCGCCTCCTCCAGGTCCCCGACCACCGTCACCAGCTTCCCCTCCGCCGACTCGGCCGCCGCGAGCACGATCTCCAGCGGGATCTTCGTCGGATCGGCGAAGTGGATCACCGTGTACGGCAGCGCCATCGCGCCCACGCAGGACAGCTGGAGGGTGCGGTCGTCCCGTACGTCGACGAAGCCGGCGACGGGTGTACGGGGCGCGGGTGCGCCGGTGGTGACCCGGTTCGCGGCGGCGAGGGCGTCCAGCTCGTCCTGGGTGGTGAACCTGCGCAGCAGGAGGTCGAATCCGGTGCCGGCCGGGGTCCTGCCCTCGGGCTTGGCGTCGGCGGCTCTGGCCTCCTTGTCACCCTTGTCGGCCTTCTCGGCGGACTTCTTCGGGGGAGCGTCGGCCGGGGCTCCGCCGGCCAGCACCCGGGTCACCGTCGGCGGCAGCGTCGCCAGCAGTTCGGCGTCGGCGGAGACCACCCCGGCCATCCGGGCGTGGACGGCCGCGTCCACCACCGCCTGGAGCTGCGGACGGGGGACTTCACGGAGGTCGATCCACGCGAATCTCATGCGACACCTGCCACGATCGTCGAGTAATGGGGGTGGGAAGGGAGGAGGGCCGACTCTTCAGTCATGCCCATGTCATTGGTGTGGCCGCCGTCGCCGTGCCCGTGCACCACCGCGGCGAGCCGGGACACCAGGGCGGCGGGGGAGGGCGAGGAGAAGACCCGGCGGCCGACGGCGAGCCCCCGGCAGCCGGCGGCCATCACCGCGGTGCCGTACTCGATCAGGTCGGAGCCGTCCGGGGGCCCGCCGGCCGCGAGGACGGGGATGGGGCTGTGGGCCACCACCTCGGCCATCCGGTCGAGCGGCAGGGCCACGGTCGTCTTCACCATGTCGGCGCCCAGATCGGCGGCGACGTTCACGATGTGCGCCAGCAGGGCGGGGTCGTGCGGGTTGTCGATGCGGGGGCCGCGCGGATAGACCATCGCGATCAGCGGCATGCCCCAGGTGTCACAGGAGCGGGCCACCGCGCCCAGGTCGGCGAGCTGCCGCCCCTCGGTGTCCGAGCCGATGTTCACATGGACGCTGACCGCGTCCGCGCCGAGTGCCACCGCCTCCTCGACATCACCGACCAGTACCTTGGCGTCGACATCGGCGGAACAGGCCGTGCTGGCGCTCAGGTGCACCACCAGCGCGCAGTTCCCGAGGATGTCCGGGGCGAGGGTGCGGGCGCGCCCTTTGTGGACGATGATTCCGTCGGCGCCGCCGGCCACCAGTTCTCTCAACAAGTCGTCCCACTGGCCCGGAGGGGCGACCGGACCGTCCGAAACGCTGTGGTCGAGCGGTATGAGCAAATGCCGGTCGTCGCCGGCCGGAGAAAGTCTTCTCCAACGTAATGGCTTGCCAGTTTTCAGCATGGGAAAAGCCTTCCGCTCCATGTCCGAAAAACGATGGTCGTAGAACTTTCAAGTTCGGCCCGGACGTCAGCATTCCGTGCGTGATCGTGAGTTGGCAAGGCGTGACTGGCGGCAAATTTTTATGCGGCGTTCCACATGAATATTGACAGTGACTTGACAGGATTCCCTGGGTTGACTGTGGCTGTGAGTGGTGTTCGTGCATATTCGACCGACCTGTCCGCACGCATAGCGGGATCACATGGGATCACCTGGGATCACATGCTTTAAATGTCGCTGTCGCGTGTAATCGGCGCCCGCTCTTCCGTCGAAAAAATTCGACGACGTTTTCCGGCGGTCTTTTTCCGAGGCTTCCTTGTGGGAGTCGAATTTCCCGGCCTAGGGTGACAGCCGCACTCCGGTTCGTGTTTCATGCGTGGCCGTCCCCCATCTGGGCCCGGACCATTCGTGGCCGGGCGTACCGGAAGTGAGCCCCCCTCATGCCCGAATCCCCTTCCCCGACCGTCGCCGAGGCCGTGGACCCAGGACCGACCCCGTTATCGTCCACGTCGCCGGCCGGGCCGAGCGCGCCCAGGGTCGCCGTCGCGAGCCTCGTCGGCACGACCATCGAGTACTACGACTTCGCCGTCTACGGCACGGCCTCCGCACTCGTGCTCGGACCCGCGTTCTTCCCCTCGGGCAACGCGACTGTCTCCTCGCTCGCCGCGTTCCTCACCTTCGCCGCGGCCTTCCTCTCCCGTCCCCTCGGCGTCGTGCTCTTCGGCACGATCGGCGACCGGCTGGGCCGCCGGCACGCCCTGGTCGCGTCCCTGCTGCTCATGGGCCTCGCGACGGTCGGCGTCGGGCTGCTCCCGACCTACGAGACCGCCGGACTCCTCGCCCCCGTCCTGCTGGTGACCCTCCGTCTGCTGCAGGGTGTCAGCATGGGCGGCGAGTGGGGCGGCGCGGTCCTGCTGGCCGCCGAGCACGCCCCGCCCGGCCGCCGCGCGCTGTACGCCGCCGTCCCGAACGTCGGTCCCTCGCTCGGCTTCCTGCTCTCCACCGCGGTCATCCTCCCCACGCTCCACATCGTCGGCCGCGACGGGTTCACCGAGTGGGCCTGGCGGGTGCCGTTCCTGCTCAGCGCGGTGCTCGTGGTGATCGGGCTGTGGGTGCGGGCGACGGTGTCGGAGTCACCGCTGTTCAAGGGCGCATCCCCGGCGCCCTCCGCACCCTCCGCCTCTCCGTCCGTCTCCCCGTCCTCGTCGCCGGTGTCGCGCTTTCCGCTCGGAACGCTTCTCGCGCGGTACCCCGGGCGGCTGCTGCTCGGTACCGGGGCGGCGATCGGTGGCTCGGCGGTCTACTACCTGACGATCGTCTACAGCCTGTCCTACGGGCCGAAGTCGCTCGGCATCCCGCAGAACACGATGCTCACGGCGGCGAGTGTCGGGGCGGCGGCCGGGATCGCGATCACCCTGCCCGTGGCGCGGCTGGCCGATCGGGTCGGGCGGCGTCCGCTGATGCTGGCGGGAGCGTCCGGGTGTGTCGTGTGGGCCGTTCCCATGTACGGGTCGCTGAGCACGGGCAACGGGTTCGTCATCACCGGTGCGTACACGGTGGGGCTCATGCTGCTGGCGCTGATGTTCTCGCCGGTGGCCGCGTTCCTGGCGGAGCTGTTCCCGGCGAGACTGCGCTACACCGGGGCCTCGGCGGCGTTCATTCTGGCCAACACCTTGGGGGGCGGGTTCGCCCCGCTCGTCGCGACGTGGCTGCACAGCCAGTGGTCGTCGCCGCTGGTGCTCGGGTTCTACACGGGTGGGTTGTGTCTGGTGAGCCTGGTGTGTCTGCTGGCGCTGCCGGAGACCCGTGAGGACGACTTCGCGGTGTGAGGCAGGGCTTCACAGCGCGGGTCCGGTGGGGGCTGGTCGCGCAGTTCCCCGCGGCACGGGGCACAGCCCCTGCTTTTCAGGGGCGCGGGGAACTGCGCGAGAAGTCCCTACCGGACCCGCACCTGACCGACAACCCCGTCAGGGCGAAGCCGGCGGATACAGCGAGCGCGGCAGCCGCGAGGCCGCCGCCGCGTCCAGCAGCCACAACGTACGGGCCCGCCCACGCGCCCCGGCCGCGGGTGCCTGGATCTCACCCGCACCGGACAACGCGATGGCAGCGGCCCCCGCCTTGTCCTCCCCGGCAGCCAGCAGCCACACCTCACGCGCCGCACGGATCGCCGGCAGCGTCAGCGTGACGCGGGTCGGCGGCGGCTTCGGCGCCCCGCGCACCCCCACGACCGTCCGCTCGGTCTCCCGGACGGCCGGCAACTCGGGGAACAGCGACGCCACATGGGTGTCCGGCCCGACCCCCAGCATCAGCACGTCGAACGTCGGGACCGAACCGTGGTTCTCCGGCCCCGCCGCCCGCGCCAGCTCCTCCGCGTAGGCCGTGGCCGCCGCGTCCACATCGGTACCCCACGGCCCGTCCGACGCCGGCATGGCGTGCACCCGCTTCGGATCCACCGGCACCGAGTCGAGCAGCGCCTCGCGGGCCTGGGTGACATTGCGCTCCGGATCGCCCTCGGGCAGGAACCGCTCGTCACCCCACCACAGGTCGAGCCGGGCCCAGTCGACGGCGTCCCGGGCGGGCGCCGCCGCCAGCGCGGCGAGCAGCCCGTTGCCGTTGCGGCCACCGGTGAGGACCACCGAGGCGTAGCCGCGCGAGGCCTGCGCGTCCACCACCTTGGTGATCAGCCGGGCAGCCGCGGCCTGCGCCATCAGCTCCTTGTCGCGGTGCACGACCAGCTGCGGAGTGCTCATGGAGCCGTCGCCTTCTTCACGGGCGGCATCTGCGCCGGAGTCGGCCGCTCGGAGTCGTCGTCACCGGCCGGTCCCGAGGAACCGACCGACCCAGAGGAACCGACCGACCCCGTCGAGCCCGACGGAACGGCCGGCGGCAGGGCCGGAGCGGCAGCGGCCCGCGCCGCGGAAACGGCCGACGAGACGGCCTCCCTCAGCCCGCCACCGGAACCAGGAACGGAACCGGAACCGGAAGTGGAACCAGGAACGGAAGCGGAGCCAGGAACGGAAGCGGACCCGGTGACGGAGCCGGACCCGGAAGCCGCCGAAGCCCCGGCCGCAGCCGAAGTCGCCGCCGACAGCGCGCTCCCCGCCGAACCGCCCAGCCGATCCACCCCGAACCGCAGCGCCGAGGCGTACGTGTCGTCCGGGTCGAGCCGACGCAGCTCCTCCGCCAGCAGCTCGGACGTCTCGCGGCGCTTCAGCGCGACCGCGCGGTCCGGCTGGTCCTCCAGCGTGAGCAGGGCGAGGCCGCCGTTGGGCCGGTACAGCCGGATGGGACCCGTGCTGGTCAGCATCCGCACCTCGTTGAGGCCGGGCCCGGCCGACACCCCACGCCGTACATGGACGTGGAGCCGGTCCGCCAGCCACATCGCCAGCAGTTCCACGCTCGGGTTGTACTGCTCGCCCTGCACCTCCGCGGAGATGACCTCGCAGTCGACCTGGTCGAGCGCGGCGGCCAGCATCGAACGCCACGGGGTGATCCGGGTCCAGGCCAGGTCCGTGTCGCCGGGCTCGTAGTTGTCGGCGCGGGTGCGCAGCTCGTCGATGGGCTTCTCGGCGGCGTAGCTGTCGGTGACCCGGCGCTGCCCGAGCGCGCCCAGCGGGTCGCGGGCCGGGTCGAGCGGCGCGTTCACCGGCCACCACACCACGACCGGCGCGTCGGGGAGCAGCAGCGGCAGCACCACCGACTGGGCGTGGTCCGCGACCTCGCCGTACAGCCGCAGCACGACCGTGTCACCGGTGCCCGCGTCCGCGCCCACCCGTACCTCGGCGTCGAGGCGGGACTTCGTACGGTCGCGGGGGGAGCGGGAGACCCGCTTGATGACCACGATCGTGCGCGAGGGGTGCTCGCGGGAGGCGTCGTTGGCGGACTTGAGCGCGTCGTACGCGTTCTCCTCGTCCGTGACGATGACCAGCGTGAGCACCATGCCGACCGCCGGGGTGCCTATCTCCCGGCGGGCCTTCACCAGCGCCTTGTTGATCTTGCTGGCCGTGGTGTCCGTGAGGTCTGTCTTCATGGCCGGCGCCAGCTCCGTCCGTCTCGTTCGAGCATCTCGTCCGCCTCGACGGGACCCCACGTGCCCGCCTGGTACTGCGCGGGCCTGCCGCTCTTGTCCCAGTACTCCTCGATCGGGTCGAGGATCTTCCAGGACAGCTCGACCTCCTCGGTGCGCGGGAAGAGGTTGGAGTCGCCGAGCAGGACGTCGAGGATGAGGCGTTCGTACGCCTCGGGGGACGACTCGGTGAAGGACTCGCCGTAGGCGAAGTCCATGGACACGTCCCGGATCTCCATCGAGGTGCCGGGGACCTTCGAACCGAAGCGGACCGTGACACCCTCGTCCGGCTGGACGCGGATGACGATCGCGTTCTGGCCCAGTTCCTCGGTGGCGGTGGAGTCGAAGGGGGAGTGCGGGGCACGCTGGAAGACGACCGCGATCTCGGTGACCCGGCGGCCCAGGCGCTTGCCCGTCCGCAGATAGAAGGGGACGCCCGCCCAGCGGCGGTTGTCGACCTCGACCTTGATCGCCGCGTAGGTGTCGGTCTTCGACCTGCGGTCGATACCGTCCTCTTCGAGGTAGCCGATGACCTTCTCGCCGCCCTGCCAGCCGGCCGCGTACTGCGCGAACACGGTGTCCCGGCCCAGGTCCTTCGGCAGCTTCACCGCGCCGAGCACCTTGGTCTTCTCGGCCGCGAGGGCGTCCGCGTCGAAGGAGGCGGGCTCCTCCATGGCCGTCAGCGCCATCAGCTGGAGCAGGTGGTTCTGGATGACGTCACGGGCCGCGCCGATGCCGTCGTAGTAGCCGGCCCGGCCGCCGATGCCGATGTCCTCGGCCATCGTGATCTGGACGTGGTCGACGAAGGACCGGTTCCAGATCGGCTCGAACATCGTGTTGGCGAAGCGGAGCGCCAGGATGTTCTGGACGGTCTCCTTGCCGAGGTAGTGGTCGATCCGGAAGACCTGGTCCGGGGCGAAGACCTCTTCCACGGTCGTGTTGAGGTCCTCGGCCGACGCCAGGTCGTGGCCGAACGGCTTCTCGATGACCGCGCGCCGCCAGGAGCCACCGCTCTGGTCCGCGAGCCCGTGCTTCTTCAGCTGCTGGATGACCACCGGGAAGGCCGACGGCGGCACCGACAGATAGAAGGCGAAGTTGCCGCCCGTGCCCTGCGCCTTGTCCAGCTCCTCGATCGTGTCGCGCAGCCGCTCGAAGGACTCGTCGTCGTCGAAGGTGCCCTGGACGAACCGCATGCCCTGGATGAGCTGCTGCCAGACCTCCTCGCGGAAGGGCGTGCGCGCGTGCTCCTTGACCGCGTCGTGCACCTCCTGCGCGAAGTCCTCGTTCGCCCACTCCCGGCGTGCGAAGCCGACGAGCGAGAAGCCCGGCGGCAGCAGTCCGCGGTTGGCGAGGTCGTACACGGCAGGCATCAGCTTTTTACGTGACAAATCGCCTGTGACGCCGAAGATGACCAGGCCCGACGGCCCCGCGATACGCGGGAGCCGTCGGTCCGCGGCGTCACGCAGCGGATTGCTGCTCGACAAGGTGTTCAGCCCTCCGAGGGTGCGAGGCGCCGAAGCTCCGCCTCGGTCGACTTGAGCAGGTCGTTCCAGGACGCCTCGAACTTCTCGACGCCCTCGTCCTCCAGCAGCTGTACGACCTCGTCGTACGAGATGCCGAGCTTCTCCACCGCGTCCAGCTCGGCACGCGACTGCTCGTACGTGCCCGCGATCGCGTTGCCCCGGATCTCACCGCTCGCCGCGGTGGCCTCCAGCGTGGCCTCCGGCATGGTGTTCACCGTGTTGGGCGCGACCAGCTCGTCGACGTACAGCGTGCTCTTGTACGCCGGGTCCTTGACGCCGGTCGAGGCCCACAGCGGACGCTGCTTGTTGGCGCCCGCGCTCTCCAGGGCGGCCCAGCGGCCGTCGGAGAAGACCTCCTCGTACGCCTGGTACGCGAGGCGCGCGTTGGCGACACCGGCCTTGCCGCGGGCGGCCTTGGCCTCGTCGGTGCCGAGGGCGTCGATGCGCTTGTCGATCTCGGTGTCCACGCGGGACACGAAGAAGGACGCCACCGAGTGGATCTTCGAGAGGTCCAGGCCGCGCTCCTTGGCCTTCTCCAGACCGGCCAGGTAGGCGTCCATGACCGCGCGGTAGCGCTCCAGGGAGAAGATCAGCGTGACGTTGACGCTGATGCCGAGACCGATGGTCTCGGTGATCGCGGGCAGGCCCGCTCGCGTCGCCGGGATCTTGATCAGGGTGTTCGGACGGTCCACCAGCCACGCCAGCTGCTTGGCCTCGGCGACCGTGGCCTTGGTGTTGTGCGCCAGACGCGGGTCGACCTCGATGGAGACCCGGCCGTCCTGGCCGCCCGTCGCGTCGAAGACCGGGCGCAGGATGTCGGCGGCGTCACGCACGTCCGCCGTCGTGATCATGCGGATGGCCTCTTCGACGGTGACCTTGCGGGCGGCGAGGTCGGAGACCTGCTGCTCGTAGCCGTCACCGCTGCTGATCGCCTTCTGGAAGATCGACGGGTTGGTGGTGACGCCCACGACGTGCTGCTGGTCGAGGAGCTCGGCGAGGTTGCCGGACGTGATGCGCTTGCGCGACAGGTCGTCCAGCCAGATCGCGACGCCCTCCTCGGAGAGGCGCTTGAGTGCGTCTGTCATGGATTACATCTCCTACGTGTGTATGTAAGCGTCTGTGAGCGTCAGCGCCGAGCGGCGGCCAGGGATTCCTGCGCCGTCGCGGCCACGTTCTCGGCGGTGAAGCCGAACTCGCGGAAGAGGACCTTGCCGTCGGCCGAAGCGCCGAAGTGCTCCAGCGAGACGATGCGGCCGGCGTCCCCGACGTACTTGTGCCAGGTGAGCCCGATCCCGGCCTCGACCGCGACACGCGCCTTGACGGACGGCGGCAGAACGCTGTCCCGGTACCCCTGGTCCTGCTCCTCGAACCACTCCACGGACGGCATGGACACGACGCGGGTGGGCACCCCGTCGGCCTCCAGCCGCTCCCGGGCCTCGACGGCGACATGCACCTCGGAACCGGTGGCGATGAGCACGACCTCCGGCGTACCGCCCGACGCCTCGAAGAGCACGTAACCACCCTTGGCGGCACCCTCGTTGGCCTCGTACGTCGGCACACCCTGGCGGGTCAGCGCGAGGCCGTGCGGGGCGCCCTTGCCGAACTCCTTGGTGTAGCGCTTGAGGATCTCGCGCCAGGCGATCGCCGTCTCGTTGGCGTCGGCCGGGCGGACCACGTTCAGACCCGGGATCGCCCGCAGCGCGGCCAGGTGCTCGACCGGCTGGTGCGTCGGGCCGTCCTCGCCGAGACCGATGGAGTCGTGCGTCCACACGTATGTCACCGGCAGGTGCATCAGCGCGGACAGGCGCACGGCGTTGCGCATGTAGTCGGAGAACACGAGGAACGTGCCGCCGAAGATACGGGTGTTGCCGTGCAGCGCGATGCCGTTCATCTCCGCGGCCATGGCGTGCTCGCGGATACCGAAGTGGATCGTGCGGCCGTAGGGGTTCGCCTCCGGCAGCGGGTTGTCCGCCGGGAGGAAGGACGACGTCTTGTCGATCGTCGTGTTGTTCGAACCGGCGAGGTCGGCGGAGCCGCCCCACAGCTCGGGGAGCACCGCGCCGAGCGCCTGGAGCACCTTGCCGGACGCGGCACGCGTCGCGACACCCTTGCCCGTCTCGAACTCCGGCAGGTGCGACTCCCAGCCCTCGGGCAGCTCGCCCGCGCTGATCCGGTCGAACTCGGCGGCCCGCTCGGCGTTGCCGTCGCGCCACTCCTGGAACTGCTTCTCCCAGACGGCACGGGCCTCACGGCCGCGCTCGCCGAGGGCACGGGTGTGCGCGATGACCTCGTCGGAGACCTCGAAGTCCTTCTCCGGGTCGAAGCCGAGGACGCGCTTGGTGGCGGCGACCTCGTCCGCGCCGAGCGCCGAGCCGTGCGCGGCCTCGGTGTTCTGCGCGTTCGGGGCGGGCCAGGCGATGATCGAACGCATCGCGATGAACGACGGCCGGTCGGTGACCGCCTTCGCCGCCTCGATCGCCGCGTACAGCGCGGCCGGGTCGAGGTCGCCGTTCTCCTTCGGCTCCACCCGCTGCACATGCCAGCCGTACGCCTCGTACCGCTTCGCGGTGTCCTCGGAGACGGCCGTCTCGGTGTCGCCCTCGATGGAGATGTGGTTGTCGTCCCACAGCAGCACGAGGTTGCCGAGCTTCTGGTGACCGGCGAGCGAGGACGCCTCGGCGGAGATGCCCTCCTGGAGGCAGCCGTCACCGGCGATCACGAAGATGTGGTGGTCGAACGGGGACTCGCCGACAGCGGTCTGCGGGTCGAACAGACCGCGCTCGTAGCGCGCGGCCATCGCCATGCCCACGGCGTTGGCGACACCCTGGCCGAGCGGCCCGGTCGTCGTCTCGACGCCCTTGGTGTGCCCGTACTCGGGGTGGCCCGGGGTCTTCGAACCCCAGGTGCGGAAGGACTCCAGGTCCGCCAGCTCCAGGCCGAAACCACCCAGGTACAGCTGGATGTAGAGGGTCAAGGAGGAGTGGCCGGCGGACAGGACGAACCTGTCACGGCCCACCCAGTCGGGGTCGGCGGGGTCGTGGCGCATCACCTTCTGGAAGAGGGTGTACGCGGCGGGCGCGAGGCTCATCGCCGTACCCGGATGGCCGTTGCCGACCTTCTGTACGGCGTCGGCTGCCAGGACTCGGGCGGTGTCGACGGCGCGCTGGTCCGATTCGGTCCACGCGAGGTCTGTAGTGGTCGGCTTGGTGCTCACCCTGGGTCAGGGCTCCTCTCCACATGTCTCGTGCCGGTGTTCTTCACGGCACCGGCCGTTGTCGAGCCTACCCCCGTAGGAACGCGCGTTTTTTCGAGTCATTCCAGACTGCCGGGACAGGGTCCGGTCCGCCTCCCGACCGGTGTTCCGCATGCTGAGACCTGGGGGTTCCGCTGTTCGACATCTGAATACGGAGCCGCTCATCCGACTGCTCAACGGAAGTGTGTCCGGCTCGCCGGGAGGTGCCCGCCAACACGACCCCACCCCCTTGAAAGGCTGGCTCTGGGCAACGTCTACAGTGGCGTGGTACGCGCGAGCCGTTACGGGGAGTTCACAACCGGAGGCTTGCTGAGGAGTCTCTGTCAGGGGTGTGCGTGACGGCCGTCGAATCCCGTCCACCGGGAGTGCTTGGCGCGAGCAGCACGAGCAGCAGCCGGGGTCAGCGGCCGATCGGGGCCCGAGTCAAGGCGTTCGTGGCGCTCACGAAGCCTCGGATCATCGAACTGCTGCTGATCACCACCGTTCCGGTGATGTTCCTGGCCGAGCAGGGTGTCCCGGACCTCTGGCTGGTCCTCGCCACCTGTATCGGCGGCTACCTCTCGGCGGGCGGCGCCAACGCGCTCAACATGTACATCGACCGCGACATCGACGCGCTCATGGAGCGCACCTCGCAGCGTCCGCTGGTCACCGGCATGGTCACCCCGCGTGAGGGCCTCGTCTTCGGCCTCGCCCTCGCCGCCGTCTCCACCGCCTGGTTCGGTCTCCTGGTCAACTGGCTGTCCGCCTGGCTGTCGCTCGGGGCGCTCCTCTTCTACGTCGTCGTCTACACGATGATCCTCAAACGGCGTACGTCCCAGAACATCGTCTGGGGCGGGATCGCCGGCTGTATGCCGGTCCTCATCGGCTGGTCCGCGGTGACGAACTCGATGTCGTGGGCCGCGGTCATCCTCTTCCTCGTCATCTTCTTCTGGACCCCGCCGCACTACTGGCCCCTGTCCATGAAGGTGAAGGACGACTACGCCCGCGTCGGCGTCCCGATGCTCCCGGTGGTCGCCTCCAACAAGGTGGTCGCCCGGCAGATCGTCCTCTACAGCTGGGTCATGGTCGCCGTCTCCCTGATGCTGACCCCGCTCGGCTACACCGGCTGGTTCTACACCTCGGTCGCCCTGGTGACCGGCGGCTGGTGGCTCTGGGAGGCCCACGCCCTCCAGAACCGCGCGAAGAACGGCGCGACCGGCGGCAAGCTCAAGGAAATGCGCCTGTTCCACTGGTCGATCACCTACGTCTCCCTGCTCTTCGTGGCGGTGGCGGTGGACCCCTTCCTGCGCTGAGGGCCCGTGCCCCGAAAGGGGCGCGGGGAACTGCGCGAGCAACCACGACGCACGTGCACGCACCCACTCGCCCGCGACGCACAACGGCGAGTGGTGAAGCCCACTCGGGCCACCGTCGCCGCCCGCCCTACCCATCGGTAGCATCCTGACCATGGCAGACACCAAGCAGGCAGACGAGGCCAAGGAAGCCAAGGCCGCCGCGAAGGCCGACCGCAGGGCGGCCAGGCTGGCGAAGCAGATCGGCGCCTTCGCCAAGGCCCACGGCGGCGCCGAGGCCCAGGTCGCCTACATCGGCGAGCAGGGCGCCCGCATCGTCCTCGTCGGTGAGGACGGCGGCTGGGGCGACCTGGTGGCACCCTCGTACGCGATCGCCGAGGCGGCCGTCGCCAAGGCCGGCGTCACCGTCCACGAGGACTTCGACGGCGAGTTCGCCGCCAAGGTCACCACCGGCCCGTACGAGTGGACACGGATGGCGGGAATCCAGGTCGGCGGCCCGAGCAACAGCAACACCTGAGCCCGGCTCACCCGTTAGGACCTGTGGGAGTTCACAGGTCCAGCCCCGGGGAGCCCGATGATCGAGACGCCGTCCCTCGTGGACCAGTACTGCCACGGCGTACTGCGCACGGAGCTGGGCCTCGGTACCTTCGAGGCCCACCTCGCCCGCAGCGAGGGCCCGCCCGCGCCCGGCACCACCTTCTTCGACACCCAGACGGGCTTCGCCGTACGCCGCTGGTGCCCGCCCCTGCTGGGCCTGGAACCGCACTGCCCGCCGGCCCGCTATCTGGCCCGGCGCCGCGAACTGGGCGTACTGGAGGCGGGCCGCAGACTCCTGCGCGGCAGCGGCATCACCACCTACCTCGTGGACACCGGCCTGCCGGGCGACCTCACCGGGCCCGGTGAGATGGCCGCCGCCTCGGGCGCGGCCACCCATGAGATCGTCCGCCTCGAACTCCTCGCGGAACAGGTCGCCGACACCTCCGGCACCGTCGAGTCGTTCCTGGCCAATCTCGCCGAGTCGATGCACGCGGCCGCCGAGAACGCCGTCGCCTTCGCCTCGGTCGCCGGCGTACGGCACGGCCTGGCGTTCGCGCCGGAGCCGCCCGGACCCGGGGAGGTGCGGGGCGCGGTGGGCCGCTGGCTCGCACACCGGCCGGTCGGCGGCGCGCTCACCGACCCGGTCCTGCTGCGCCATCTGCTGTGGATCGCCGTCGCCTCCGGCCGCCCCCTCCAACTCCACGCCGGTCTCGGCGAACCGGGCCTGCGCATCGACGCCACCGACCCCGTCCTGCTCACCGACTTCGCCCGCGCCACGGCCGGGCTCGGCACCGACCTGATCCTGCTCCACGGCTACCCCTACCACCGCCACGCCGCCCACCTCGCCGGTGTCTTCCCGCACGTCTACGCCGACCTGGGCGCCGAACTGGTCCGCACCGGCGCCCGCGCCACCGCCGTACTCGCCGAGGTCCTCGAACTCGCCCCCTTCGGCAAGCTCCTCTTCTCCAGCGGCGGCCACGGCCTGCCCGAGCTGCACGTGGTCGGCGCCCGGCTGTTCCGCGAGGCGCTGGCCCGGGTGCTGGGCACCTGGGTGGCCGAGGGCGCCTGGTCCCTGACGGACGCCCAGCGCGTGGCGGGGCTGATCGCGGCGGGGAACGCCCGGCGGGTGTACGGGCTGGAGTGAGCCGGAGAGACTGACCGCATGACACGCAGCGACGCGACCGCCCTCTTACCCGGCGAGGCCGCCGCCACCGCGGCCCTGCTCGAACGCTTCCTCGACGAACTGGGGGAACCCGCCCCGCTCGCCGTCTGGGCCCACGGTTCCCTGGGCGGCGGCGACTACCAGGAGGGCCGCAGCGACCTGGACCTGATCGCCGTGCTGGACGGTCCGGTCACCACCCGCACGGTCTGGCGGGCGGGCCGGCTGCACGCCCGGCTGCGCCACGAACCGCTCGCGCCCCTCCTGCACTGCACCTATCTCACGGCCGGGACCACGGCCGGCGCCGAGCGCAGACACCTGACCTGGGCGCACGGGCAGCTCTTCCGCCGGACGGTCACCCCGGTCACCCGGCGCGAACTGCACACCTTCGGTCTCGTCCTGCACGGCGAGCCGCCCAAGGCGCTGCTGCCGCCGGTCTCCGACATCGAGCTGGACGCCTTCGTGGTCCGCGACCAGAAGGAGTTCTGGCGCCCGGTGGTCGACCGGGCCCACCTGTGGGAGCGGGACGTCTGGGTCGACCTCGGTCTGCTCACCTTCGCCCGCGCCACCGCCACCCTGCGCGACGGCCGGCTGATCACCAAGCGCGAGGCCCTGGACCTGTTGCCCACACTGGGCGCCCCGGCCGAGGTCGTCGAGGACGTCCGGCGGCGCCGGTACGGCGAACGGGCCGAGGCGGTGCCGTACCGGGGTGAGCTGACCCGGCTGTTCCTGGGCCCCGCGATCGACGGCCTCGTGGCGGCCTACGGCTGACTCAGCCGCGCGCGGCGACCGGGGTCTGCGCCGCCGGAGCGGGCGGATCGACCTCGTCGGCCGGTCGTTCGCGCAGCGCCAGCAGCACCCGGAGGGTGGCGATCCACACCAGGCACGAGCCGAACATATGGGCGCCGACCAGGATCTCGGGGAGGTCGGTGAAGTACTGCACGTACCCGATCGCACCCTGGGCCAGCAGCACCAGGAACAGATCGCGGGTGCGGTTCAGCGGGTCGCGCGGGGCGTCGACCGCCTTCAGGACGAACCACAGGGCGAAGGTCAGCGTCACCACGATCCAGGCCAGGACGGCGTGCAGCTTGGTGACGTTCTCCCAGTTCAACGGGATGCGCTCGACCTCGCTGGAGTCACCGGCGTGCGGACCGGCGCCGGTGACGACCGTGCCCACGGCGATCAGCAGCAGGGTGACGCCCACCAGCACCCACACCAGCTGCCGGACGGCCTTGCCGACCAGCGGACGCGGCGAAGTGTCGCCCTCGCCGGTGCGGTGCCACATCACGGCGGCGACCGCGATCAGCGCGGTGGAGAGCATGAAGTGGGCGGCCACCGTGTACGGGTTGAGGCCCACCAGGACGACGATGCCGCCGAGCACCGCGTTGCTCATGACCACCCAGAACTGCGTCCAGCCCAGCCGGGTGAGGCTGCGCCGGTACGGCTTCTGGGAGCGTGCGGCGACGATGGCCCAGCCGACCGCCGCGCACAGCACGTACGTCAGCATGCGGTTGCCGAACTCGATGGCGCCGTGCACACCCATCGCACGGGTCGCGGTGAGCGAGTCGTCGGTGCACTTGGGCCAGGTCGGGCAGCCGAGGCCCGACCCGGTGAGCCGTACGGCACCGCCGGTCACCACGATGACCACCGCCATGACAAGGGCGGCGAGGGCCGCCCGCCGGACCGTCCGGGGGTCCGGGGTCCAGCGTTCGGCGATGAAGGCGAGCGGGTTGCGCGCGGCGGAGACGAGGTCGTCACGGGTCGGTTTCGGCACGCGCACCATCGTAGGCCCGCCGCTTGTGCACGTATTCACGAGGGGGGACGATTCCGGCCGTCCCGCCCGCGACCTGCGGTTATTCCCAGCGGAAGAAGCGGGCCGCCGCGCCCAGCCCGAGGACCGCCCACCCGGCGAGAACGCCGAGGTCGCCCCACGGCATGCCCGCGCCGTGCTGGAGGACGTCCCGCAGCCCGTCCGACAGCGCCGAGATCGGCAGCAGTCCGAGCACGCTCTGCGCCGCGTCGGGGAACTTGTCCAGCGGGACGACGACCCCACCGCCGACGAGCAGCAGCAGGAAGACCAGATTGGCCGCCGCGAGCGTGGCCTCCGCCTTCAGCGTGCCCGCCATCAGCAGTCCGAGACCCGAGAAGGCCGCTGTTCCGGCGATCAGCAGGAGCAGCACGGCGAAGGGGTTGCCGTGCGGGTTCCAGCCCATCGCGAAGGCGATCACCGTGACCAGGACGACCTGGAGGATCTCCGTGACCAGCACGGACAGCGTCTTCGCGGTCATCAGGCCCCAGCGGGGGAGCGGCGAGACCGCGAGCCGCTTGAGCACGCCGTAGCGGCGCTCGAAGCCGGTGGCGATCGCCTGGCCGGTGAACGCCGTCGACATCACGGCCAGCGCGAGGATGCCGGGGGCCAGGAAGTCGACCGCCTTCCCCTCGCCCGTGTCGACGATGTCGACCGAGCCGAACAGCACCAGCAGCAGCGTCGGGATGACGACCGTCAGCAGCAGCTGCTCGCCGTTGCGCAGCAGCATCCTGGTCTCCAGGGCCGTCTGCGCCCCGATCATGCGGGACAGGGGTGCGGCCCCGGGCCTCGGCGCGTACGCCCCCGTGCTCGTGTCCGTGCCGGTGCCCGTACTCGTGCTCGCGCTCATGAACGCAGCTCCTTGCCCGTCAGTTCGAGGAACACGTCTTCGAGAGTGTGCCGTTCCACCGAGATCCGGTCCGGCATCACCCCGTGCTGGGCGCACCAGGAGGTGACGGTCGCGAGGAGCTGCGGGTCGATCTTGCCGGTCACCCGGTACACACCCGGCGTCAGCTCGGCGGCGGTGGAGTCCGCCGGGAGGGCCTTCAGCAGGGAGCTGACGTCGAGGGCCGGGCGGCCGGTGAAGCGCAGGGTGTTCTCGGCGCCGCCGCGGCACAGGTCCTCGGGCGTGCCCTGGGCGACGACCCGGCCCGCGTCGATGATCGCGACATCGTCCGCGAGCTGTTCGGCCTCGTCCATGTAGTGCGTGGTGAGGATGACCGAGACACCGTCCGAGCGCAGGTCGCGCACCAGTTCCCAGGTGGCCCGGCGGGCCTGCGGGTCGAGGCCGGCGGTCGGCTCGTCGAGGAAGACCAGCTCGGGGCGGCCGACCACGGCCATCGCCAGGGCGAGCCGCTGCTGCTGGCCGCCGGAGAGCCGCCGGTACGTCGTACGGCCGCAGCCGCCGAGACCCAGGCGCTCGATCAGGGCGTCCACGTCGAGCGGGTGGGCGTGCAGCCTGGCCACATGGCGGAGCATCTCGTCGGCGCGGGCGCCGGAGTAGACGCCGCCGGACTGGAGCATCACACCTATCCGGGGGCGCAGCGCGGCGCTCTCGCGGACCGGGTCGAGGCCGAGCACGGACACCGAGCCGGAGTCCGGTCGGCGGTAGCCCTCGCAGGTCTCGATCGTGGTGGTCTTGCCCGCCCCGTTGGGGCCGAGCACGGCGGTGACGCCCGCTCCCGCCGTGAGGTCGAGTCCGTCCACCGCGCTCTTGTCGCCGTAGCGTTTCACCAGGGACCGGACCTGGACCACGGGGTCACTTCGCATGCGCCCGAGTCTAGGTACGCGGCCGGGTGCCGAGTCGGGCGGGTCCGGAGATCTCCTCCGCACGGGGACGGCGTGACGGAAGCGGGCGCTCGGCGTGCGGGACCGCGGGGCGCGCCCCTGTCAGTGCCGGTGGGAGGGGGTGCCGGCCGGGTGTGGCAGTGTTCCGGGGCGGCCCTCGGGGCACCGCCGGTTTGATCGATCAGTGATCGTTTCCGCAGGTCAGCTTAGGTTTACCTAAGTGATGTACGGCACCGCCCGCCCGGCCGGACGCGGCTTGCCCCTGTCTGAGGAATTACGCAACAATGGCGTTGTGAAAAACGTTGGCGAGGCTCCGCAGGAGGAACTCGCGGCAGGGTTGCGGTCGGACCGGTCCACACGCAACCGGGTCGCGCGCTCCATCCTGTCCCACGGTCCCTCGACCGTGGCCGACCTCGCCGGGCGTCTCGGGCTCACCCAGGCGGCCGTCCGCCGGCATCTCGACTCGCTCGTCGGCGACGACGTCGTACAGCCCCGTGAGCAGCGCGTCTACGGCGCGCGTACGCGCGGGCGACCCGCCAAGGTGTTCGCCCTGACGGACTGCGGACGGGACGCCTTCGACCAGTCGTACGACAAGCTGGCCGTGGACGCGCTCCGCTGGATCGCGGACCGGGAGGGCGGGGAGCAGGCGGTCGCCGCCTTCGCCCGCGCCCGGGTCGCCGCCGAGTCCGGCGCCTACCGCGCGGCCGTCGAGGCCGCCGACCCCGAACAGAAGACCGAAGCCCTGGCCAAGGCCCTGAGCGCCGACGGGTACGCTGCTACGGCACGCAGTGCCCCCCACCCCCACCAGGGTGAGCAGCTCTGCCAGCACCACTGCCCGGTGGCCCATGTGGCCGAGCAGTTCCCGCAGCTCTGCGAGGCCGAGACCGAGCTCTTCGCCGAACTGCTCGGTACGCACGTCCAGCGGCTGGCCACCATCGCCCACGGCGACGGCGTCTGCACGACGTTCATCCCCAGAGTTTCCAAGTCAGCCACCAACGCATCCGCAAGCACGGCCGGGAGGAACCCCGCATGACTCTCCCCATCGAGGAGACAGCCCACCCCGAGCTCGAGGGCCTGGGTAATTACGAATACGGCTGGGCGGACTCCGACGAGGCCGGCGCCTCTGCCAAGCGTGGCATCAACGAGGACGTCGTCCGGGACATCTCCGCCAAGAAGAACGAGCCGGAGTGGATGACCAAGCTCCGCCTCAAGGGCCTGCGCCTGTTCGAGAAGAAGCCCATGCCGAACTGGGGCTCGGACCTGTCGGGCATCGACTTCGACAACATCAAGTACTTCGTGCGCTCCACGGAGAAGCAGGCGGAGTCCTGGGAGGACCTGCCCGAGGACATCAAGAACACGTACGACAAGCTCGGCATCCCCGAGGCGGAGAAGCAGCGCCTCGTCGCGGGCGTCGCGGCCCAGTACGAGTCCGAGGTCGTCTACCACCAGATCCGTGAGGACCTGGAGGAGCAGGGCGTCATCTTCCTCGACACCGACACCGCCCTCAAGGAGCACCCGGAGCTCTTCAAGGAGTACTTCGGCACCGTCATCCCCGTCGGCGACAACAAGTTCGCGTCACTGAACACCGCGGTGTGGTCCGGCGGCTCCTTCATCTACGTGCCGAAGGGCGTGCACGTCGAGATCCCGCTCCAGGCCTACTTCCGTATCAACACGGAGAACATGGGCCAGTTCGAGCGGACGCTGATCATCGTCGACGAGGACGCCTACGTCCACTACGTCGAGGGCTGCACCGCCCCGATCTACAAGTCGGACTCGCTGCACTCCGCGGTCGTCGAGATCATCGTCAAGAAGGGCGCCCGCTGCCGCTACACGACCATCCAGAACTGGTCGAACAACGTCTACAACCTGGTCACCAAGCGCGCCGTGGCGTACGAGGGCGCGACCATGGAGTGGATCGACGGCAACATCGGCTCCAAGGTCACCATGAAGTACCCGGCCGTCTACCTGATGGGCGAGCACGCCAAGGGCGAGACCCTCTCCATCGCCTTCGCGGGCGAGGGGCAGCACCAGGACGCCGGCTCCAAGATGGTCCACATGGCGCCGAACACCTCCTCGAACATCGTGTCGAAGTCCGTGGCCCGGGGTGGCGGCCGTACGTCCTACCGCGGTCTGGTCGAGATCGGCGAGGGCGCGCCCGGCTCCAAGTCGAACGTGCTGTGCGACGCTCTGCTCGTCGACACCATCTCCCGCTCGGACACCTACCCGTACGTCGACGTCCGTGAGGACGACGTGTCCATGGGCCACGAGGCGACCGTCTCCAAGGTCTCCGAGGACCAGCTCTTCTACCTGATGAGCCGCGGCCTCAGCGAGTTCGAGGCGATGGCGATGATCGTGCGCGGCTTCGTCGAGCCGATCGCGAAGGAGCTGCCCATGGAGTACGCGCTGGAGCTCAACCGCCTGATCGAGCTGCAGATGGAAGGCGCGGTCGGCTAAGCGACCGCCGTCTCCGTCAAGTCACTTACGTAGGAAGAGAGCAGACCGACAGCCATGGCTGAGGCTCAGAACGCCCCCACCCTCGAATCCACTCGGGCGGGGGGACCCCCACCGATGGGGTCCACCACCGCCGGCGCGGTGGCCGTTGCCGCCGAGTCGACCGTCGCCACGCGCATGAGCGCGCCCCCGTCCTTCGACGTGGCGGACTTCCCGGTCCCGCACGGCCGTGAGGAGGAGTGGCGGTTCACCCCGCTGGCGCGGCTGCGCGGGCTGCACGACGGCACCGCCGTCGCCGACGGCCCCGGCCTGAAGGTCGACATCCAGGTGCCCGAAGGCGTCACCGAGGAACTCGTCGGCCGGGACGACCCGCGCCTCGGCCGGGCCGGCACCCCCGTGGACCGCGTCGCCGCCCAGGCGTACTCGGCCTTCGAGCGGGCCGGTGTCGTCTCCGTCCCCAAGGAGACGGTCCTCACCGAGCCGATCCGGATCGCCGTGCACGGCGAGGGCGGCGTTGCCTACGGGCACCAGCTGATCGAGCTGGGCGACTTCGCCGAGGCCGTCGTGGTCATGGACCACACCGGTGACGCGGTCGTCGCCGCCAACGTCGACTTTGTCCTCGGCGACGGCGCCAAGCTGACCGTCGTCTCCGTCCAGGACTGGGACGACACGGCCGTGCACGTGGCCCAGCACAACGCCCTCATCGGCCGGGACGCGAGCTTCAAGTCCGTCGTGGTCACCTTCGGCGGCGACGTCGTACGCCTCCACCCGCGCGTCTCCTACGCCGGCACCGGCGGCGAGGCCGAGCTGTTCGGGCTGTACTTCACGGACGCCGGCCAGCACCAGGAGCACCGCCTCCTGGTCGACCACAACGTCCCGCACTGCAAGTCCAACGTCGTCTACAAGGGCGCGCTCCAGGGCGAGGGCGCCCACGCCGTGTGGATCGGCGACGTGCTGATCGAGGCCAAGGCCGAGGGCACCGACACCTACGAGATGAACCGGAACCTCGTCCTCACGGACGGCGCCCGGGTCGACTCGGTGCCGAACCTGGAGATCGAGACCGGCGAGATCGTCGGCGCCGGACACGCCTCCGCGACCGGCCGCTTCGACGACGAGCAGCTCTTCTACCTGATGGCCCGCGGCATCCCGGCCGACGAGGCCCGCCGGCTGGTCGTCCGCGGCTTCTTCGCCGAACTGGTCCAGCAGATCGGTGTGGACGACATCCAGGACCGCCTCCTCGCGAAGATCGACGAGGAGCTGGAGACCGTGTCTGGATCGGGCCGATGACCACCGTCGACCATGCCCGTTTCGTACGGGCCTGTGGACTGAGCGAGCTGGAGGAGGACACCCCCAAGCGGGTGGAACTCGACGGCACGCCGGTCTCGGTCGTACAGACCGAGGGCGAGGTGTTCGCCATCCACGACATCTGCTCGCACGCGAACGTCTCGCTCTCCGAGGGCGAGGTGGAGGACTGCCAGATCGAGTGCTGGCTGCACGGCTCCGCGTTCGACCTCAGAACCGGCAAGCCGTCCGGCCTTCCCGCGACGCGCCCCGTCCCCGTATACCCCGTAAAGATCGAAGGGGACGACGTGCTCGTCTCCCTCACCCAGGAGTCCTGAGGCACCCATGGCAACGCTTGAAATCCGAGACCTGCACGTCACCGTCGAGGCCGACAACGCCACGAAGGAGATCCTCAAGGGCGTCGACCTCACCGTGAAGCAGGGCGAGACGCACGCCATCATGGGCCCCAACGGCTCCGGCAAGTCGACCCTCGCCTACTCCCTCGCGGGTCACCCGAAGTACACGATCACCGGCGGCACCGTGCTGCTCGACGGCGAGGACGTCCTGGAGATGTCCGTCGACGAGCGCGCCCGCGCGGGCCTGTTCCTGGCGATGCAGTACCCGGTCGAGGTCCCCGGCGTCTCGGTCTCCAACTTCCTGCGCACCTCCGCCACCGCCATCCGCGGCGAGGCCCCCAAGCTGCGCACCTGGGTCAAGGAGGTCAAGGAGGCCATGACGCGCCTCAACATGGACCCCTCCTTCGCCGAGCGCAACGTCAACGAGGGCTTCTCCGGCGGTGAGAAGAAGCGCCACGAGATCCTTCAGCTGGAGCTGCTCAAGCCGAAGGTCGCGATCCTCGACGAGACGGACTCCGGTCTGGACGTCGACGCCCTTCGTATCGTCTCCGAGGGCGTCAACCGCGTCCGCGAGACCGGCGAGGTCGGCACCCTGCTGATCACCCACTACACGCGCATCCTGCGCTACATCAAGCCCGACCACGTGCATGTGTTCGCGAACGGCCGGATCGCCGAGTCGGGCGGCCCGGAGCTCGCCGACCAGCTCGAGGCCGAGGGCTACGACAAGTACGTGAAGGGTGGCGCATCCGCGTGACACAGCTGCCGGGCCTCCTCGACACCGAGGCGATCCGCAAGGACTTCCCCATCCTGGACCGCCAGGTCCACGACGGCCGGAAGCTCGTGTACCTGGACAACGCGGCGACCTCGCAGAAGCCGCGCCAGGTGCTGGACGCCCTGAGCGAGTACTACGAGCGCTACAACGCCAACGTCCACCGCGGTGTGCATGTGCTCGCCGAGGAGGCCACGGCACTGTACGAAGGCGCGCGTGACAAGGTCGCCGCCTTCGTCAACGCGCCCAGCCGCGACGAGGTGATCTTCACCAAGAACGCCTCCGAGTCGCTGAACCTCGTGGCGAACATGCTCGGCTGGGCCGACGAGCCCTACCGGGTGGACTCCGAGACCGAGATCGTCATCACGGAGATGGAGCACCACTCCAACATCGTGCCGTGGCAGCTGCTCTCGCAGCGCACGGGCGCGAAGCTGAAGTGGTTCGGGCTGACCGACGACGGCCGCCTCGACCTCTCCAACATCGACGAGATCATCACGGAGAAGACGAAGATCGTCTCCTTCGTGCTGGTCTCCAACATCCTCGGCACGGTCAACCCCGTCGAGGCGATAGTGCGCCGGGCGCAGGAGGTCGGCGCCCTGGTCTGCATCGACGCCTCGCAGGCCGCGCCGCACATGCCGCTGGACGTCCAGGCCCTCCAGGCCGACTTCGTGGCCTTCACCGGCCACAAGATGTGCGGTCCGACCGGCATCGGTGTGCTCTGGGGCCGCCAGGAGCTGCTGGAGGACCTGCCTCCGTTCCTCGGCGGCGGCGAGATGATCGAGACGGTGTCGATGCACTCGTCGACGTACGCTCCCGCCCCGCACAAGTTCGAGGCGGGCACCCCGCCGATCGCGCAGGCGGTCGGTCTGGGCGCGGCGATCGACTATCTGAACTCCATCGGCATGGACAAGGTCCTCGCCCATGAGCACGCGATCACCGAGTACGCGGTGAAGCGGCTGACGGAGGTCCCGGACCTCAGGATCATCGGCCCCGCCACGGCCGAGGACCGGGGCGCGGCGATCTCCTTCACGCTCGGTGACATCCACCCGCACGACGTGGGCCAGGTCCTCGACGAGCAGGGCATCGCGGTCCGGGTCGGCCACCACTGCGCCCGCCCCGTCTGCCTGCGGTACGGAATTCCCGCGACCACCAGGGCGTCGTTCTATCTGTACTCCACGCCGGCCGAGATCGACGCACTGGTCGACGGCCTGGAGCACGTACGGAACTTCTTCGGCTGAAGGGCGTGAGCTGAGACCGTGAAGCTGGACTCGATGTACCAGGAAGTCATCCTGGACCACTACAAGCACCCGCACGGGCGGGGCTTGCGGGATGGCGACGCCGAGGTGCACCACGTGAACCCGACGTGCGGCGACGAGATCACCCTGCGAGTGAAGTACGACGGCACGACCGTCGAGGACGTGTCGTACGAGGGCCAGGGCTGCTCGATCAGCCAGGCGTCGGCCTCCGTGCTGAACGACCTCCTCGTCGGCAAGGACCTCGCCGACGCGCGGAAGATCCAGGAGACCTTCCTGGAGCTGATGCAGTCCAAGGGGAAGATCGAGCCCGACGACGCGATGGAGGAGGTGCTGGAGGACGCGGTCGCGTTCGCCGGTGTCTCCAAGTACCCGGCACGGGTCAAGTGCGCCCTCCTCAGCTGGATGGCGTGGAAGGACGCGACGGCCCAGGCGCTGGGCGCCGACGCCGACGCCGAAAGGAAGACGGCATGAGCGAGACCCTGGAGATGAAGCCGGCCTCCGAGGAGGAGGTCCGCGAGGCCCTGTACGACGTCGTCGACCCCGAGCTGGGCATCGATGTCGTCAACCTCGGCCTGATCTACGGCATCCACATCGACGACGCGAACATCGCGACGATCGACATGACCCTGACCTCCGCGGCCTGCCCGCTGACGGATGTCATCGAGGACCAGGCGAAGTCCGCCACGGACGGCATCGTCAACGAACTCCGTATCAACTGGGTCTGGATGCCCCCGTGGGGCCCCGACAAGATCACCGACGACGGTCGCGAGCAGCTCAGGGCGCTCGGGTTCAACGTCTGAGCGACGACGCGTATGAGTGTGGCCCCCGGCGCATCGCCGGGGGCCACACTCATACGCGCGGTGGTGGCTCCGCTCAGGAGAAGCCCTTCACCAGGTTGAACGTCGCGTCCGCGTAGAACTGGCCGCCGTATTCCGCGCGCTCCAGGCGGAGCTGGAAGTTGCGGTGGCGGACGTAGTAGCCGCGGTAGTTCACCGACTCCAGCATGACCGAGCCCGAGTAGCCGGAACGGGGGCAGAAGGTGGCGTCCTGCTTGAACAGCTGTGAGCCGTCGTTGCCGGACGCGCGGAGCACGAAGTTCTGGTGGCGCACGTAGCGGCCGTCCGCCATACGGAACGAGTAGCAGGAGGAGTTGGCGAGGCCGGAGACCACCTTGAAGGAGGAGTCGTCCTTGGTCTCGCTGCCGCTGCGGGAGCTGACCTGGTCCAGCTGGATCACGCCGTTGCGCAAGTGCCAGTAGCGGTCCGGGTAGTTGGCGGACCGGACGGACTTGCGCGTGGTCGAGGTGGACGGCGGCTTCTTCGGAGGCGACGTCGTCTTCGACGGCTTGGCGGTCGGCTTGGAGCCGCCCTGCTGCTTGTCGTCGGACGAGTCGGAGTCCTTGGAGCCGGCGGAGCCCTTGCCCTCGTCCTTGCCCCCGTCGCCCGTCGCGTCGCCCTCGGAGCCCTGGGGCTCCGACAGCCCGCTCTTGCCGTCCGGCGCCGAGGTCGCCGGGGGCGAGGTGGGCGGGAGGGAGAGGGAGGGGAGGATCCGGTCGTCGGCGGCGGTGGTGGTGCCGTTGCGCTCCGACGAGTCGTCAGGTCCCGAGCCCTGCAAGGTGATCGCGGTCACGCAGGAGGAGACCACGGCCAGGGCGAGGGCACCGGCCAGCCAGAGGCGGCGGGTGCCGGGTATTCGGGTGTCGTTCGGGGCGACACCCGTCTCCCACACCTTCGCGGATCTGAGCACCGGAAGGTGGGGCGTGTTCTGGTCCGGATCAGGTCCGGGCTTCTGTGGCGGCATGCGCGGTTCCTTCAGCGTCGCCAGGTGCGGACGCGAATCGTCATGGGTTGACAGGGAGGAGCCAGACGCGACCCGGTATGCGAGATTTTCAAGATCATCACATTCGGGAGCTTGACCGTTGAAACATTAGTGGACCGAGTGACGCCCGGGGACCCCTTTCAGTGAGCGCTTCCATAACGGAACGGCCCCGAAAGGGGGGCCTCTTGAGGGTCGGTGTGGCTCAATTCGGCCCATAAGCAGGCCTGTCCGCACGATGTGCGCGCGATGTGTGCTCACACGTGTGATGTGTACAGCCGTACGCATCATGTGTACGCTCGTACACATGGGATATCTGTTGCTCGCCGGCGCCATAGCCGCCGAGGTGGCCGCCACCACCGCCATGAAGTACAGCGAGGGCTTCAGCAGGCTGTGGCCGTCACTGGTCACCGGTGTGGGGTACGTCGTCTCCTTCGTCCTGCTCGCCCAGGCGCTCAAGACGATGTCGATCGGCACGGCGTACGCGATCTGGGCCGGCGTCGGCACCGCGACCGTCGCCGCGCTCGGGCTGGTGCTCTTCGGGGAGGGCCTGAGCGTCTCCAAGGTCGCCGGAATCGCGCTGATCATCGCGGGAGTCGTGGTGCTGAACCTGGGAGGCGCCCACTGATGGCCCGGCGCTATGACCCCGAGCGACGGCAGCGGATCATCGACGCCGCGATCCGGGTCGTGGGGGACAAGGGCATCGCCGGGCTGAGCCACCGGAGCGTGGCCGCCGAGGCGGACGTACCGCTCGGCTCGACGACGTACCACTTCAAGACCCTCGACGATCTGATGGTGGCCGCGCTGCGGCAGGCCAACGACGGCTTCGCGAGGACCGTCGCCGCGCGCGAGGCGCTGCGCGACCCCGGCACCGACCTCGCCACCGAACTGGCCGCACTCGGCGGCGACTGGCTCGCCGGCGACCGTACGGGCCTGGAGGTCGAGTACGAGCTGTACCTCGCCGCGCTGCGCAGGCCCGCCCTGCGGCCCGTCGCCGACGAGTGGGGCCGGGGCTTCGCCGACTGCCTCGCCGGCCGCACCGACCCGGTGACCGCGCGCGCCCTCGTCGCGCTGCTCGACGGGATCTTCCTCCAGGTCCTGCTCACCGGGGCGCCGTACGACGAGGAGTACACACGGGAGGTGCTGGCCCGGGTGATCCCGTGAGGGGGCTCGCTCCGGGGAGGGGAGCGGTGGTGGCGGGCGGGAGCGCCGCGGGTTCTTCGCGCGCCCGGCGCGCTGTCCGGTCTCACGCCGGTCTCACGCCGGTCGATCATCTGGTCGAGGCCGCCGCCGGGTACCGGGCCGTCGTCGTCCGTCACGGCGGCGATGACGACGGCGATGGAGATGACGACGGCGTGTGCGACGCCGCGCGGGTCCTCCGGCCCAGTATGTCCGTATCGTGCCCGGCACCTGAGACGCCCGCAGCGCGGGTTGGCCCGTACCGGCTTCGGGCGGTTAGGTTGCCCTCATGACCGATACGACTGCTCCTCGTACCACCGGCGCCGTGGCCGCCGGCCTCGCCACGATCGCCGCCGACGGCACCGTCCTCGACACCTGGTTCCCCGCGCCCGAACTCAAGTCCGAGCCGGGCCCCTCCGGCACCGAGCGGCTGACCGCCGGGCGCGCCGCGGAGCTGCTGGGCGGTGGCGCGACCGCCGCGATCGGTCAGGACGCGCGCCGGGGCGTCGAGGTCGTCGCGGTCCGCACGGTCATCTCCTCGCTCGACGAGAAGCCGATCGACACGCACGACGCCTACCTGCGCCTGCACCTGCTCTCCCACCGTCTGGTGAAGCCGCACGGCCAGAGCCTGGACGGCGTCTTCGGCCTCCTCGCCAACGTCGCCTGGACCTCGCTCGGCCCGGTCGCCGTCGACGACATCGAGAAGGTCCGCCTCAACGCCCGCGCCGAGGGCCTGCACCTCCAGGTCACCTCGATCGACAAGTTCCCGCGCATGACGGACTACGTGGCCCCCAAGGGCGTCCGGATCGCCGACGCCGACCGGGTCCGCCTCGGCGCGCACCTCGCCGAGGGCACCACGGTCATGCACGAGGGCTTCGTCAACTTCAACGCGGGCACTCTCGGCACGTCGATGGTCGAGGGCCGGATCTCCGCCGGTGTCGTCGTCGGCGACGGCTCGGACATCGGCGGCGGCGCCTCCACCATGGGCACGCTCTCCGGCGGCGGCAACGTCATCATCTCCATCGGCGAGCGCTGCCTGATCGGCGCCGAGGCGGGCGTCGGCATCGCGCTGGGCGACGAGTGCGTCGTCGAGGCCGGCCTCTACGTCACCGCCGGCACCCGTGTCACCATGCCCGACGGCCAGGTCGTCAAGGCCCGCGACCTCTCCGGCGCCTCGAACATCCTCTTCCGCCGCAACTCGGTCACCGGCACGGTCGAGGCCCGCCCGAACAACGCGGTCTGGGGCGGCCTCAACGAGATCCTGCACAGCCACAACTGACCACCGGCACACCCCATAAGGGTTGCTCGGCGTGACCTCCTCGTGGTGCAGGCAGATGAACTGTCGGACGCAGTGTCCTATCAGTGGCCGAACCGATGAGATGAGGGACCGAGGCATGAGGAACGACCGGGCGAGGACCGTGGCGCGAGCGGCCGTGGCAGGGCTGGCCACGGTGCTGCTGTGCGGGGTGGCGGCGGGAGCCGCGCACGCCGACGAGACCAACAGGGCCTCGCACAACGGTCCCCGGATCGGGCTCGTCAACGTCGGTCAGGTCGACGACCCGATGGAGGACGTGCTGGAGCACACCCTGCTGTTCGGTGACGGGTACCGCTGGGGCTGACCTCCGGGTCCGCCGAACGGGGCCCGCACGCGCTGCACGCGCGTGCGGGCCCCGACCGTTTTCCGGACCGTTATCGGCGGGACGGCATAGCCGCGGGCCGGTCCGCGCGTCACAGGGAACACAGGGGCGGGACACGGAGTCCGCCGGAGAAGAGAAGGTGACGATGGATGCCGCGGGGCAGGAGAGTTTCCGGGAATTCGTGGCCGGGCGGTCGTCGGCCCTGCTGAGGACGGCCGTGCTGCTGAGCGGCGGCGACCGGCACGCCGCCGAGGACCTGCTGCAGAACGCGCTGATCAAGGCCGCCGGGCGCTGGCAGCGGATCGACGAGCCCGAGGCGTACGTACGGCGGATCCTCTACCGGCAGCAGGTCAGCCGGTGGCGGCTGAAGTGGCGGCGCCGCGAGCTGACCGTCGCCGAGCCGCCCGAGAGCGCCGGTGCCGCGGACGGTGCCGCGGGGGTCGAGCTGCGGCTCGTGATGCGCGGGGCGCTGGCCCGGCTCACCGACCGGCAGCGGACCGTGCTGGTGCTGCGGTACTTCGAGGACCTGCCCGAGGGCGAGGTGGCCCGGATCCTCGGGTGCTCCGTCGGGACCGTCCGGTCCACCACCCACCGCTCGCTCGCCCGGCTGCGCGAACTCGCGCCCGAACTGGCCGCGCTCGGGCCCGCGGCGGCCGAGCAGGAGCCGTCCCGTGACTTGTCGCCCGTGGAGGTGCGTCCGTGAACGTCGATGAACTGGTGCGTGCCTCCCTGCGGGAGCAGGCCGCCGAACAGCCGCCCCTGGCCCGGGATTTCGCCGACCGGGTGCTGACCGTACGGCGTCGGCGCCGCAGCCGTACGCTCGCGGGCACCGCCGCCGCCACGGCCGCGGTCGTGGCCGTCGCGGTGGGTGTGCCCCTGCTGACCGGTGGCGGGGACGAGGTGCGTCCCGCCAGCGAGATGAACAGGAGCGACATCATCGGTCACCCCGACCAGTCGCCGCCGAGGAACATGATCGCGGCGGGGGACACCGCGCTCTCCGCGTTCTATGTGCGCAAGGCGGTCAAGCAGCCGGGCGGCGACATCGTCAACACCCGCGTGTACGGCCTTCTCGACCAGAAGACGGCCGAATACCGCAAGACCAGGTGGGCGTTCCTGGACGTCGCACCCGGTATGCGCACCGCCGCCGTGCTGGAGGGTGAACTGCCCGCCAGGCGGATCGGGCTGCTCGACATGATCACAGGCAAGGTGGACCGCTGGATCCCCGTGGACCACGGCGTCGCGTCGGTCGAATTCTCCCCGGACGGCACCAAGCTGGTCGCGACCACCTACTCCAAGAACCCCGATCGCGACTTCGCCGACCATCCGCAGAACGTCAACGGCAAGGAGGTACCGGGCCCCGTGCCCAGCCGTACGGGGTTCTCCGTCGTGGACGTGGACTCGGGTGAGGCGACCTGGCACAAGGCACCGCAGTGGAAGGACGAGTGGGGCTACGTCTACAACAGCCGGGACGACGTGGAATGGAGCCACGACGGCCGGTCCGTCTTCTCGCGCACCGGGGAGAAGCCGTACCGGCAGTACTACGACCTGAACGGCGACAAGATCGGCGTACCCGCGTCCGAGAAGTACGTGAGCTACGCGGAGGCCGGTCTGTCGCCCGACGGGAAGCTGATCGGGGGCGAGTTCGCCGGGGACGGGGAAGAGATCTCCTCCGAGATCGTCGACGCGGGCACCGGTAAGAGGGTCACGACGGTACCGGGTCAGCAACTCCTGGCCTGGGCGGACGACGAGCGGGTCATCGCCTGGGGCTGCGACCCCAAGAGGTGCAGCGGCAAGGGCGAGTTCCGCAACCAGCTCATCCTTCTCACCGTCGGCAGCGACAAGGTCGTCCAGCTCAGCGGCTTCCGCAAGGCGTCCGCCGACTACCCCGGCCGCTGGATCCCGGTGTTCACCGAACGCTGGAGCTGACCAGTTCCTCGTACGCAGCCAGCAGCCCGTCGGTCACCTCCTGACCGGCGGGCCGCAGCGGTGCGCGGACCGGGCCGGCGGGGAGGCCGAGGCGGTTCAGGAGCGCCTTCGCCGTGACGGTGCCGGGCAGACCCGAGGACATCATCAGCCCGGTGAGCGGGATCGTCCGGCGCTGGAGGCGGGCCGCCCCGGCGGTGTCCCCCGCGTCGAAGGCGTCGAGGACCGCCCGGAAGGGGCCCGGCGCCGCGTTCGCGACCGTGCCGATGAAGCCGGACCCGCCGAGCGCGTACAGCGCGAGGGCGTACTCGTCGCAGCCCGTGTAGTACGCCAGCTCCGTCTCGGCCAGCACCCGCTGGGTGCCGAGGAGGTCGTACGCGCAGTCCTTCACCGCCACGATCCGGGGGTGGGCCGCCAGCCGGATCATCGTCTCGGGTTCGATGCGGGTGCCGGTGCGGCCGGGGATGTCGTACAGGGCGAGCGGCAGCCCCGAGGCGTCGGCGAGGTCGCGGAAGTGCGCCTCGACCGCGTCCTGCGGGGGCCTGCTGTAGTACGGCGTGACCGCCAGGAGGCCGTCCGCGCCCGCCTTCTCGGCGGCCAGCGCCAGTTCCACGGTGTGCCGGGTGTCGGCGGTGCCCACCCCGGCCACGATCACCGCCCGGTCGCCGACCGCCGCGCGCACCGCGCGGATCAGCTCCGCCTTCTCCGTGTCCGTCGTCGTCGGTGACTCGCCCGTCGTACCGGAGAGCACAAGACCGTCGCACCCCTCCGTCACCAGCCGGTCGGCCAGCCGCTGGGCCCCGTCGAGGTCGAGCGCCCCGGACGCGGTGAAGGGCGTGACCATCGCGCAGAGGGCACGGCCGAAGGGAGTGGGGCGGTGGGTGCGGTGCGTGCGGTGGGCGTGGTGAGTGGTGGTCATGGGGGTAGTCTCGGGGCGGCCACTGTGAAGCTCCACTTAATTCTGCTACGGGATATAGGGAAGCGTTTCTACGATGATGTGGGGGTAGCGGGAGCCGGGCCGGGTACTCGGGCCTTCCTACAGGTGGAGGAGGCGGGACATGGCGACCAGTACGACCGAGACCAGGCCCCAGCGGATCGCGCGCTCCCTGCGGTCCGCGCGCTCCGCGCAAACCGCGCGTCCGGGGCCGGGCGAACACGACCACCACTCCGTGGGCGAGCTGGTCGGGCAGGCCACCGAACAGCTCTCCCTGCTCGTACGACAGGAGGTCGCGCTCGCGAAGCAGGAGCTGGCCGAGAAGGGGCGGCGCGCGGGGCGCGGCGGAGGGCTCCTGGGCGCGGCCGGCGCGGTCGCGTACGTGGGGTTCATGACGCTGGCCGGGGCCGGGGCCGCGGCGCTCTCCCTGGTGCTGGACGTGTGGGCGGCAGCCCTCGTCGTGATGGCCGTGCTGTTCGTGATCGCGGCGGTGCTGGCGATGGTGGGACGCGGGCAGCTGCGGAGGGCGACCCCGCCCAGGCCGGAGCTGGCGCTCGACAGCGTCAAGGCGGACATGGACGAGATCAAGGGGAGGGCCGGGCGATGACGCACGCATCCGGCAGGACGAGCCGATCGAACGGTGGCGTGGGCGCCAAGGGCCCCGACGAACTCCGTCGGCAGATCGAGGCGACCCGGGCCCAGCTCGGCGACACGGTCGAGGAACTGGCCGCCAAGGCCGATGTGAAGGCGAGGATGCACTCGGCGTGGGAACGCGTGCCCCGGGAGGCGGTCGTCGTCGGCGGCGCGGGTGTCGCCGTGGCGGCCACGGCCGGGGTGCTCCTCTGGCGCCACTACCACTGACGGCCTCGGACCACCACGGACGCGAGACGGCCACGGACGCGAGACGGCCACGGACGCGAGGCGTTCGCCGGGGCGCAGCCGGGTCTCAGTCCTTGTCCGCCGAGCCCGAGTCGCCGTTCGTGGTGGTGCGGGTGTTCGTGGTGCGCGCGTGGGCCTCGTGGAGGGCCTGCAGGTGAGGTGGCCAGGTGCGGGTGTCCCGGGGTTCGGCGTAGGGCTCGTCCGTGGGGGCGTGGCCCTCGGTGATGGCGCGTTCCCGGGAGAGTTCCGCGTCGAATTCGAGGCCCAGGAGGATGGCCAGGTTGGTGAGCCAGAGCCAGACGAGGAAGACGACGGCTCCGGCGAGGGTGCCGTAGGTCTTGTTGTAGGAGCCGAAGTTGGCCGCGTAGACGGCGAAACCGGCGGACGCGGCCAGCCAGACGAGGGTGGCGAGGACCCCGCCGGGGCTGACCCGGCGGAAGCCCCGGCCGCGGACGTTGGGCGCGGCCCAGTACAGCAGCGCGATCATCAGCGTCACCAGCACCAGCAGCACGGGCCACTTGACGATGTCCCACACCGCGATCGCCGCGTCGCCGAGCCCGATCGTGGTGCCCGCGCGCTCGGCCAGCGGGCCCGTGAAGACGACGATCAGCGCGCTCACCGCCAGCATCACCATCAGCACCAGGGTCAGGGCGATCCGCAGCGGCGTCAGCTTCCACACCGGGCGGCCCTCCGGCAGGTCGTACACCGCGTTGGACGTACGGATGAACGCGGCCACATATCCCGAGGCCGACCACACCGCCGCCAGCAGGCCGGCGATCGCCAGCACCCCGCCCGTCCCGCCGCTCTGGCCCAGCTGGACGACCGCGTCCCGCAGGATGTCCCGCGCGGGGCCCGGGGCCAGGTCGCCGATGTTGTCCAGGATCCTGTCGGTCGCGCGCTGTCCCACGACGCCGAGCGTCGACACCAGCACCAGCAGCGCGGGGAACATCGACAGGACGCCGTAGTACGTCAACGCGGCCGCCCGGTCGGCGAGTTCGTCGTCCTGGAACTCCTTGGCCGTGCGCCGCACCACCGCCCACCACGAACGCCTCGGCAGTCCGGCGGGGCTGTCCGCGCCAGGCGCCCGCTCGGTCTCCGGTTCCCCGCCCACCCGTCCGGCCTCCGGCCGCTTCTCGTCCATGACCGGGCGGGTCTCCCCGATTCGGCCCGTGAACCGCCCACTTGACCTGAATCTTGGTTGAGGTTGGAGGGTGGTCGGTGTCGGCACCGATCACCGACTGCCGGCTACCGACTGCCGGCTACCGACTACCGATCATGGGAGAGCGGCATGACCCGTCGTACGGACCTCCACCCCGTCCTCGACCGCCCCGATGTCGGGGCGTCCTTCTTCAGCACCTGGGAGGTGGGCACCCCCGAGCGGCAACGCCGGACCGTCGAGGCCATCGCCGACACCTGGGAGCGGCGGCCGTGGCCGACGGCGGGGCTGTCGGGGTACTTCGTCTACACCGCCGAGGACGGCTCCGGTCTGCTGCACCATTCGCAGTGGGCCGACGAACAGGCGTACGAGGCCTTCGTCAAGACGCATCGGCAGGAGCGCAACGACGCCGTCGACACCGCCGTCCCCGGGATCGAGCGGGTGGGGCTCGAACGGTATCGGTGGTACCGCGGCATCACGGGCGGCGAGGGACGGGCCGTGCGCGTGCCGGGGTGTGTGGTGATCGTCGATGTCGAGTTCGACGGGCCGGACCCGGCGCGGCAGCGGGCCTGGGTGGATGCCGTGGAGGAGGCGCTCGCCGCCGAGCCGGACGCGCGCGCCGGCGGCATCTCCGCCCACTTCCACCTCAGCACCGACGGCACCCGCGTCCTCAACTACGCCGAGTGGGAGACCGCCCGCCATCACATCGACGCCCTGGCCGCACCCGGTGCCGGCATCGGCTCGCCCTCGCCGCTCTGGGAGCGCGTACAGACCTGGCCCGGCCTGCTGAAGACCGGCTCGGTCAAGCGGTACGAGTACGCCCTCGGCCTGGTCCCCGGCTGAGGTCGGCGGCTGTCCCGTTCACCGGTCGACTCCCGGTGTCGGTGTCGGTGCCGTTCTGGTGCCGGTGCCGGCCACCACCGAAAACTAGAACCGTCTGGACAAAAAAAGTTTTCGGTGAGACGGTGGAGTCATGTTGGACGTCACCGTGATCGAGGACCCCGAGGCAGCGGCGGTCTCGCTGGACCCCATACGCGCCCGGCTGCTCGCCGAGCTGGCGGCCGGGCCCGCGTCCGCGGCCATGCTGGCCGGGAAGGTCGGGCTGCCGAGGCAGAAGGTGAACTACCACCTGAAGGCGCTGGAGAAGCACGGCCTGGTCGAGCTGGCGGGGGAGCGCCGCAAGGGCAATGTCACCGAGCGGCTGATGCGCGCCACCGCCGCGTCGTATGTGATCTCACCGCTCGCGCTCGCCGCCGTGCAGCCGGATCCGGACCGTTTCCGTGACCAGCTCTCCGCGCGGTGGCTGCTGGCGCTCGGGGCCCGGCTGGTCCGGGACGTCGGATCGCTGATCACCGGCGCGGCCAAGGCCCGCAAGCGCCTCGCGACCTACGCGCTCGACGGCGAGGTCACCTTCGCCTCGGCCGCCGACCGGGCCGCGTTCGTCCAGGAGCTGACGGCCGGGGTGAGCGCGCTCGTCCGCAAGTACGACGCCCCCGACACCCAGGGCGGCCGGGGTCACCGGATCGTCGTGGCCGTCCACCCGACACTCAAGCCGCGGCCCGCCGACGAGCCCGACCCGTCCGCCCTCCCGGTGCAGCCGGAACCACCCGCTCAGTAAGACCCGTTGAGGAGAACGTCATGCCCAAGGAATTCGAGATCGCCCGGGAGTTCGAGGTCGATGCCACGCCCGAGGAGGTGTGGGAGGCGGTCACCGCCGGGACCGGTGGGTGGCTGTGGCCGATGGAGACGCCCGAGCCGAGGATCGGCGGCAGAGGGCCGTTCGGCTCCGAGGTCATCGCCTGGGAGCCGCCCCACCGGTACAGCAACCGCGTCGAGGACGTCGAGGGGATCTCCGAGCAGACCGCCAACCAGCTCGACTACACGATCGAGCCGCGCGACGACGGCCGACGGGCCTGGGTGCGGTACGTGCACAGTGGTGTCTTCGTCGACGACTGGGACAACCAGTACGACGGCGCCGCCAAGCACACCGAGTTCTATCTGCACACCCTGCGCCAGTATCTGACGCGCTTCGCGGGCCGTACGGTCACCGCGTTCGCCACCTTCGACGGGCCCGAGACGGCCGGCGGCGCCGACGCGCTCACCGTCGTCGGGCGGGCGCTCGGCCTCGCGGACGACACCGCCGCCGGGGCCCGCGTCCAGGCCGAGGGCCCCGACGGGCGGCTCCTCGACGCCGTCGTCGACTACCGGAACCCGTACTTCATCGGTCTGCGCACCGACGACGCCCTCCTCCGCTTCTTCGGCCGCAACCACTGGGGCCACCGCGTCGGCATGAGCGTCCACGACTTCGCGCCGGGCGCCGACGCGAAGGCCGACGAGAACGCGTGGCAGGGCTGGCTGAACGGGGTGTTCAGCCAGCCCTGAGAACGACCGTCGTCGCCGCTGACGGCAGGGGCAGCGGCTTCGGCTTCGGCTTCGGCTACGGCTCGAAGCGCAGCACCTGCGGGTCGTGGTCGCTGATCTGGTCGTTGAACTCCGCGTTCGTGTGCACACTGTCGTACGCGAATCCGTCGGCGCGCCGGATCGACCGGCTGACCAGGATCTGGTCGAGGACCTGGGTGTTGCCCTGGAAGACGTACGAGTAGCGCTCGTACTTCGGCAGCGACTTGACCGCCGACCACAGGGCGCCGCCGTCCTCCAGCAGCTCCGTGGTGTCGGAGAACTCGAAGTCGTTGATGTCGCCGAGGGCGATGACGGCCGCCTTCTTGTCCTTCGCGAGGATCTGCTTCACGAAGCCGTTCACGGCGGTCGCCTGGAGGTGGCGCTGGGTCTCCGAGGAGCGCTTCGGCGGCTGGAACTCCGAGTGCAGCGCCTGGTCGCCGCCCTTGGACGCGAAGTGGTTCGCGATCACGAAGACGGACTTGCCGCGGAAGGAGAATTCGCCGACCAGCGGCTTGCGGCTGTTCGTCCAGGCGGCGTTCGCCGGGTCGACACGGCCGGGGGAGACCGTCAGCCGGGCCTCGCCGTCCTCCTGCGTCACGCCGACGGCCGTCGTGGCGTCGCCGCCCGCACGGTCGGTGAAGGAGACCCGCTCGGGGTTGAACAGGAAGACCTGGCGGATGTTGCCGCCGGGCTCACCGCCGTCCGCGAGGTTCACCGGGTCGATGGAGCGCCAGTCGTACGCCGGGCCGCCCGCCGCCGTGATCGCGTCGATCAGCTTCTTCACCGTCCGGTCGGCGGCGACCGTACCGTCGTTGGTGGCGCCGTTGTTGTCCTGGATCTCCTCCAGGGCCACGATGTCGGGCGACTGCAGGTTGTGCACGATCGCCGCCGCGTGGTCCGCGAAGGAGGCGTCCGAGGGGTCCAGGTTCTCGACGTTGTAGGTCGCCACGGCCAGCTCGCCGCGCTCCTGCTTCTGGGTCGTCTCGCGCTCCAGACCGCCCTGCTTCAGGGTGCCGAGCTGGTTGGCGACGAGGGTGTAGCCGCCGAACTGGTTGTAGTCCAGCGGACCGGCCGTGGTGCCCTCCAGGGTGTCGCCGACGTTCGCCTTCGGGAAGTCGGCGACCGCGCCGAGGGACTGGATCTGGATCCGGCCGGTGTTCTGCGAGGTGTAGGAGTCGTAGACCGTGCCGCCGCGGCGGCTGTCGTTCTCCCGGGGCTTCACCGTGACCCACAGCTCGGTGAACGGGTCGGTGGCGCCGACCACGCGGGTGTCGGCGACCTGGACGTTCATGCCCTCCAGGGACTCGTAGTAGTCCAGGGCGTACGTGTCCGGGGCGAGCGTGAGGCCGTTGACCGAGCCGGCGGCGGCCGGGTCACCGACCGGGGCGTACTTCTTCGGCACGGACTTGTGGTCGATGACGGTCGCGGCCGGGACGGCGTTGCCCGTGGAGACGACCGTGATCGTCGGGCGGGAGATCTGCGTCACAGACTGGTTTCCGGACGAAGTGCCGCCCGGTATGAACTCGCCGACCGTGCCCGCGACCGTCACCGCGTCGCCCACCGAGACCGTCGGCCGGGAGCTGGTGAAGACGAAGACACCCTCGCTCGTGGCGGGGTTGGTGTCCGCCTGGGGGTCCTGGATCCAGAAGCCGCGCGAACCGTAGGTGCGCACGCCGGTGACGATGCCCTGCACCCCGGCGACCTGCTGGCCGACGAGCGGGGACGTCCGGGTGGTGCCCTGGATGTCGTGGATGCGGATGGAGTCCGCCTCTGCGGGCGAGGTCAGGACCACGGCGGACACGGTGGAGCAGATGGTGGCGACGGTCAGCGCGCCGATGCGCGCGGTTCTCTTGCTCGGCAAGGGGATCCCTCCGGGGGCGTACGTGGGCGCCGGGACGAGAGCGGACGAGGGGCGGAACGTGGGTGGCCTGCGACCGGTGGGGCGGTGCGACGCGCGTAGAACCCGGATGGGCGCCGATGGTCGTGGCGGTGGACGGCCCCGGAATCACCCCAGGGCTACCCGCGAGTTTCTACGCGCGTCAATCTCCTGCCTGCTCAGGCCAGTTGTCAAGGTTTCAGCCACACCCGACTCCTGGCAGGTACATGAACCGGGCGGCATGGGTCCAAATCCGTCTAGGCTGAGCGGCTGCGTACTCGTACGCGTATCGCTCACGGGCGCCCCGGCCAGGGACCGCCCGCGTCGCTCGTCACCGCTCGCTCCGAGGAGATCCCCGCCGATGTCAGACAGCTCGCCACTGCCGCCGGTGCGGCTCCTCCCCGAAGCCGAGCTGGCGCGGGAGGCGCTCGCCACACCGCTGCTCTCGCGCGCCGCGCGGCTCGCCCGCTGGGCCGGGCCGGACACACGGGTGGGCGCCGGGGGTGAACTCGCCGACGAGCAACTGTCCGCCGCCGCAGAGGCGCTCGGGCTCGTGGGCGCGGACGCGGACGCGGACGGCGCCGGTGACGACGCGGCGGCCCTGGCCAGTGAGGCGTGGCGGGTGGCCATGGACACGGGGCTCGTCGAGATCGTGGACGAGGAGGCGGGGACGGTCGCCACGGGCGAGGAACTCGCGCTCCTCACCTCCGGTGGCCCGCAGGACGTGCTCGGCATCTGGCTCACCGCCCTGGAGACCGCGCTCGCCGACGCCAGCGTGCCCGACCTCGACGGTCTGGTCGACGCCATGGACTCCGGCGGCGAGATCGACTTCTCCCAGCTGGACTGGGACCCCGACGCCGAGGCGGACTTCCTCGACGGCGTCCTCGGCAACCTCTACCTCCTCACCGTCAGCGAGGAAGGCCCCGACGGGCCGGTGCCGCTGCCCGCGCTGGCCGCGTCGATGATCGTCCCGGACGACATGGGGGAGCCCACCAACGACGTCCTGGAACAGGTCTCGGACGCGATGATGCGGCTCGACGACCAGTTCCGCGTGCTGGAGCCGGTCGGGCTGGTGGAGTACCAGCCCGTGGACGAGGCCCTGATGACGGACGCGGAGGAGGCGGTGGCCGCCGCCGAGGCTCCGGGCGCGCCGGGCGCTCCGGTGGTCGACGACACCGATGTCACCCGGTACGGCATGGTCCGGCTCACCCCGCTCGGGCTGTACGGCATGCGGGCCCGGCTCCAGGAGGCGGGCGTGCCCGCGCCGGCGGTCGGGGACCTCGTCGACAAGGGCGCGGACGCGCTGCTGGACGGCACCGCCGGGTTCCCGCCGGCGGCGGCGCAGGCGGAGACCGAGCAGTGGCTCGCGCGCCGGGAGTCGCTGGACGCGGCGCGCGAGCTGCTCGCGGCGGCGCGCGGCTCCGACGCGGGCGCCCCGCTGCGGCGGCTCCGCTGCCAGCAGGCGCTGTCGCTGGTGGGCGCGGTGGCCGAGCCGGCGCTCCGCGAGGTGCTCGACGATCCCGAACTGGGCGGGCTCGCCCGGGTGTGGCTCACTGAGCGGGGTGCCGCCGATGTGCCCGCGCCGTCCGAGGCGATGGTCTTCTGGCTGACCATCGACACGGTGGCCGCGCAGCTGGCGGCCGAGGGGAACTCCGCGGAGCTGCGGGCGCTGGTGGAGGGGCTCGCGGCGCAGCACGGGTCGTTCTTCGCGGCGGCGTGGCGGGTGGATCACCCTGCCACGCCGGATGTGCTGGAGGCGATGGGGAGGATCCACCCCGACAAGAGGGTGGCGAAGGAGGCCCGTAAGGCGGCGTTCAAGGCGCGGTCGCAGAAGGGGCCGGGGGCGTAGTGGGTTGAGGGGGGCGCCTATTGGGGTGGGGGCGCGGGTTCGTTGGCGGGTGCGGCTCCGGTGGGGCTTCTCGCGCAGTTCCCCGCGCCCCTGAAAAGCAGGGGCTGCGCCCCGTGCTTTTCAGCCCCGCCGCCGGTCGGCGGCGCCCTGGGCTTTCGGGGGCGCGGGGAACTGCGCGACCAGCCCCCACCGGACCCGCACCCGGCAACGCACCCCACCCGCCCACGCCAAGGCACCCCCGAGCCACCGCGTGTTCAAGCGGTGTTCAGGCGGGAGCGCGACCGTATGGCGCGAACAACTCAGGGTCCGCCCCCACGGTCAGCCCCCGCCACGCAGGAGACAGCATGCCGCTCACCCGCAGGGACTTCGCCAGACGATCCGCGGTCACCGGAGCCGGTGTCGCGCTGGCCGGCAGCGTGGGCGCACTCGCCACCGCACCGAACGCCCTCGCGTCGACGGACACGGACACCGACTCGGCCGGTGACGACGCGGCCCACGACGGCGACGGCAGCGCGCGCGGGGCGGACCGTCGCGCCGGCGTCGGCTACGGCCCGCTCGTCCCCGACCCCCGGGGCATCCTGGCGCTGCCCGCCGGCTTCACGTACCGGATCATCGCGCACAGCGGGAGGACCAAGCTGGAGTCGGGCGAGTTCACCCCCGGCAAGCACGACGGCACCGCCGCCTTCCCCGGCCCCCGCGGCACCACCCTCCTCGTCAACAACCACGAACTGAAGGGCCCCCGGGCCAACTGGGAGTTCCCGGTGCCGCTCACCGAGGGGCTCGTCTACGACCCCGCCGCGGCCGGCGGCTGCACCGTCGTCGAGGTCCGGCCGGACGGACGCGTCGCCGAGTGGGTCGGCATCGCGGGCACCTCCACCAACTGCGCGGGCGGCAGCACCCCCTGGAACACCTGGCTCACCTGCGAGGAGAACTCCGACCGGGCCGGCGTCAACGGCATGACCAAGGACCATGGCTACGTCTTCGAGGTCGACCCCTGCGACCGCCGCGCCAACCGCGCCCCGAAGCCGCTGAAGTTCTTCGGCCGCTACGACCACGAGGCCGTCGTCATCGACCCCAGGCGCGGCCACGCCTACCTCACCGAGGACGCGGCGGCCCCCAACGGCCTCTTCTTCCGCTGGACCCCGCCCAAGGGATTCGCCCACGGCCCCGGGAGGTTCCGTACCCTCGCCGACGACGCGGGCGTCCTGCAGGCGCCCCGCTGCTACGACTCCGGCGGCCGGTTCGTCGACGACCTCTCCCGCGCCACGAGGATCGGCACGGTGTACGGGGTCGACTGGCTCGACGTCCCCGACCGCGACGCGAGGACCGTCGCCGTGCGCAAGCAGTTCACCGACACCGAGATCACCCGCGCCCGCAAACTGGAGGGCATGTGGTGGGGCGACGGCGGCGCGTACATCGTCTCCTCCTACGCCCGTGACGAGAGCCCCGAACAGCACGACGGCCAGGTCTGGTTCTACGACCCCAAGCGCCGCACCCTCACCCTGAAGGTCCTGCTCGGCGTCAACCCGGACCCGTCCGCCGACGGCGCCCTCGACGGCCCCGACAACATCACGGTCTCCCCGTACGGCGGCATCGTCCTCGCCGAGGACGGCGAGGGCGTCTCGCACCTCTTCGGCGCCACCGACAGCGGTCGCACGTACCCGATCGCCCGCAACGACCTCAACATCGGCACCGACGACGAGCCGGAATACAGCGAGTTCGCCGGCGTCACCTTCTCGCCCGACGGCAGGACCCTGTACGCCAATATCCAGACCCCGGGAATCCTGCTCGCCATCACGGGGCCGTGGAAGCGGCAGAAGCGGTAGTTAATTCGCTCGCCCGTCCCGTGGCACGCCTCCTAGAGTGATGCCTGTCCAGGTGCGAAGGCAGGACCTACTTCCACTTATAATGGGGAGGCCGCGGGTTCGAGTCCCGCCACCGGTACCAACACGCCGGTGTAGCTCAGTTGGTTAGAGCACCTACGTCGGTTCCGCCGAATTCGATCTCTGGACACCCAAGGCTTTACGCACCTCCCGGTGCGCTCGTCTATCTCGGGAGGCGCGGCAGATGGTGGGTGCCCGGTGCGCAGGCAGCGGATACTTCGGGAACTGGTGGGGAGAAAACCCCGTGCGGGTTCGAATCCCGTGATCGACTCAGGGTCGGTGTGGCGGAACGGAAGACGCGCCAGTCATAGCACCGCCGCCGAATTCGACCTCGGTCACCCTCCAGCTGCCGTGCCTCCCTCCGAAATACCCATGTATTCGGGGGAATTCATCATGGCGCGATTCAACACGAAGGCAGGAAAGGCGCGGCCCACCTCGCGGGTCACCTCGACAGGGCAGGTGCTTCGTACGTACGAGGGCGGCCGGGGCCGTGAGCGGGACGAGCGCTCTGAGCTGTTCCTGCTGTCGATCGCCAACTTCGTCGCGCAGAAGACCTTCTACGAGAGCGGCGAGGACCGCGACGACCGGTTCGTCGCGCTCGTGCGCCGGCTCGCCGTCACCGACCCGGAGTGGACGGCCGGCCTGCTCGGCTGGCTGCGCGGCGAGGGCAACCTCCGTACGGCCTCCATCGTGGGCGCCGCCGAGTACGTGAAGGCGCGTCTCGACGCGGGCGTCACCGACGGGCCCACCAACCGTCAGGTCGTCGACTCGGTGCTGCGGCGCCCGGACGAGCCCGGTGAGCTGCTGGCCTACTGGACCTCGCGGTACGGGCGCAACCTCCCCAAGCCGGTGAAGCGCGGTGTCGCCGACGCCGTACGACGCCTCTACAGCCCCAGGTCGCTGCTGAAGTACGACACCGCGTCCAAGGGCTACCGCTTCGGCGACATCCTGAACCTGGTGCACGCCGCGCCGGACCCGGACAAGCCGTGGCAGGGGGACCTGTTCCAGTACGCCCTCGACCGGCGCCACAACCCGGACACGGCCGTCGTGCCCAGGTCGCTGCCCATGCTCGCGGCCCACCGCGACCTGATGGAGCTGCGGCCCGCCAAGCGGCGCAAGGTCGTGACCGGTGCGGGCGGCTCCCGGCGCCTCGCGGACGCGGGGATCACCTGGGAGGCGCTGGCGGGCTGGCTGCAGGGGCCGATGGACCAGGCGGCGTGGGAGGCGGTCATTCCGTCCATGGGTGCCATGGCCCTCGTCCGCAACCTGCGCAACTTCGACGAGGCGGGTGTCTCCGACGAGGTCGCGGCCCGGGTGGCGGCGCGGATCAGTGACCCGGCGGAGGTCGCGCGGTCGCGGCAGTTCCCGTTCCGCTACCTCTCGGCCTACCGCCACGCGCCCTCGCTGCGCTGGGCGTACCCGCTGGAGCAGGCGCTCGGTCACTCGCTGGCCAACGTGCCCGCGCTGCCCGGCCGGACCCTGGTCCTGGTCGACCGCTCGGGCTCGATGTTCCACTCCCGGCTGACCGACCGCTCCTCGCTCACCTACGCGGACGCGGCGGCGATCTTCGGCACGGCGCTCGCGCTGCGGGCGGCGGACGCGGACCTCGTCGAGTTCGGGAGCACGAGCCGGGCGGTGAAGTACGGCACGGGCGAGTCCGTGCTGAAGATCATCCAGCGGTTCGGCGACCTGGGCGGCACCGACACCACCGAGGCCGTCCGCCGCCACTACCGCAAGCACGACCGGGTGCTGATCGTCACCGACGAGCAGGCCACCTACAGCCACTACGGCGACCCGACCGCGCAGATCCCGGCCGGTGTACCCGTCTACACCTGGAACCTGGCCGGCTACCGGGCGGGTCACGGCCACTCCGGCAGCCGGAACCGCCACACCTTCGGCGGCCTCTCGGACGCGGCCTTCCGGACGGTGCCGCTGCTGGAGGCGGCCCGGGACGCCGACTGGCCGTGGGCCCACGGACGGGGCTGACGGACGGGGCTGGCGGTCGGCGGTGAACGACGGGGGTGAGTGTGGCCCGTATCCCAGTGGGGGTACGGGCCACACCCTTGTTCGGCCCACGCACTGACATCTAACATTTCAGTCCATGGAGGCCATACGACCGGTCGGCCGCACCCTGCTCAGGGACCGTGCCTACCAAGCCATCCGGGACGCCATCGTGGCCGGGGAGATCGAGCCCGGCGCGGTGGTGCGCGACGCCGAGTTCGCCGAACTGCTGGGGCTGTCGCGGGCACCGGTGCGGGAGGCGTTCTCGCGGCTGGTGGACGAGGGGCTGCTGGAGAGCAAGCCGCAGAGCTACACCCGGGTCACGCCCGTCGTGGCCGCCGATGTGCGGGACGCCGCCGCCGTGGTCGGCGCGATGCACGAGCTGGCCACCCGCACCGCCGTGCCCCGGCTGTTCGCGGCGGACGTGGAGACGATGCGCTCGGCCAACGAGCGGTTCGCCGCGGCCGTCGGCTCGGGCGACGTCGACGCCGCCCTGGTCGCCGACGACGAACTCCACGACGTCCTCGTCCGGGTGAGCGGCAACCGCGCCGCCGCCGCCACGATCGCCCGCTACACCCCGCTCATCCGGCGTCTGGAGCGCCGGCGTTTCGGCGAGGGCGGCAACTGCCGTTCGGCCGGACTGCACGAGCAGTTGATCGCGGCCTGCGCGGTCGGCGACACGGACGAGGCGGTCCGCGTCACGGCGGAGATCTGGCACGGCCTGGCCGCGCTCGCCGACGAGCCGGACGGGGAGCCGAGCGGTGGGCCCGCGCATGAGCCGGGCGACGGGGCGTCCCATACGTCGCCCGGGGAATCCGCGGGGGCGGCCCACGACCGGCCCGCCCCGCACCCCGTGGACGACCCCCTCCCCGTCGACGACCCCCACTCCGTCGATGTCCCGGCCCCGGCCCCTGCCCCCGAAGCGAACCACTGACCCGGCTCCACCCGTCCGTCTCGCCCCACCCCACTCCACCCCAGCGCATCCCCGCCCCACCGCACCCGGGAGGACCCGTGTCCCTTTCTTCCTTCGAGCGCTACCCGCTCCTCTTCGGGCCCTCGCCGGTCCACCGGCTGGAGCGGCTGACCGCCCACCTCGGCGGCGCCTCCGTCTGGGCCAAGCGCGAGGACTGCAACTCCGGTATCGCGTACGGCGGCAACAAGACCCGCAAGCTGGAGTACCTGGTCGCCGACGCGCTCGCCCAAGGCTGCGACACCCTTGTCTCCATCGGCGGTGTGCAGTCCAACCACACCCGTCAGGTCGCCGCCGTCGCCGCCCGCGCCGGGCTCAAGTGCGTGCTCGTGCAGGAGAGTTGGGTCGACTGGCCGGACGCCGTGTACGACAAGGTCGGCAACATCCTGATCAGCCGGTTGGCCGGAGCCGACGTACGGCTCGTCCGGGCCGGATTCGGCATCGGCTTCAAGGAGAGCTGGGAGCTGGCGCTCAGGGAGGTCGAGGAGGGCGGCGGCAAGCCGTACGCCATCCCGGCCGGTGCCTCCGACCACCCCCTCGGCGGTCTGGGCTTTGCCGGCTGGGCGTACGAGGTCGCCGAGCAGGAGCGGGAGCTGGACGTCTTCTTCGACACGGTGATCGTGTGCTCGGTGACCGGCTCCACCCAGGCCGGCATGGTCGCGGGGTTCGCCGCGCTGGAGGAGGCGGGTGGACGGCCGCGCCGGGTGATCGGCATCGACGCCTCGGCCAAGCCGGACTCCACCCGTGAGCAGGTCGCCCGCATCGCCCACAACACCGGGCGGCTCATCGGCCTCAAGCGGGAGTTGACCGTCGCCGATGTGGAGCTGGACGAGCGGTACCACGGCGGGATCTACGGTGTCCCGGACGACGCCACCCTCGTCGCCATGCAGCTGGCCGCCCGCACCGAGGGCATGATCACCGACCCTGTCTACGAGGGCAAGTCCATGGCCGGGATGGTCGATCTGATCGAGCGCGGCGAGATCGGTCCGGACTCCACGGTCCTGTACGCCCACCTCGGCGGGCAGCCCGCGCTGAACGCGTACAGCGGCGTCATCCAGTGACTCCGGGCGCGGCCCTCCGGGGCTGATCGACCGGGGCCGGGCGGGTGCGGCCGTCCGCACCCGCCCGTGCCCGTGCGGTCAGAGTGCCTGGGCCGCCGGCTTCACCATCCCCCTGACCGTGCGGGACTTCACGAAGTCGCCCATCGCGGTCATCTCCCACTCACCGGTGAACTGCTTGATCAGCTTGGCCATCATCACGCCGGTCTGGGCCTCGGCGTTGGTGAGGTCGAAGCGGACCAGTTCCTCGCCGGAGGCGGCGTCCAGGAGGCGGCAGTAGGCCTTGGCGACCTCGGTGAACTTCTGGCCGGAGAAGGAGTTGACGGTGAAGACCAGGCCGGTGACCTCCTGGGGGAGCCGTCCGAGGTCGACCACGATCACCTCGTCGTCGCCTCCGCCCTCGCCCGTGAGGTTGTCACCGGAGTGCTTGATCGCGCCGTTGACGATCGAGAGCTTGCCGAAGTAGCAGCTGTCGATGTGGTTGCGCTGCGGGCCGTACGCGATGACCGACGCGTCCAGGTCGATGTCCTTGCCCCGGTACGCGGGCTCCCAGCCGAGGCCCATCTTGACCTGGGAGAGAAGTGGGCGGCCGCCCTTGACCAGGGAGACCGTCTGGTTCTTCTGGAGGCTGACGCGGCCCTTGTCCAGGTTGATCTTGCCGGCGCCGGGGGCGGGGGCGGGAGGGGTCGCGGGGACCGGGGGTGGGGTGACCTGCGGGGCCGGGGGCGGGGTGACGGGCCGTACCTGGGCGGGGGCCGGAGTCGGGGTCGGGGCGGGGGTCGGGGCGGGGTCCTCCACCGTGACGCCGTAGTCCGTGGCGATGCCCGCGAGGCCGTTCGCGTAGCCCTGGCCCACCGCGCGGGCCTTCCACGCGCCGTTGCGCAGATAAATCTCCACGATCACCAGGGCCGTCTCGGGGCCGAGGCGCGGCGGGGTGAACGTGGAGATCACCGAGCCGTCCGCCGCGTTGCGGATCGTCGCCGTCGGCTCGATGCCCTGGAACGACTGGCCCGCCGCGTCCGGGCTGGCCGTGACGACGATCTTCTCGATGTCCGGCGGGACGGCCGTGGTGTCCACCGTGATCGAGTCGGGGGCCGCGCCGCCGCCGGAGCGGTACGTCACTCCCGGGCCGGTCGGCTGGTTGTAGAAGATGAAGTCGTCGTCCGAGCGCACCTTGCCGTCGGCGGTGAGCAGCAGGCCCGATACGTCGAGCCGCACGGGTGCGGCGACGTCCACCGCGACGTGGGTGACGGGCAGCGGGATGTTCGAGCCGGGGGTCATAGCGGTCATGCCGGGTGAACGATCCGGGCCGCTTTACCGTTCCCTTACCCGCGCGCGTCCGGCGGCCGTTCGGGTCAGCGGCGGTTGCGGGGGTGCTCCCGGGCCGTGCGCTCGTTGCCCCGCCGGTAGTTCCCGGTCCAGCGGGCCATCACCAGCTGCGGGTCGCCCGCCGCCGCCTCGGCGAGGAACCGGGCGGCCCGCGGCCCGCGCAGCGTCGTGGCCGCACGGCCGTGGTGGTCGATCGTCACCGTGCCGTCGGCGTGCTCGGTGAAGGCGAATCCATGGGGACGTGGCATGCCCCGGATCGTAGGCGCGCGGTGGGCGGGCGGCCCACCGAATATCGGCCGCCCGGCCCGGCCGTACAAGGGCCCGCCCCCCCGGCACCTCACTCCCAGAAGCGCGCCAGAGCCCCTTCCTTGTACGGGGCGGGCGACACGCTCAGTTCGCCGGAGAAGGGGCGGTCCAGGCTCATGGTGAGCAGCAGGCTCAGCCCGATGAGCAGGGCGATGAGGGTGACGAACGTCAGGTGGGCCTTGAAGCTCCTGATGCCGTAGAGGAGGGACATCGGGATCATCACCAGCGCGCCCCCGTAGACCAGCAGCTTCAGCAGGGTCGGGAGGGACGACTGGGCCAGGGTCAGCCGCGCGCGGCGTTCCGCGACCACCCCGTCGAGGTGGGCCACGGCCTGGGCGTAGTACGTCTTCTGGGACTCGGTGGTCGGCTCGTAGGACTGGAGCGCCCGGTACACGGCGCGGATGGCCGGCTCGGTGGACTCGGAGGAGGGCCGGCCGGCGCGCATCCGGGGCCACTGGTCGTTCACCACCGCCTGGACATATGTGCCGACGGCCTCGGACACCTCCCGCCGGACCGGCTCCGGGAACGCGTCGGCGTCGCGCACGATCTCGGCGCAGTGGGTGGCCTCGGAGGCGACGACGGTCTCCGCGACCCCGATGCCCTCCCACTCGGCGACCACCACGAAGGCCAGGAAGATGCCGTAGATGGCGCCGTACATCCCGAGCAGGACGCCGACCATGTCGTTCTGCGCGCCGTTCAGGAGCTGGGGGAGCCTGCGGCGGACCACCAGGCTGCCCAGGGCCGCGAAGACGATGACGCTCCCGGCCATGAGCACGGTCAGGGTGAGCGGGCCGAAGCTGTTGAGCAGCCAGAGTTCCATGGCCGTCAGTCTTGGCCGGTGGCCGGGAGCAGGTGGGGCATCGGCTTGTCGATCAGCCGAACGGGTGAGACACCCTGTTCGGCCGGTGTCACGGCACCACGACGATCTTCCTCCCCACCCCTGACGCGAACTGCTCCAGTGCCTGTGGGTACCGCTCCAGCGGCAGACGGTCGCTGATGAAGACGTCGGGGTCGAGGACGCCGCCTGCGAAGAGCTCCGCCGCGCGTTCGAAGCTGTGGAGGACGGCCATGGAGCCGGTGATGGTGATCTCCTGGTTGTAGACGCGGTACGGGTCGATGGTGACCCGGGTCGCGTAGTCGGCCACCCCGAACTGGAGGAACGTGCCGGCCTTGGCCACCCGGTCCAGCCCGTCCTGGATGGCCGCCGCGTTGCCGGTGGCGTCGATCACCAGGTCCCAGCCCTGGGGCCGTTCCAGCTCGTCGGCGTTGGCGGCGGACCCCGTGACGCCGAGCCGCCGTGCCGTCTCCAGCCGGGCGGGGTTCACATCGACGATGTCGACGCCGGCCGCGCCGGTGCGTTTCGCCAGCTCCAGCATCATCAGGCCCATCGTCCCCGAGCCGTAGATCAGGACATGGGCGCCGAGGCGGGTGCGGAGGACGTCGTAGCCCCGTATCGCGCAGGACAGCGGTTCCACGAGCGCCGCGTCCTGGGTGCGGACGTGGTCCGGCAGCCGTACGCAGTTGGCGACCGGCGCCACCGCGTACTGGGCGGCGCCGCCGGCCGTGGTGACGCCGATCGCGGCCCAGCGTTCGCAGAGGTTGTTGTGGCCGGTCCGGCAGTAGCGGCACTCGTGGCAGTACAGGGAGGGGTCGACGGCCACCCGGTCGCCGACGGACAGTTCGGTGACCCGGCCGCCGACGCCCACCACCTCGCCCGCGAACTCGTGCCCCGGCACGATCGGCAGGCTCGGGGCGAACTCGCCCTGGAGGATGTGCAGATCGGTCCCGCACAGTCCGCACGCGGCGACCTCGACGACGACGTCCCGGGGACCCGGCGTCGGGTCCGGGACCTCGGTGACGACGGCCTTGCCCACGGACTCGATGACGGCGGCCTTCATTTGACGGCTCCCAGGGAGAGGCCCTGGACCAGTTTGTCCTGGGCGGCGAACCCCGCGGCGAGCACCGGCAGGGAGATCACGAGCGACGCGGCGCACACCTTGGCCAGGAACAGGCCCTGGCTGGTGATGAAGCCGGTCAGGAAGACGGGGGCCGTCTCGGCGACCACACCCGTCAGCACCCTCGCGAACAGCAGTTCGTTCCAGCTGAAGATGAAGCAGATCAGGGCGGTGGCGGCGATACCGGGCAGGGCTATCGGGGCCACCACACGCGTCAGCACGGTCGGCAGCCGGGCGCCGTCCAGGTGCGCGGCCTCGATCACCGCCACCGGGACCTCCGCGAGGAAGGACTGCATCATCCAGACGGCGATCGGCAGGTTCATGGAGGTGTAGAGGAGGACGAGGAGCCAGATGTTGTCCAGCAGGCCCGTGTTCTTCGCGAAGAGGTAGAGGGGGAGCAGGCCCGCCACCACCGGCAGCATCTTGGTGGAGAGGAAGAAGAACAGGACGTCCGTCCACTTCTTCACCGGCCTGATCGACAGCGCGTACGCCGCCGGGAAGGCGAGGAGCAGGACGAGCAGGGTCGAGGCCAGGGACGCCACCGTCGAGTTGACCAGGGCCGGCCAGGGGCTGGCCCCGCCGTCGACGCCGAAGAACTCGCGGTAGCCGTCGAGGGTGAGGGACGCCGCCCAGGACGGGGGGTTGGTCGCCGCGTCCGGTTCGGAGTGCAGTGAGGTCAGGGCCATCCAGGCGATGGGCAGGAAGAACAGGATCCCCAGCAGCCAGGCCACCAGGCCCAGGCCGAGTCCCTTGCGACGCACGGCAGTCGGCCTCATGACCGGCCCGCCTCCTCACGGAACAGCGACGAGACCACGCGCAGGGCGAACGTCGCGATGATGATCGAACCGATGACGACCAGGACACCGGCGGCCGAGGCGAGACCGTTCTCGTGGGCCTGGTAGAAGGTCTGGTAGACGGTGTACGGCAGGTTCGCGGTGCCGAGGCCGCCGGAGGTGATCGTGAAGACCGCGTCGAAGTTCTGGACGATGTAGATCGAGCCCAGCAGCGCGCCCAGTTCGAGGTAGCGGCGCAGATGCGGCAGCGTCAGATGGCGGAAGATCTGCCAGTCGCTCGCGCCGTCGACGCGGGCCGCCTCGATCTGCTGGTGGTCCCGGGACTGCAGTCCGGCGAGCAGGATCAGCATCATGAACGGCGTCCACTGCCAGACCAGGGAGGCCTCGACCGCGAGCAGCGGGGTCTCGGAGATCCAGTCGGGCTGGGGGCCGCCCACGTAGTGCAACAGGCCGTTGAACAGGCCGTATTCGGGGTTGTAGAGCACATGCTTCCAGAGGAGGGCCGCCGCCACCGGGACCACCAGGAAGGGGGCGATGAGCAGGGTGCGGACGACGCCCCGGCCCCGGAACCTCCGGTCGAGGAGCAGGGCCAGCACCAGGCCGAGGACCAGGCTGGCCAACACCACGGCGACCGTCAGCAGGATCGTCGTCCACACCGAGCGGCGCAGGTCGGGGTCGGTGAGGACCTCGCCGTAGTTGGCGAACCCGGCGAAGGCGCGGGCGTCGGGGTAGAGGGAGTTCCAGTCGAAGAAGGAGATCACCAGCGTGGCCACGAAGGGCAGTTGGGTCACGGCGATCATGAAGATCAGGGCGGGCAGGAGCGGGGCACGGGTCGCCCAGGCGCGCAGCCGGGCGTTCGGTGGGCCCTGGACGCGTACGGGGGTCGCCGCCCTCGGCGCTGTCGTGGTCGCGGTCATCGTCCCTCGTACTCCTCGGAGATCTGCTCGGCGAGTTCCTGCGACTTCCTCAGGGCCGAGGCGACGGACTGGCGTCCGGCGATGGCCGCGCTGATCTCCAGGGAGACCTTGGTGCCGAGGTCGGTGAACTCGGGGATGCCGACGAACTGGATGCCGGGCGCGGGTCGCGGCTGCACCCCGGGGTCGGTGGGCCGGGCGCCCTCGATGGCCTCGCGGGTCATCTCCTGGAAGGCGGCTGCCTCCTCGCGGTAGTCGGGGTTGGCGTACGTCGACTCCCGTTTGCCCGCGGGCACGTTGGACCAGCCGATCTGTTCGCCGACCAGTTCCTCGTACTCCTTGCCCGAGGCCCAGGAGACGAACTTCCAGGCCTTGTCGGGGTTGCGGGAGGCCTGCTGGATGCCCCAGGCCCAGGTGTAGAGCCAGCCGGACGACTCGGTCCGCTCGACCGGCGCGGGTGCGTAGCCGATCTTCCCCTTCACGGGGGAGTCGGCCGCCTCCAGTGAGCCGGCGGCGGAGGTGGCGTCGTACCACATGGCGGTCTTGCCCTGGGTCATGTTGTTGAGGCATTCGGCGAAGCCGGCCTGGGCGGCGCCGGATTCACCGTGCTCGCGGACGAGGTCGACGTAGAACCTGGTCGCCTTCTCGAACTCGGGGGAGTCGAGCCGGGCCTTCCAGTCCTTGTCGAACCAGGTGCCGCCGAAGGTGTTCACGACGGTGGTGAGGGGGGCCATGACCTCGCCCCAGCCGGGCAGTCCGCGCAGACAGATGCCCTTCATGCCGTCCTCGGCGCCGTCCGCCTTCGCGGCGAGGTCGGCGACCTGCCGCCAGGTGGGGTGTTCGGGCATGGTGAGGCCCCGCTCGGCGAAGACGTCCTTGCGGTACATCAGGAAGGACGACTCGCCGTAGAACGGCTCCCCGTAGAGCTTGCCGTCGTCGCCGGTGAGGGACTGGCGCATCGGCTTCAGGATGTCCTGCTGGTCGAAGGCCGGGTCCTTCGCGACATACCCGTCCAGCTCCTCCAGCCAGCCGTTGCGGGCGTAGATCGGTATCTCGTAGTTGCTCAGTGTCGCCACGTCGTACTGGCCGGCCTGGTTGGCGAAGTCCTGGCTGATCTTGTCGCGGACGTCGTTCTCCGGCAGCACGGTGAAGTTCACCCTGATGCCGGTCTCCTTGGTGAAGTGCGCGGCCGTGAGCTTCTGCAGCTCCTGCATCTGGGGGTTGTTGACCATCAGTACGTTGATGGCGTCGCCGCCGGATCCCGCCCCGCCCGCTCCGGTCCAGCAGCCGGAGAGAAGCGGGGCGAGCAGCGTCCCTGCGGCGGCCGCGGCGAGTGCGCGCGGCCTCCGTCGGCTCGGGATTCGCATGGATCGCTCCTGGACGTATGGGGAGATAAGGGATGCTCTGAGGTGTGTGGGGGTGGGGGAGGGCTCGGAAGGCGCGTGGAGTCGGTCGGTGGGGTGGTCAGACTCGGGTGACCTGGGGGCCCTGCATCGAGTAGCGGTGGGCCTCCGAGGCCGGGAGCAGGGTGCTGGTGACGATCGCGTCCAGGTCGCCGACCTCGGCGAACCGGCAGAAGCTGACCGCGCCGAACTTGGTGTGGACGCCCGCGAAGACCGTGCGCCGGGAGGCGCGGATCGCCTGGGCCTTGACCTCGCTGACGGCCGGGTCGGGGGTGGTGAGGCCGTGCTCGCGGGTGATGCCGTTGGCGCCGATGTACGCCAGGTCGATGACGAAACCGGCCAGCATCCTCGTCGTCCAGTGGTCCACGGTCGCGAGGGTGCCGGGGCGCACCCGGCCGCCGAGCAGCAGCACGGTGGTGTTGCCTGCCTCGGCGAGGGCGCCCGCGGTGGCGAGCGAGGCGGTGACCACGGTCAGCGGCCGGTCCCGGGGCAGTGCCTCGGCGATGAGCTGCGGGGTGAAGCCCTCGTCGACGAAGACCGTCTCCGCGTCGCCGAGCAGTTCGGCCGCCGCGGCGGCGATCCGGCGCTTCTCGGGCACCTGGCTGGTGGCGCGGAAGGCGAGCGTCGTCTCGAACCCGGCGCTCTCCACGGGATACGCCCCGCCGTGCGTCCTGCGGACCAGTCCGTGGTCCTCCAGGGCGCGCAGATCACGCCGTACGGTCTCCTTGGCGACGCCCAGCACGCCGGCGAGTTCGGCGACGTCGACCGCGCCCGTGCGGCGGGCGGCCCGGACGATCTCGCGTTGCCTTTCCTCCGCGTTCATGGCCGACACCCGCTCTCCCTCACCGTGGCACTGCCCGTTCGGGCCCGGTGCGGGCCTTGGGGGAAGTTCTACAGCCGGTGCGCGGCGCCGACCAGGCCTGTTGCGCGACCGATGATGCCCGTCCCTGACCGTTTCACCGCGCCGGGGCCCGTCGCGGACCTGCGGCGGACGGGGGATCGGGCAGCGGGCGTGCCCGAACACGGGAGCGGGCGGGCCCGTTCGCTGCCCGCCCGCTCCCGCTCGTACGCCGTCCGGCCCTCGTTTCCCGCACGGCGTACGGATCCGTGGTGCCCGCCCGGGCCCGGGTGTCAGTACGGCCAGATCGGCGGGTCGCTCACGAAGTGGCCGCCCAGGTGGGCGTGGGCCACGTCGTCCGGGTCCAGTTCGCCGTGCTCGGCGATCAGCTTCTCGGCGTACGGCTCGGAGTCGTCCCGCGGTGCGTAGCCGAGGGCGCGGGCGGTGGAGAGGTCCCACCACAGCCGGGTGTTGGCGGAGGAGCCGTAGACGATGGTGTGGCCGACGTCCTCGGCGGTCAGGGCCGCGTGGAAGAGGCGGGCGCCGTCGGCCGGGCTCATCCAGAGGGAGAGCATGCGGACGCTGGTGGGCTCGGGGAAACAGGAGCCGATGCGTACGGAGACCGTCTCCAGGCCGTGCTTGTCCCAGTAGAGCTGGGCCAGGTCCTCGCCGAAGGACTTGGACAGGCCGTAGAAGGTGTCGGGGCGGTGCGGGGCCCCGATCGGGATCAGCGGGTCCCCGGCCCGGGGGCGGGGGGTGAAGCCCACCGCGTGGTTGGAGGAGGCGAAGACGATCCGGGGGACGCCCTCCGCGCGGGCCGCCTCGTACAGGTTGTACGTCCCCTCGATGTTCGCCCGGAGGATCTTCTCGAAGGAGGCTTCCAGGGAGATGCCCGCGAGGTGGATGATCGCGTCGACGCCCCGTACGGCCTCGCGCAGGGCCTCCCGGTCGGCGAGGTCGGCCGTGATCGCGTCCGGGGCGCCCTCGACGGGGAGCAGGTCCAGCAGGCGCAGCTCGTAGCCGTGTGCCGGGAGCAGCTCCCGCATCAGGGTGCCGAGGCCACCGGCGGCGCCGGTGAGCAGAACGGTGCGGGGAGCGGGCATCCGTGGATCTCCTTGCATCGCCATCGCCAGCTGTGCACATGGGCGTCCGACATTCACATTCATGGACACGCTAAGGAGTGCGGTCCGTGTGCGTCAAGTGTGCCGCGAGGTGCGGGGCGGAGGCGGGAAATCGCTGGTGCGGTGCGGGTTGCGCGCCTTGACCGGCCCCGCGGGGGCGCCTTAGCGTGCTTCTGTTCAGAAATGTAAACATCGATCAGTGACATGGACTGGGAGCGCCCGTGACGTCAGCCCCTCTCGCCGCCCGGCTCCGGATCCCCAGCGGGCCGCTGTTCTTCCCCGTGACGGCGTACGGACCGGACGGCGCGGTCGACCTCGACGTCTGTCGCGCGCATGTCCGCCGGGGCGTGGAGGCCGGGGCCGCCGCGGTCTTCGTCTGCTGCGGCACCGGTGAGTTCCACGCGCTCACCCCCGAGGAGTTCCAGGAGTGCGTGCGCGCGGCCGTCGAGGAGACGGCCGGCCGGGTGCCGGTGGTGGCCGGCGCGGGCTACGGCACCGCCCTCGCCGTGCGCTACGCGCGCCTCGCCGAGGAGGCCGGCGCCGACGGTCTGCTCGCCCTGCCGCCCTACCTCGTGGTCGCGGCCCAGGAAGGGCTGCTGCGCCACTACCGGGAACTGGCCGCGGCGACCTCCCTCCCGGTCGTCGTCTACCAGCGCGACAACGCGGTCTTCACCCCCGGGACCGTCGTCGAACTGGCCCGCACCGAAGGGATCGTCGGCCTGAAGGACGGCGTCGGCGACCTCGACCTGATGACCCGGATCGTCAGCGCGGTCCGCGACGGGGCACCGCGTGACTTCCTGTACTTCAACGGACTGCCGACCGCCGAGCTGACCCAGCCCGCCTACCGGGCCGTCGGCGTCCCCCTGTACTCCTCGGCCGTCTTCTGTTTCGTCCCGGAGATCGCCCTCGCCTTCCACCGGGCGCTCGAAGCCGGTGACCGTACGACGGTGGAGCGGCTGCTCGACGGGTTCTACCGCCCCTTCGTCGAACTCCGCGCCCTCGGCCGCGGCTATGCCGTGTCACTGGTCAAGGCTGGGGTACGGCTACGGGGGCTGGACGTGGGAGAGGTACGGCCGCCGCTGCACGCGCCGGCCGAGGAACACGTCAAGCAGCTGGGTCAGTTGATCGAGCGCGGGTACGCGCTGCTGGAAGAGTGCCAGGAGGACAAGTGAAGGCGTCGACGTTCGTCTACCCGTGGGACGTCAACGGGGACCCCGCCGCCGCGGAGCGCGTCGCGGGGCTGGGCGTGGGGCAGGTGACGCTCGCCTCCGCGTACCACTCCACTCGCGCGCTCACCCCCCGCCACCCCCGGCAGCGCATCGTCACCGCCGAGCATGCGGCCGTGCTGTATCCGCCGGGCGTGCGCTGGGAGGGCCGTACGCTGCGGCCGTACGCGGCGGGGCAGTGGGCGCCCGGCGACGCGTTCGGCGAGGCGGCGACCGCGCTGGCGCACGCCGGTCTGGAGGTGCACACCTGGGTCGTGCTCGCGCACAACTCCCGCCTGGGCGCCGAGCACCCCTCGACCTCCGTGGTCAACGCGTACGGCGACCGCTATCCGTGGGCGCCGTGCGTCGCACAGGAGGCGGTCCGCGAGTACCTCGTCGACCTGGCCGTGGAGGCGGCGGTCCGCCCGGGCGCGCGCGGCACGGAGCTGGAGTCGCTCGGCTGGTACGGCATCTCCCATCTGCACGCCCACGACAAGACGGCCGGGGTGGGCCTCGGGGACGCCGGGCAGTATCTGATGTCCCTCTGCTTCTGCCCGACCTGCCGCGACGGCTACGCGGGAGCGGGCCAGGACCCCGACGACCTGGCGGCGGCCGTCCGCGACGGACTGGAGCCGCTGTGGCGCGGTGAGGCCGTCGACGAGGGCTGGCCGGCCGTCGAGAAACTCCTCGGCGCGGAGCCGGCGGCGGCCACCCGGGCGTGGCGCGACGCGATCGCGCGCTCCCTCCAGGAGACGGCCGTCACGGCCGTGCGCTCCGCCGCGCCCGCGGGCTTCCAGATCCTGCTGCACGCGGACCCGGTGACCTACCACTGCGGAGCCAACCCCGGCGTCGACCCCGCGCACATCCTGGGTGTGGCCGACGGCGTCGTCGTCCCCTGCGCGGGCGGCCCCGGTCTGCTGCCCGCCTTCGCGGAGACCGGCACCGAGGGCGCCGTCCTGGCCGCCAACTTCGGCATCGTCTCCGGCATGGGCGGCAGCCCGGTCACCCTGGCCGAGGACGCGGCCCGCGCGGCGGAGCTGGGAGCGACGGAACTCCGGCTGTACCACGCGGGGTTGGCCTCGGACCAGGATCTGACGGCGGTACGGGAGGCGCTGACGGCGGTGCGGTGACCCCGGGGCGACGACCGCCCCGCGGCTCAGGACAGCACGCGGTACGTCACGTGCGTCACCCGGCTCGCGGCACGCGAGGTCAGTTGCTCCAGCCGCAGCGGTGGGACGCCCTCGAAGAGACGGGTGCCCGCGCCGAGGGTGAACGGGGCGATGTGCAGGCGCAGTTCGTCGATCAGACCGGCGGTGAGGTACTGGTTGACGGTGGTCGCGCCGCCGAGGACCGTGACATCGCCGTCACCGGCCGCCGCGCGGGCCCGCTCCAGCGCGGCGGCGATCCCGTCCGTGACGAAGCGGTAGGTCGTGCCGCCGTCCATCGGCTGGGGATCGCGCGCGTGATGCGTGAGCACGAACACCGGGGCGTGGAACGGCGGATCGTCGCCCCACCAGCCGTTCCACCGCCGGTCCCACGGGCCGCGCACCGGGCCGAACATATTGCGCCCCATGACGAAGGCCCCGGCGGTGTTCAGCCGGTCGATCTCGGCCCGGTTCTCCTCCGGGGTGTCGAACATCCAGGCGTGCAGCCCGCCGCCCGAACCGTCGCCGCCGTCGTCACCGAACGGGCGTTCCTCCGTCTGGTGGTGCCCGGCCGAGTACCCGTCGACCGACACGGTGATGTCGCAGATCACTTTGCCCATGGGGAGAGGGTCTCCTATTCGTCGGCGGCGGCGCCGGGTGCGCGCGGGGTGTGCGATGAGTTCTCGCGGCGTCGGGGGTCTACCGAACAGAGGAAGACCTCGGCACGAGGCATGACTCGTTACCGGGAAAGATCTCATCGCCCGCCGGAACGCCACCAAGGAGCAGCACCGATGACCGACCACGGTTCCACCACGACCGACCACGCCCCCGTCCCCCTCGACCTCGGCCCCCAGACCCGGATCGTCGCCCGGCTCGTCGCGGCGGTCGGTGACGACCGGCTCTCCGGTCCCACGCCCTGTCCGGAGTACGCCGTGCACCACCTCCTCGGGCATCTGTTCCACCTCGCCGGTGCCTTCCGGGACGCGGGGCGGAAGGACCTCGGGCCCACGACCGACACCGGCCCGCAGTCCGCGCTGCCCGACCTCGGGCCGGGCTGGCGCGAGGCGTTCCCTCAGGTGCTCGACGAGCTGGCGGAAGCCTGGCGCGACCCGGCCGCCTGGGCGGGGGAGACCCGCGCGGGCGGGGTGCCGCTGCCGGGCGCGATCGCCGCGGCCGTCGCGGCGGACGAGCTGGTCGTGCACGGCTGGGACCTCGCCCGGGCCACCGGCCAGACGTACGAACCCGACCCCGCGGCCCTCGCCGCCGCCCACTCCTTCCTCGCCGCCTCCGCCGACGACCCGTCGCGCGGCGAGATCTTCGGCCCCGTGGTGCCCGTCCCGGACGACGCGCCGCTGCTCGACCGTGTGATCGGCTTGAGCGGACGTGATCCGATGTGGAAGCCATAAGGCCAGTCCGCCGGGCAACCCGACGAAAGAACGCACAAACCCGGCGCGCGCCCCCGTCCGCCTCCGTACGCTCCCGAACATGCCCCTGAGCCTCACCGTCCTCGGCACCGCCTCACCTCACCCCCGCCCGGGCCGCCCCGCGTCCGGGTATCTGCTGCGCGGCGGGGGCGCCGAGATATGGGTGGACGCGGGGTTCGGTACGTTCGCCGAGTTGCAGCGGCACACGGATCCCACCCGGCTCACGGCGATCTGGATCTCCCATCTGCACGCGGACCACAGCGCGGATCTGGTGGCCGCGACCTACGGGTACGCGTACGGCGGCCTCACCCTGCCCGCGCCGCTGCCGGTCTACGCGCCCGGCGACTGCGCCGCGCGGCTCGCGGGGTTCTTCGGGCAGTCGGACCCCTCCTTCCTGAGCGGGGTGTTCGACTTCCGCCCCCTGTACGACGGGCACAGCGTCCGGCACTGGAACCTCACCCTCACCGCCCACGCCGTCGTCCACGACGTGGAGGCGTACGGGCTGCGCGCCGAGTGCCAGGGCCGGGTCTTCGCGTACTCCGGGGACAGCGGCCCGTGCGACGCGCTGGGCCGGCTGGCGGGCAGCGCCGACCTGTTCCTGTGCGAGGCGGACACCGACACCCATCGCGAAGGCGAACCCCGGGTGCATCTCACGCCGGAGGAGGCCGGGACGTACGCCAAGGGCGCGAGCCGGCTGCTGATCACCCATGTGGGGCCCACGCTCACCCCCGAGGGAGCGACCGGCCGGGCGGCCGTCGTCTTCGGCGGCCCGACCGAGAGCGCGCGTGAGGGCGACACCAAGATCGTGTGACAGCGGGCACATCTTTTTCTGTCCGAACCGTTGACGAAACCCGGGCCCCCTCCTACCTTCAACGCGTCGTACTTCGTACGTCATATATGAGACGCGATACGTGAGATCCCATACGTGAGATCCCGCACGGAAGATCCGAGAGGCGCGCATGACCTCTGTGCCCACGCCGATCCCGTCCCGCACGCAGTTCGTGCTGGAGGGGATCAAGCACCGCATCCTCACCGGACAGCTGACGCCCGGTCAGGCCCTGGTCGAGACCGAACTGGCCGCGCAGTTCGGCGTGTCCAAGACGCCCGTGCGCGAGGCGCTGAAGACGCTGGCCGGGACCGGGCTCGTCGTGATGAACCAGTACAAGGGCGTCACGGTGCGCATGGTGGACGCGGACATGGCGCGCGAGGTCTACGACGTACGGCTGCTCCTGGAGCCGGAGGCGCTGCGCCGCTCGGTGCGGCGCGACGTCCCGTGGGACGCGGCGAGCGCCGCGCTGACCAGGGCCGACGAGGCCTCGGACACCGCCGAACGGTCGCTGGCCAACCGGGAGTTCCACCGCGCGCTGTACGTGCCGTGCGGCAACCCGCTGCTCGGCCGGATGCTCGACGAGGTGCGCGACCAGGCCGCGCTGGTCTCGGCCGTCGCCTGGGCCGCCGACCCCTCCTGGGAACGGGAGGCCGCCGAGCACCGGGAGATCCTGCGGCTCGCCCTCGACGGCGACGCGGACGGCGCGGCGGCCGCCCTGTACGCGCACATCGCCTCGTTCGTCGAACGGGCCTTCCCGGAGGCCCGAGTCGAAGCGCAGGGCCCGCCGGCCCGGTAAGCCCCCGAGTCCACGAGGCACGGTGGAGCCGCCGACGCGGCGGCCCCGCCCGCCCTCCGCAGTCCTCCAAGAACTCCTTGCAGAGGAAGGTCATCCATGAGCAGCGTGACGTTCGAGACCCAACGGACGGCTCTGGCCGACGTGGTGGCCATCCCGGTGACTCCGTTCGCCGAGGACGGCACCGTCGACCAGGTCGCCCACCGGGCCCTGCTGCGTCGGCTGCTGGACGGCGGCATCACCACCCTCACCCCCAACGGCAACACCGGCGAGTTCTACGCCCTCACCCCCGAGGAGCGCCGCCTCGTCACCGAGCTGACCATGGACGAGGTCGGCGACCGCGCGGTGATCCTGGTCGGCGTCGGCCACGACGTCCCGACCGCGATCGCCTCCGCCGAGCACGCCCGCGCGCTCGGGGCGCAGATGGTGATGGTCCATCAGCCGGTCCACCCCTATGTCTCGCAGAGCGGCTGGGTCGACTACCACCGGGCGATCGCGCAGGCCGTGCCCGAGCTGGGCGTCGTGCCCTACATCCGCAACGCCCAGCTCACCGGTGAACGGCTCGCCGAACTCGCCGACACCTGCCCGAACGTCATCGGGGTCAAGTACGCCGTCCCGGACGCCGCCCGCTTCGCCGCCTTCGCCCGCGACGCCGGCCTGGAGCGCTTCGTCTGGGTCGCGGGGCTCGCCGAGCCGTACGCGCCCTCCTACTTCTCGGCCGGTGCCACCGGCTTCACCTCGGGGCTGGTGAACGTCGCCCCGGCCGTCTCGCTGAACATGATCGAAGCGCTTCGGTCGGGCGACTTCCCGGCCGCCATGAAGGTCTGGGAGCAGATCCGCCGCTTCGAGGAGCTGCGCGCCGCCAACGGCTCCGCCAACAACGTGACCGTCGTCAAGGAGGCCCTCGCCGCCCTCGGCCTGTGCCGCCGCGACGTCCGGGCCCCCAGCAGGGAACTGCCCGAGACCGAACGCGCCGAGGTCGCCGCGATAGCCGCCGGGTGGTCGATGTGAAGCAGACACAGCGGCGGACGAAGCGTCCCGAGGACCTCCGCAGCCACCAGTGGTACGGCACGGACGGTCTGCGCTCCTTCAGCCACCGGGCCCGCACCCGCCAGCTCGGCTACCTTCCCGAGGAGCACCTCGGGAAGCCGGTCATCGCGATCCTCAACACCTGGTCGGACATCAATCCCTGTCATGTGCACCTCCGGGATCGTGCGCAGGCGGTCAAGCGGGGTGTGTGGCAGGCCGGCGGTTTCCCGCTGGAGTTCCCGGTCTCGACCCTCTCCGAGACCTTCCAGAAGCCGACCCCGATGCTCTACCGCAACATGCTCGCCATGGAGACCGAGGAGCTGCTGCGCTCCTACCCGGTCGACGGGGCCGTCCTGATGGGCGGCTGCGACAAGTCGACGCCCGCGCTGCTCATGGGCGCGGCCTCCGTCGACCTCCCGGCCGTCTTCGTGCCCGCCGGGCCGATGCTGCCGGGCCACTGGCGCAACGAGGTCCTCGGCTCCGGCACCGACATGTGGAAGTACTGGGACGACAAGCGCGCCGGGCTCATCGGCGACTGCGAGATGACCGAACTGGAGTCCGGTCTGGCCCGCTCGCCGGGCCACTGCATGACCATGGGGACGGCCTCCACGCTCACCGCCGCCGCCGAGGCGCTCGGCGTCACGGTCCCGGGCGCGTCCAGCATCCCGGCCGTCGACTCCGGCCATGACCGCATGGCCGCCGCCGCGGGCCTGCGCATCGTCGAACTGGTCCACCGGGACCGGAAGCTGAGCGACATCCTCACCGCCGACGCCTTCGCGGACGCCGTCACCACCGTCCTCGGGCTCGGCGGCTCCACCAACGCGGTCATCCACCTCATCGCCATGGCCGGCCGCGCGGGTGTCACGCTCACCCTCGACGACTTCGACCGCGTCGCCCGTACGGTCCCGGTGCTGGCCAACGTCCGGCCCGGCGGCCAGCGGTACCTGATGGAGGACTTCCACTTCGCGGGCGGCCTGCCGGGCTTCCTCTCCCGGATCACCGACCTGCTCCACCTGGACCGGCCGACCGTCTCGTACGACACGATGCGCGAGCAGCTCGACGGGGCGCTCGTGCACGACGACGACGTGATCCGGACCCGTGAGAACCCGGTCGTCACCGAGGGCGGGGTCGCCGTCCTGCGCGGCAACCTCTGCCCGGACGGCGCGGTCATCAAGCACATCTCCGCCGAGCCGCACCTGCTCAAGCACACCGGCCCGGCGGTCGTCTTCGACGACTACCGGACGATGCAGCGGACCATCAACGACCCGTCCCTCGGGATCACCGCCGACACCGTCCTGGTGCTGCGCAACTCCGGGCCCAAGGGCGGGCCGGGCATGCCCGAGTACGGGATGCTGCCCATCCCCGACCATCTGCTGAAGCAGGGCGTCCGGGACATGGTGCGGATCTCCGACGCCCGGATGAGCGGCACGAGTTACGGCGCCTGCGCGCTGCACGTGGCCCCGGAGTCGTACGTCGGCGGACCCCTCGCCCTTGTCCGCACCGGCGACACGATCACCCTCGACGTCGAGGCCCGCACACTTCAACTCAACGTGGACGACGAGGAGTTGGAGCGCCGCCGGGCCGACTGGACCCCACCGCCCACCCGCTACGAACGCGGCTACGGCGCCCTCTACAACGACCAGATCACCCAGGCCGACACCGGCTGCGACTTCGAGTTCCTGGCCCGACCGGGCAAGGTCCCGGACCCGTACGCGGGGTAACGGCTCTCGACCCACCCGGGCCCCGGGGTTTTTCAGGGGCGCGGGGAACTGCGCGACCAGCCACAACGCACCCGCACCCGCCGACGCACAGCAAGCCGTACCCCGAACCGCGCACCGCGAACCACCCCACCACGCCCATCGAGAAAGCGCTTCCTGCACCACGACGCACCACGACGCACCACGACGCACCACGACGTACCCAGAAACGGAGCCCCAGTCATGGCCCAAGCCGCAGCCGTGGCGAAGCCGCCCGCGCCGCCCCGGCGGAGCCGTGCGCGGAGCCGTACGCGCCGTGCCTCCGCGACCCCGCGCAGGCTGCCGTACCTGCTGATCGCCCCGGCCGCCCTGCTCATGCTGGGCTTCATCGCCTACCCGGTCATCAGCGTCTTCTACTACAGCCTGCAGCACTACAACCCCACGAAACCCTGGCGGAACGGCTTCGCCGGCTTCGACAACTTCGTGCACGCCTTCACCGAGGACCCCATCTTCTGGGACACCCTCGTCTTCAGTGCCAAGTGGGTGGTCGTCGAGGTCTCGCTGCAGCTGCTGTTCGGCCTGGCGCTCGCGCTGATCGTCAACCAGACGTTCGTCGGGCGCTCCCTCGGCCGCGCCCTGGTCTTCTCCCCCTGGGCCGTCTCCGGCGTACTGACCTCCGCGATCTGGGTGCTCCTCTACAACTCCCAGACCGGCATCACCCGGTACCTCGCGGACATGGGCATCGGCGAGTACGGCACCAGCTGGCTCTCCGACACCTCCACCGTCTTCTCGGCGGCGATCGTCGCCGACCTGTGGCGCGGTGTCCCCTTCTTCGCGATCCTCATCCTCGCCGACCTCCAGTCCATCTCGAAGGACCTGTACGAGGCCGCCGAGGTCGACGGCGCCAGCCGCGTCCGGCAGTTCCTGCACATCACGCTGCCGCACCTCAAGGACGCGATCATCCTCTCCACGCTGCTGCGCGCGGTGTGGGAGTTCAACAACGTCGACCTCCTCTACACCCTGACCGGCGGCGGACCCGCGGGTGAGACGACCACTCTCCCGCTCTACATCGCCAACACCTCCGTCGACGCCCACAACTTCGGCTACGCGTCCGCCCTGACCACGGTCGCGTTCGTGATCCTGCTCTTCTGCTCGATGGTCTATCTGCGGCTGAGCAAGTTCGGAGGCGAGTCCAAGTGATCACCCAGGACGCCGAGAAGGTCGCCCCCGTGCGGCTCGCGCCCGTGGCCGAGGAGCCTCCGCGGCGACCGGGCAAGGTCCACCGCGCCTGGGACGAGGTACCGCGCTGGCAGATCTACCTTCCGCTGTCGGTCTATCTGGTCTTCACCCTCGTCCCCTTCTACTGGATCCTGCTCTTCGCCCTCCGCAAGCCCGGCTCGACCTCGCTCGTGCCCTGGCCCATGACCTTCGAGCACTTCGAGAAGGTGTGGAACGAGCGCAGCTTCGGGCTCTACTTCCAGAACAGCGTGCTCGTCGGTGTCGTCACCCTGCTGATGACCACGCTCGTCGCCCTGGCCGGTGGCTACGCCCTCGCCCGCTTCGACTTCAAGATCAAAAAGGGGTTCATGCTGGCGCTGCTGTGCTCCCAGTTCGTACCGGGCGCGCTGCTGCTGGTCCCGCTGTTCCAGATCTTCGCCGAGCTGCGGATGATCAACTCGCTCGGCAGCGTCATCCTCGCCGAGACGGTCTTCCAGCTGCCGCTGTCGATCATCCTGATCAGCAACTTCATCAAGAACGTGCCGTACTCCCTGGAGGAGGCCGCCTGGGTCGACGGCTGCAACCGTTTCACCGCGTTCCGGGTCGTCGTGCTGCCGCTGCTGCGGCCCGGTCTGATCGCCGTCGGCTCCTTCGCCTTCGTGCACTCCTGGAACCACTTCCTGTTCGCCCTGATGTTCCTGAGCAACCAGGAGAAGCAGACCATCCCGGTCGGCCTCAACACCCTGCTCAGCGCGGACAGCGTCGACCTGGGCGCGCTGGCGGCCGGCGGCATCATCGCCGCCGTCCCGGTGGTCATCGTCTTCGCCTTCATCCAGAAGTGGCTGATCACGGGCTTCAGCGCGGGGGCGGTGAAGGGGTGAACCCACGACGGAGACCGCTGCAACTCATCGCCCTCGCCGGGGTGTTGGGCGCCATGCTCACGACCCCGGCCGGGGCCGAGCCCCGGAACACCGGCCGGGACATCGGCCGGGACATCGGCCGGGACACGCTCGCGGCGGACGACGGCTGGGCGGCCGCCGACGGTGGTACCACGGGGGGTTCCACCGCAGACGACGCCCATGTCTTCACCGTACGCACCCGGAGCGAGCTGGTCCGCGCGCTCGACGGCGGCAGCGCCACCCCGAAGATCATCCGGATCGCGGGGACCGTCGACGCCAACACCTCCGACGACGGCGAGAAGCTCGACTGCGCGGACTACGCCACCGACGGCTACGACCTGAAGGCGTATCTGGCCGCGTACGACCCGCGGACCTGGGGCTCCGCCAAACCGAGCGGCCCCCAGGAGGAGGCCCGCCAGGCGTCGGCGGCGAAGCAGGCCGGGCGGATCGAGCTGGCCGTCGGCTCCAACACCACGATCGTCGGCCTCCAAGGCGCCGTGCTGAAGGGCGCGAGCCTCCAGCTCAAGGGCGTGGACAACGTGATCGTCCGCAACCTCGAACTCCGCGACGCCTACGACTGCTTCCCGGTCTGGCAGCCCAACACCGGCGGCCTCGGCGACTGGAAGACGGCGTACGACAACATCTGGGTGCGCGGGGCGAGCCATGTCTGGATCGACCACGTCACGGTCTCCGACAAGGGGCACCCCGACGAGGACGAGCCGACCCACTTCGGCCGCAACTACCTGCGGCACGACGGTCTGCTCGACATCACCAACGCCGCCGACCTGGTCACCGTCTCCTGGAGCCGCTTCCAGGACCACGACAAGGGCATCCTCATCGGCAACGGGGACACCGCCACCGGCGACCGGGGCAAGCTGCGGGTGACGCTGCACCACAACCAGTTCGAGAACGTCGTCCAGCGCGCGCCGCGCGTCCGCTTCGGACAGGTGCACCTCTACAACAACCGATACGTGATGTCAGTCCCGGCCGACGCCCACGACCACCGGTACTCCCTGGGCGTCTCCACCGAGTCGGCCGTGTACGCGGAGAACAACGCGTTCACCACACCCGGCCACATCGAGGTCGCCGATCTGGTGAAGAGCTGGAACGGCACCGCCCTGCACCAGACGGGCACCCTCTTCAACGGCTATCCGGTGGATCTCCTGGCCATCCACAACGCCTACAACTCCGGCAGCGAGCGTGATCTGACGGCGGACGTCGGCTGGGCGCCTACCCTGCACCAAAAGATCGACAGCGCCGGGAGGGCCGACCGAGAGGTGGCCCGCGGCGCGGGCGCAGGGAGGATCCGATGACCACCAGGACGTACGAGAACCCGCTACCGCTCGTCCTCGCGGGGGCCCGGGGCCACGGCCGCTGGCACCTGGAGAACATCCGGCGGCTGGCGGACAAGGGGATCGTCCGGCTCGCCGGGATCTGCGAACTGACGCCGCTGGGAGCGGACGAGATCCCGGACGGCCTCGGCACACCCGAGCAGTCCGCCGACTTCGGGGCGCTCCTCGACTCGACCGGTGCCGCGATCGCCGTGATCTGCACGCCCATCCCCACCCACACCGACCTCGCCCTGACGGCGGCCCGGCGGGGCGTGCACGTCCTGCTGGAGAAGCCGCCGGCCCCGTCGTACGCCGAGTTCCGCCGGATGGCCGACGGGGTCGCGGCGGCCGGGACGGTCTGCCAGATCGGCTTCCAGTCGCTGGGCTCGCACGCGCTGCCCGCGATCCGGACCATGGTCGACGACGGCCTGATCGGCGAGGTCACCGGCATCGGCGGCGCGGGCGCCTGGGCCCGCGCCGAGGCGTACTACCGGCGCGCGCCCTGGGCGGGCAAGCGGCGACTGAACGGCGTGGACGTCATCGACGGGGCGCTCACCAACCCCCTCGCGCACGCCGTCGCCACCGGGCTCGCGCTCGCCGGCGCGGGCCGCGCCGAGGCCGTCACCGGCATCGAGACCGAACTGCTGCGCGCCAACGACATCGAGTCCGACGACACCTCCTGTGTCCGGATCACCACCGCCGACGGCGGCCGGATCACCGTCGCCGCGACCCTCTGCGCCGAGGACCCGGGCGAGCCGTACAACGTCGTGCACGGCACCAGCGGCCGGATCACCTTCTGGTACAAGCAGGACCGGGTGCTCGTCCAGCGGGCCGGACACGGCCCGGAGGAGATCGAGTACGGCCGCACGGACCTGCTGGAGAACCTCGTCGACCACCTCGTCGACGGCACCGGGCTGCTGGTCCCGCCGGAGGTGACCGGCGCGTTCATGAAGGTCGTCGAGGCGATCCGCACCGCCCCCGACCCGGCCGCGCTCCCGGCGGACGCCTGGCACCTGCTGCCCGACGAGGACCGCCGGGTCGTCGACGGCATCGACGCCCTGGTCACGGCCGCCGCCGACGACCTCGCCCTCTACTCCGAACTCGGCGCCCCCTGGGCGCTCCCCGATCCACCGGCGAAAGAGGTGAGCACATGACGATGACCGACGCGTCCCTCGTCCTGCGGGTGGCGGGCCGTCCGGTGGGCCGCTATCTCACCCGGCCCGAACTTCCCGAACGGCTCTCCCCACGCCCCTATCTGCATCCCGTCACCACCCTGTCCGGTACGGCGGTCACCGAACTGAGTCCCGCCGACCACCTCCACCACCTCGGCGTCGGTGTCGCCGTTCCCGACGTCGAGGGGCACAACTTCTGGGGCGGACGCACCTACGTCCGCGACCGGGGTCCGACCGAGCTGGACAACCACGGCTCCCAGCGCCACACCGCCTTCCAGCTGCGCGACCCCGACGGCTTCGTCGAGGAACTGCGCTGGGTGGCCTCCGGCACCGAGTTACTGCGGGAGCGCCGTACGGTCGCGACCACCGAACTCACCGACTCCGCCTGGGCGCTGGACTTCACCTTCTCGCTCACCAACATCACCGGCGCCCCGGTGTCCATCGGCAGCCCCGCCACCAACGGCCGCCCCGGCGCCGCGTACGGCGGCTTCTTCTGGCGGGCCCGCAAGGAGGCCACCGCACCCCGGGTCCTCACCGCCGAGGCGGAGGGTGAGGCCGAGGTGCACGGAGGCCGCGCCGACTGGGTCGCCCTCGTCGGCGGCACCTGGACGCTCGTCTTCGCCGGGGCCACCGAGACCACCCGCCGCGACCCGTGGTTCGTCCGCGCCGACGAGTACCCGGGCGTCGGCTCCTCCCTCGCCGCCACCGAGCGCCTCCCGATCGAGCCGGGGGAGACGGCCGTACGCCGGATCGTCACCGTCGTCGCCGACGGCACCCTCGGCCGGGACGAGGCGGCGGCCCTGGTCCGCAAGGCGGTGAGCCTGTGACCACCTCGGTGAGCGCACCCGCCTTCTCCGCCGACCGGGGCGACGGCACCTACCGCAACCCGGTCCTCGACGCCGACTGGTCCGACCCCGATGTCCTGCGCGTGGCCGACGACTTCTACATGACCGCCTCCAGCTTCGGCCGGGTCCCGGGCCTTCCCCTGCTGCACTCCCGGGACCTGGTCAACTGGACGCTCGTCGGCCACGCGCTGCAACTCCTCGAACCTGCCGCCGAGTTCAGGGCGCCGCGCCACGACTGCGGGGTGTGGGCGCCCTCGCTGCGGCACTTCGACGACCGGTTCTGGATCTTCTGGGGCGACCCCGACCAGGGCATCTTCCAGGTCAACGCCCCCGGGATCAGGGGCCCTTGGACCCGCCCGCACCTGGTCAAGGAGGGCAAGGGACTCATCGACCCCTGTCCGCTGTGGGACGAGGAGACCGGCGAGGCGTACCTCGTGCACGCCTGGGCCAAGTCCCGCTCCGGCGTCAAGAACCGGCTCACCGGCCACCGGATGCGACCCGACGGGACGGGCCTGCTCGACGAGGGCAAGGTGATCGTCGACGCGGACCGGCTCCCCGGCTGGTTCACCCTGGAGGGCCCCAAGCTCTACCGCCACGACGGCTGGTACTGGATCTTCGCCCCCGCCGGTGGCGTGGAGACCGGCTGGCAGGGAGCCCTGCGCTCCCGCGACTTCTTCGGCCCGTACGAGGAGCGGATCGTCCTGGAGCAGCGGGACACCGACGTCAACGGGCCGCACCAGGGCGGCTGGGTGCGCACGGCGGCCGGCGAGGACTGGTTCCTGCACTTCCAGCAGCGCGGCGCGTACGGCAGGGTCGTCCACCTCCAGCCGATGCGCTGGGCGGACGACGGCTGGCCGGTGCTCGGGGACGAGGGCGCCCCCGTCGCCGTGCACCGCAAGCCGGAGCTGCCGCCGCAGCCGCCGGCCGCGCCCGCCACCGACGACGACTTCCCCGGCGGCCGCTTCGGACGCCAGTGGCAGTGGACCGCGAACCCCCAGGACGGCTGGGCCACCCAGCACTCCGGGGACGGGCTGCGGCTCACGTGCGTGCGCTCCGTGCACACGCACGACCTGCGGAAACTGGCGAATGTGCTCACACAGCGGCTGCCGGGGATCCCGGCCGTGACCGAGGTGGAGCTGAGCCTCGGCAGTGAGGAGCCGGGGGCGCGGGCCGGGCTCGCGGTGCTCGGGGACGCGTTCCGCTGGATCGGGCTCCAGCGGGGTGCCGACGGGACCGTGCACCTGGTCCACCGGTTCGCCGAGACCGTCGCCGACCGCGAGCGGGACGCCGACCGTCCGCGCCCGGCGCCCGGCGGGCGGGCCCGGCTGCGGATCGAGACCTCGGCCGGGGCGCGCTGCCGCTTCTCCTACGACGTGGGGGAGGGGTGGGAGCCCTCGGGACAGGTCTTCGCCGCCACCCCCTGGCGCTGGGTCGGCGCCCTGCTCGGCCTCTTCGCGGTCGCGCCCACCGGCGGGGGACACGCCGGGGCGGCCACGTTCAGGGAGTTCCGGATCACCACCGCGCGGGCCACCACCGCCTGACCCCTGTCTTCGTACGCCTGTTGGGAGCCGCAATGACGCACCTCCGTAGCAAGCGCTTGCCGCACCGAGGGAGAACGGCCGCCGCCGTCACCGCCCTGATCGCCTCGTTCGTCGTCGGCGCGTTCACCCCGGCGGAGGCCGCGCAGCCCGCCCCGGCCGCCGACGCCGTCGCCGCCGGGTACGGCGCGGCACCCCGCTGGACCGACCGCCCCCACGGCTTCGCCTCCCTCGACGGCGGCACCACCGGGGGCGCGGGCGGCAAGGTGGTGACCGTCACCGACCAGGCCTCGCTGGCGCGGTACGCGTCCGCCGAGGAGCCCTACGTCATCCGGGTGGCCGGGGCGATCGACGTCGAGCCCTTCGGCTCGGACATCGTCGTGACCTCGGACAAGACGATCGTCGGCGTCGGCGACACCGGCGAGATCGGCCACGGCGAGCTGCATCTCAACCCCGGTACCAGCAACGTCGTCATCCGCAATCTGACGATCCGGGACTCCTACGTCGAGGGCGACTGGGACGGCAAGACCACCGACTTCGACGCCATCCAGATGGACACCGTCGACCACGTCTGGATCGACCACAACCGCTTCGAGCACATGGGCGACGGACTCCTCGACATCCGCAAGGACAGCCGGTACATCACCGTCTCCCACAACCAGTTCAGGAACCACAACAAGGCCCTCGGTATCGGCTGGACGACGAATCTCCAGACCGAGATCACCATCGACCACAACTGGTTCACCGGCACCAAACAGCGCAACCCCTCCGCCGACAACTGCGCCTACGCCCACCTCTACAACAACTACCTCTCGGCGCAGGTGGCCGACGGCGACCCCGTGTGGACGTACGGGAACTGGGCGCGCGGCCGGACCAGGATGGTCATCGAGAACAGCTACTACGACGGGGTCCAGCACCCCTACCAGGCCGACGCCACCGCCGAGCTGGTGCAGCGCGGGTCGATCCTGAAGAACGTCACCGGGCGACGGGAGAGCTGGGGCGAGGCCTTCGACCCGAGGGACTTCTACCGCTACCGCCTCGACCCGGCCGCCGCCGTCCCCGCGCTGGTCACCCGGTTCTCCGGCCCGCAGAAGGACATCGGCACGAACACCGTGCTGAACGTCCCCGGTGATCACCCGACCGTGCAGGCCGCGGTGGACGCCGTACCCGCCGGCAACGACGGCACGGTCACGATCCGCATCGCCCCCGGCACCTACCGCGCGAAGGTCCTGATCCCCGCGAACAAGCCGAACCTGCTGCTCCAGGGCACCGGACGGGACCGCTCGGACACCGTCCTCGTCTTCGACACGCCCGCCGCGAACGGCGGTTCCAACGGCAGCGCCACCGTGCGGATCCTCGCCAGTGACGTGACCGCCCGCAACCTCACCTTCAGCAACGACTTCGACGAGGCCGCGCACGAGGTCAACGGCGAACAGGCGCTGGCGGTGAAGACCACCGGCGACCGGATCGTCTTCGAGGACACGGCCTTCCTGGGCAACCAGGACACCCTGATGACCGACAGCCCGAGGCTCGACGTCATCAGCCGGGTCTACATCCGCGACTCGTACATCGAGGGCGATGTCGACTTCATCTACGGCCGTGCCACGACGGTGATCGAGCGCTCCCTGATCAAGGCGCTCAGCCGGGGCTCGGACAGCAACAACGGCTACATCACGGCCGCCTCGACCTGGAAGGAGAACCCCTACGGGTTCCTGATCACCCGGTCGAAGGTCGTCAGCGACGCGCCCGCCGGGACGTACCACCTCGGCCGGCCCTGGCACCCGGGAGGCGAGCCGGACGCGATCGCCCAGGTGCTCTTCCGGGACACCGAGCTGCCCGCCGCGATCAAGTCCTCGCCGTGGACGGACATGAGCGGGTTCTCGTGGAAGGACGCCCGGTTCACCGAGCACCGGACGTACGGGCCGGGAGCCGGGGTCACCGCCGACCGGCCGCAGCTGCCGGCGGCCGAGGCCGGCACGTACACGGTCACCAAGTACCTCGCGGGGACGGACGGCTGGGCACCGCATCGCACGCGCGTCGGCGCGGGCGCCGGCCGCTGAGTTCCGTACCCGGAGACAGCACAGACCCCCCACAACTTCATAACCCTCGTATCCAGAAGAGAGAGCCGTTCAATGAAGATCAGCAATCGCAGAAGCAGGCGTGCCGCCGCGGCCGTCGCCCTGGGTTCCGTCCTCGCGCTGACCGCCACCGCCTGCGGTGACGACGGCAGCGGCACGGGCGGGGACAAGGGCTCCGAGGGGAGCGGCAAGGGCAAGGTTCTCTTCTGGGACAACAACGGCGGTGTCCGCACCGACATCTGGAAGGAGATCATCGCCGACTTCGAGAAGGCCAACCCGGACATCAAGGTCGAGTACGTCGGGATCGCCGCCACCGAGTACCAGTCCAAGGTCGACACCTCCATCCAGGGCGGCGGTCTCCCGGACGTCGGCGGTGTCGGCGCGGCCATGGCCGCCGGGTTCGCCGCGCAGGGCGCGCTGGAGCCGCTGGACGGCCGGCTCGCCAAGTCCTCCCTGAACGGCAAGCTCAACGAGGCGATGGTCGAGTCGCTGAAGTCCGCCGGCGGCGGCGACGCCCTGTACTCGATCCCCACCTCCGCCAACAACGGTGTCCTCTACTACCGCACCGACCTGTTCAAGGCGGCGGGCCTCGCCGACCCGACCGACTGGGACAAGTTCTACGCGGCGGCCGAGAAGCTCACCGACAAGGACAAGAACGAGTTCGGCTACACCATCCGCGGTGGCGCCGGGTCCATCGCGCAGGCGCTGGACGCGATGTACGGGCAGTCCGGGATCACCTCGTTCTGGGACGCGAGCGGGGAGAAGGCCACCGTCAACGACCCGAAGAACATCGCTGCCCTGGAGAAGTACGTCGGCCTGTACAAGAAGGTCACGCCCGCGGCCGACCTCAACAACGACTTCACCAAGATGGTCGCGCAGTTCGACTCCGGCACGATCGGGATGCTCAACCACAACCTGGGGTCGTACCAGGACCATGTGAAGGCGTTCGGCGACAAGTTCCGGGGCATCCCGCAGCCGACCGGGCCCGGCGGCAAGCGGGTGCAGGTGTCCAACCCGGTCGACGGGCTCGGCATGTTCAAGAGCTCGAAGAACAAGGAAGCCGCCTGGAAGTTCATCGAGTTCGCGACCTCGCACGAGGAGAACTCCAAGTTCAACAAGTCCGCCGGGCAGGTGCCGTCGAACAACGACGCGGCCAAGGACGCGTGGATCTCCGAGGCCGAGCCGACGAAGCTGGCCGCCGCCGCGCTCGGTGACGGGTCGACGACGATCGTGCAGCTGCCGTACTACCTGCCGGACTGGAACACGATCTCGAAGGCCGACAACGAGCCGGCCTTCCAGAAGGTGATGGACGGGCAGAGCAGTGCGAAGGAATTCCTGGACGCGCTTGCCGAGCAGCTGAACACGGCGCAGGCGGAGTGGAGTGAGCAGAAGAAGGGCTAACAGCTCGGTCCGGTTCGTTCGTGGCCGGCTGCGGATTCGGTGCGGCCGGTCGCGCCCACGCGGCGGAGCCGCACATGTCACCGCCCCGCGCCCCTGGAAGACGGGGCGCGGGGCCTCCTGGAAAGGCACCCGCACGTGTCGCTCACTCGTAGACAAGTCGCCGGTGCGGCTCTCGCCGCTGTTCCGCTCGGTGCCGCCGCCACCGGGACCGCCTCCGCCGCGTCGGCGCGGCGTCGGCGCACCCTCTACATCGCCGGTGACTCCACCGCCGCGCAGAAGTACGCCGACGCCGCGCCCGAGACGGGGTGGGGCATGGCGCTTCCCTTCTTTCTCGGGAAGGGGCTGTCCGTCTCCAACCACGCCGTGAACGGCCGTAGTTCGAAGAGCTTCATCGACGAGGGGCGGCTCGACGTCGTCCTCGGGGCGATCCGGCCCGGGGACTTCCTCGTCGTCCAGTTCGGACACAACGACTCCAAGATCGCCGATCCCACGCGGTACACCGAGCCGTGGACGACGTACCAGGACCATCTGCGCCAGTACATCGACGGCGCGCGGGCGCGCGGCGCCCGGCCGGTGCTCGCCACCTCCGTCGAGCGCAGAAAGTTCGACGCGAGCGGCAACGCCGTGGCGACCCACGGCGACTATCCGGCAGCGGCGATCGCTCTCGCCGCGGAGGAGGGGGTCGCCCTCCTCGACATCCAGGCGCTGTCGATCGCGTTGTGGCAGCGGCTCGGGGTCGAGGAGACCAAGAAGTACTTCAACTGGACCGGGACCGAGCAGGACAACACGCACTTCAACCCGCCGGGGGCGATCGCGGTGGCCCGGCTGGTCGCGGGTGAGTTGCTGCGGCGCCGGGTGCTCGCACGTCGTGACGTGCGCCGTCTCGACGAAGAGGTGCCCGACTCCTGGATCACGTGGCCCGTGGCGTAGTGCTCCGCTCGTAGGTCGGTTTTCGGCTGCGGGTCCGTTGTGGCTGGTCGCGCCCACGCGGCGGAGCCGCACATGAACACAGCCCCGCGCCCCTTGCAGGGGCTCGACATCCCCCCTTTGCTTCGAAAGGAACCGCACACATGCGTCCTCGTATCTGGCATGCCCATGTCATGACATCCGTCGTCGGCTGTACCGCGCTCGTGCTCGGGGTCGCCGGCACCGGTGTCGCCCAGGCTCAGGGCCGTGATCTCGGCCGGCAGGTGCTCGGCGCCGGGGACGGGTGGGGCTCGGCGGACGGCGGCACCACCGGTGGGTCGGCGGCCGACGCCGAACATGTCTACACGGTCACCACCTGGGCCGAGTTCAAGGCCGCGCTGGCGGCGGGTGGGAACGCGCCGAAGATCATCAAGGTCAAGGGGATGATCGACGCCGTCTCCGAGGGCTGCGAGGCCTTCGTCACGGGCGGCTACGACCTCCAGCAGTACCTCAAGGACTACGACCCGGCCGTCTACGGCAACGACGAGGTCGCCAAGGGCCCGCAGGAGGACGCGCGGGTCGCGTCCATGGCCAACCAGGACTCGGCGATCAAGGCCAACATCCCCAGCAACACCACCATCGTCGGCGTCGGCAAGAACTCCGGCATCCTCGGCGGCAGCCTCCAGATCAAGGGCGTCTCGAACGTCATCATGCGCAACCTCACCATCGAGGCCCCGCTCGACTGCTTCCCCAAGTGGGACCCGACGGACGACAACAACACCGGCAACTGGAACTCCGAGTACGACGCCGTGGTCGTCTACGGCACCGACCACGTCTGGCTCGACCACAACACGTTCACCGACGGGCGCTACCCGGACAGCGAGCGGCCGGTCTACTTCGGCAAGGTCTTCCAGCAGCACGACGGCCTGACCGACATCGTGCGCGGCGCCAACTACGTGACCGTCTCCTGGAACCGCTTCCAGGACCACGACAAGAACATGCTGATCGGCAACAGCGACAGCACCGCCACCACCGACTCCGGCAAGCTCAAGGTCACGATGCACCACAACCGCTTCGACGGGATCCTCCAGCGCTCCCCGCGCGTGCGGTTCGGCCAGGTCGACGTCTACAACAACCACTACGTCGTCACCGAGGACCAGAAGGACGACTACTACATCTTCGGCGTCGGCCTGTCCTCCCAGCTCCACGCCAGCGACAACGCGATCACGCTGCCCGCGGGCGCGAGCGTCGGCAAGGCCCTGAAGAGGTGGAACGACTCCCCGCTCACCGCCGAGAACAACTACGTCAACGGCAGGCTGACGGACCTCATCGCCGTCCACAACGCCGAGATCCCCTCGGAGTTCCTGCGGTCCGGCGCCGGCTGGACCCCCACCCTGCGGACCGAGGTCGATTCGCCGCGCGCGGTGCCGGGTGTGGTCGCGCGCGGCGCGGGCGCCGGAAAGGTCTGCTGATGACGGACCGTCGAACAGGGGCGAGCAGACGGTCGTTCGTCGTCGCCGGCGTCGGGGCCGCGCTCATGCTCGGCGCCGCGCCCACGGCCCGAGCGGCCGGCGCCTCCCGTGGCCGCCGGGTCTTCGGCCGGTACGGGTCGCCGGCCGCCCGCCTCGACGACCTGACCCTGTACGTGGACGCCGGCGGCGCCGGTGACTTCACCACCGTCCAGGCCGCCGTCACCGCCGCTGGGGGTACCTCCCAGGCGTTTAGCACTGGGGGAGGCAGCGGGTACACCCTGGTCCTCGCGCCGGGCGTGTACCGGGAGACGGTCGCCGTCACGGCCGCCCGTACGGAGATGACCTGGATCGGGGCGTCCGGCGACGCCCGGGACGTGGTGGTCGTGTACGACAACGCGGCCGGCACCCCGAAGCCCGGCGGCGGCACCTACGGCACCACCGGGTCCGCCACGACCCTGGTGCAGGGCGCCGGGTTCACCGCGCGGGACCTCACCTTCGCCAACGACTGGCTGCGCGCCGACCACCCCGGCATCAGCGGCACCCAGGCGGTCGCGATCAAGGTGCAGGGCGACCGGTCGGCGTTCCTGCGGTGCCGGTTCCTCGGCCACCAGGACACGCTGTACGCCGACTCGACGGCGCTCGGCGCCTTCGCCCGGCAGTACTTCCGCGACTGCTACGCCGAGGGGGACGTGGACTTCGTCTTCGGACGGGCCACGGCCGTGTTCGAGCGCTGCCGCTTCCACACCCTCACCAGGACCGATCTCTCCTCCGCCCCCTACGGGTTCGTGTTCGCGCCCTCCACGGCCGGCGCCAACCCGCGCGGCTACCTGGTGACCCGGAGCCACGTCACCAGCGAGGCACCGGACGCCTACTACAAGCTGGCCCGCCCCTGGGTGCCCAGCTCCGACACCACCGCCCGGCCCATGCTCACCGTGCGCGAGACCCGCCTCGGTGCCGGGATCGACGCGGTGGCGCCGTACGCCAACATGTCGGCGGGCTTCCCCTGGCAGGACCAGCGGTTCGCCGAGTACCGGAACACCGGGCCCGGTGCCGTGGTCTCCGTCCCCGAGAACCGGCCCCAACTCACCGCCGCCGAGGCCGCGTCGGCCACCCGCGAGGCGTACCTCGGTGACTGGGCCCCGTGGGAGAGGTGCTGAGATGAGGCGGCGCACCCTGCTCGGCTCGATCGCCGGCGGCCTGGTGGCCGTCGGCGCGGCCCCCGCCCTCGCCCACGGTGGGCGCCGGGTCCTGCACGTCCGCCCCGGGGGATCGGTCCAGGCCGCCGTGGACGCCGTCACCGGCCCCGGGTGGACGATCGTCGTCCATCCGGGGACGTACCGGGAAGTCGTCAACATCCCTGCGGGGAAAGGGGAGTTGACGCTGCGCGGAGCCTCCCGCGACCCCCGTGCCGCCGTCCTCGTCTTCGACCGGGCCAACGGCACCCCGCGGCCCGAGGGCGGCACCTACGGCACCGCGGGCTCCGCCACCTTCACCTCGGCGGCGCCCGGCCTGACCGTACGCGATCTGACCCTCGCCAACGACTGGCTGCGCGCGGACCACCCGGACTGGACGGGGACGCAGGCGGTCGCCGCGTACGTCACGGGGGACCGGTCGCACTTCGAGAACGTCCGGTTCCTCGCCCACCAGGACACCCTGTTCGCGGACACCACCGCGCTCGACGCCTTCGACCGGCAGTACTACCGGCACTGCCACATCGAGGGCGACGTGGACTTCGTGTTCGGGCGGGCCCGGGCCGTCTTCGACACGTGCCACTTCCGCACCCTCCAGCGGGACGTGTCCTTCACCCCCAAGGGCATGGTCTTCGCCCCCGCCACCGCCCGCGCCAACCCCTACGGCTTCCTCGCCCTGCGCGGCCGGATCACCTCCGGCGCCGAGGACGCCGCGTACAAGCTCGCCCGGCCCTGGGTGCCGTCGTACGAGACGACCGCCTGGCCCGCGCTGGTCGTGCGGGACACCTGGATCGGGCCCGGGATCGACGCGGTCGCGCCCTACACCAACATGCGCGAGGCCTACCCGTGGCAGACCATGCGCTTCCGCGAGTACGCCAACTCCGGTCCTGGCGCGGTGGTCCCGGTGCCCGAGAACCGGCCCCGGCTGACCTCCGCCGAAGCGCGGGAGCACACGCGGCGGACGTACCTCGGGGACTGGAGGCCCTATGACCGCCGGTGATCCGGTGGGGCGGCGGGCCTTCGTGGCGGGAGCAGGGGCGGCCCTCTTCGCCGCCGCCCCCGGCTCCGCCGCCGGGGCGGCACCCCCGGGAGCCGGGGCCGGGGCGGCACCCCTGACCCCGACCGCCGCCCTCCCCGACTTCCACCCCCTCCTCAAGGACGAGCTGCGCTTCCCGCTCGCCTGGGGCACCTCGCCCGTCCGGGACTTCCGCGCCTGGCGGCGGGCGGCGAGGGCGAAGGTCGAGGAGCATCTGATCGCCGGCCGGGACGACACCCCGTACGACCCCGAGTTCGGTGGTGCGCGCGCCGAAGGCGAGGGCTGCACCCGCGAGTTGGTCACCTTCTCCCTCACCCGGTACGGCCGGGTGAGGGCCGCCCTGCTCACCCCGCACGGCGACGGACCGTTCCCGGCCGTGCTCCTGCTGCACGACCACGGCGCCAGGTTCGACATCGGGAAGGAGAAGCTGGTCAGGCCCTGGTTCGACGAGAGCCGGCTGCCCTCCGCGCAGGCCTGGGCGGACCGGTACTTCAGCGGGCGGTTCGTCGGTGACGAACTGGCCCGGCGCGGCCATGTCGTCCTCGCCGTGGACGCGCTCGGCTGGGGCGACCGGGGCCCGGTGACGTACGAGGACCAGCAGGCCCTCGCGAGCAACCTCTACCACCTGGGCTCCTCGCTCGCCGGGCTCATGGCCAGGGAGGACGTGCGAGCGGTGGGCTTCCTGGCCGGGCTCGACCGGGTGGACCGCCGCCGGGTCGCGGCCCTCGGATTCTCGATGGGCGCGTTCCGGGCCTGGCAGACGGCCGCGCTCAGCGACGACATCGCCGCCGCGGTCAGCGCCTGCTGGATGACCGGACTCAAGGAGGTCCTGGTCCCCGGCAACAACATCCTGCGCGGCCAGTCCGCCTACTACATGCTCCACCCCGGGCTCGCCCGGTACCTGGACTTCCCCGACGTGGCGAGCATCGGCGCCCCCAAGCCGATGCTGTTCCAGAACGGCGGACTCGATCCGCTGTTCCCCGCCGACGGCGTCCGCGTGGCCCACGACAAGCTGCGCGCCGTCTGGCGTTCGCGTCACGCCGAGGAGCGGCTGCGGCTGAGGACCTGGCCCGAGCTGGGCCATGTGTTCACCGCGCCGATGCAGGACGAGGCCGCCGACTGGCTCGCCACGGTCCTGTGAACCGACTCCCACCCGCACGGGAAAGGAACCGCTCCCCATGTCTCTTCCGTCTCGTCGCACCGCCCTTCTCCTGAGCACGGCCCTGGCGTTCGGCACCGGTCTGGCCGTCCTCCCCACCCAGGCACACGCGGCCACCGTGGTGGTCAGCAACTCCACGGACCTGTCCAACGCCATCAAGAACGCCACCGCCGGTACGACCATCCAGGTGCGCGGCGGCACCTACTACCCGACGGCGACCCTCCAGTCGACGGCCAACGGCAGCTCCTCCAGCCGGATACACCTCCAGCCGTACGGCTCGGAGACCGTGAAGATCGACGGCTCGAACCTCCCCGACGGCGACTGGATCTTCAAGCTGACCGCCGACTACTGGACCGTCTCCGGGATCACCTTCCAGAACTCCCCGGACAGCGCGGTCGTCTGCCAGTCCTGCGCCTCCACGGTCTGGGACAACATCAGGACCATCAACGGCGGCGACTCCGGTTTCACGCTCACCGGCGACAGCACCACCAACAACCTGGTCCGCAACATCGACTCCTACGGCCACTACGACCGGGCCAACCACGGCGAGAACGCCGACGGCATCGCCGTGAAGTTCGGCTCGGGCAGCGGCAACCTCATCACTGGGGCCCGCCTGTACAACAACTCGGACGACGGTCTGGACTTCTGGTCCTTCTCCTCGCCCGTCACCGTCGAGCACACCTGGGCGATGGGCAACGGAAGGAACCGCTGGTCGGACTCCGCGTTCGCGGGCGACGGCAACGGCTACAAGCTGGGCGGCGACGGCGAGACCGTCGCCCATGTCATCAACAACTCCGCCGCCTGGGACAACGCGGGCAACGGCTTCACCGAGAACAGCAACAAGGGCGCCATCGTCCTCAACCGCACCACCGCCTACGCCAACGCCAAGTGGGGCTACTACTTCGCCACCGGCGCGGCCCGCCTCGGCAGGAACCTGGCGGTGAGCAACGGCGGCGGCGCGGTCAACAAGGGCTCGTCGGTCGTCTCCTCCGGCAACAACTGGGACTCCGGCGTCGCGACGCCGGCCTTCCGCTCCACCAACGCCTCGACGACGTTCAACGCCCGTTCGTCGAGCGGCACACTGCCCGCGACCACCTTCCTGACCACGGGCAGCACGACGATCGGCGCGACGATGGACTGAGCGGACTAGGAGAACGCGGCCAGCAGGCGGCCGTACTCCTTCTTCGTCACCGGCATGACCGTGCCGTGCCTCGGGCTGGTGGGCAGCGCGTAGCCCTCGGACGGTGTCCACCGGCCCGAGGCGAGGTCGGTCGTCTCGAACGGGATGTAGCCCCGGCCGCCGTACTCGTCGATGAAGAGGTACCACTTCTCCTCGGTGTTCGACTTGAACACGGTCGGGCCCTCGCCCCGGCTCATCGCCCCGCTGCCGATGCAGTCCGACACGAAGTCGTACGAGGTGTCCGTGAGCGTGCGCGACCGCTCACCGGTGATGAACTTCGCGCACGGGCTGGAGGAGTTCGGGTCGCGTTCGTCCTTGGTGTAGCGGTAGTACGTGCCCCGGTGCTCGACGACGGTCGAGTCGATGACCGAGTAGCCGGGGTCGTTCCACACCTTCGGCGCGCTGAACGTGCGGAAGTCCTTGGTCGTCGCGTACATCATCTTGTTGTACGTCGAGCCGGTGTGCTCCGGGTCGTCGTCGGCGTAGAGCTTCGACGCCCAGAAGACGACGAACCTGCCGAGCCGGCTGTCCCAGTAGGCCTCGGGCGCCCAGGTGTTGCCCGCGTTGTCCGGGGACACCTTCACCAGCCGCTGGTCGGTCCAGTGGACCAGGTCCCTGGACTCCCAGACCATGATCGACTTGCTGCCGTGGCGCTGGACCTGGTCCCAACTGCCGCTGCTGCTTTGGTACATACGCAGATCCGTCGCGATCATGTAGAACCGGTCGCCCTTGGGGGAGCGGATCACGAACGGGTCGCGCAGGCCCTTCTCGCCGATGGTGGAGGTGAGCACCGGCTTGCCCGCGTTCAGCTCACGCCAGCGCAGCGCGTCGTTGCCCTCGCTGAGCGCGTAGCGGATCTGCTCGCCGTCGGCGGTGCCCTCACCGGTGAAGTAGGCGAAGAGATAACCCGCGTACTTCGGCTTGGGCTGATGGGCGGACTGAGCGGTCTGCGCCGGGGTCGGTGGGGCGGCGAGCAGGCCGAGGAGGAGCGCCAGGAGGGGGAGCAGGATCGAGCGGGCGGTACGGCTCATGACACATCCTGTGGGGGTCTGATGGATTCTGTTCGTCAAGTCGCTCTCGGAGTCTCATCAGTGGGGTTCGGAGCGTCAATCGGTGTGCGTGTGAAGACTCCGAGCGAAACTTTCGGGCGTTTTCGCCAGGGCCTGGGACGCGGCAACCCTTTCCCGGTGGGTGGCGACCAGTGATCAGAAGCGGGCCGGGGCGGCCCCTCCGGCCGGCTTCGCTCTCGTCTCCCGTGAGACCCGCCCCCGAGAAAGGAACCCCTGTGCGTCAGAGCAGCAGCGGGCGCCACCGAAGAACCCGCACCCTGTCGATCGCCGCCGCCGTGTCGCTCGCCGCGGGAGCGGGCGGCGTGTGTCTCGGCCTCGCGCACGACGGGGCCCGGGCCGCCGGCACCACGGTCACCGTCTCCACCACCGCCGCGCTGGAGTCGGCCGTCGCGCACGCCGTCGCCGGTACGACCGTCCAGGTGCGTGGCGGCACCTACCGGCCGACGAAGACCCTGAGGTCCACGGCCGACGGCACCGCCTCGGCCCGGATCACGCTCACCGCGTACGCCGGGGAGAGGGTGCGGATCGACGGGTCGGCGCTGCCCGCCGGGTCCTGGCTCGCCGGGATCCACGGCGACCACTGGACCGTCTCCGGCCTCACCTTCCAGAACTCCCCGGCCCAGGGCTTCGTCGCCACGTCCTCGGTCGGCGGTGTCTTCGAGAACCTGGTCACCCGGGACAACGGCGACTCCGGGTTCACCCTGCGCGGCGACGGCACGACGGACAACCTGGTGCGGAACCTGGACAGCCACGGCAACTACGACGCCGCGGACCACGGTCAGAACGCCGACGGCATCGCCGTGAAGTTCGGCTCCGGCAGCGGCAACAGGATCACCGGCGCGCGTCTGTTCGACAACGCGGACGACGGGCTCGACCTCTGGCAGTTCTCCTCTCCGGTCACCGTCGACCACTCCTGGGCCTTCGGCAACGGCAGGAACCGCTGGAACGACACCGCCTTCGAGGGCGACGGCAACGGCTTCGAGCTGGGCGGGGGCGGCGCCTCGGTCGCGCACTGGGTCCACGACAACGCGGCCTGGGACAACACGCTCCACGGGTTCACCGAGAACTCCAACACCGGCGCGATCCTGCTGAACCGCAACACCGCGTACGCCAACAGGGAGAACGGCTTCTCCTTCGCCACCGGCAGGGCCCGCCTGGCCCGGAACCTGGCGGTGGGCAACGGGACCGGAAAAGCCGAGCTGGGCTCCGCCACCGTCTCCGCCGCCAACAACTGGGACGCCGGGGTGACTTCGCCGGCCTTCAGGTCCACGGACGCGGCCACGGCGTACGGCGCCCGCCGGTCGAACGGCTCGCTGCCGGTCACCACGTTCCTGACGACGGGCTCCGCGGCCGTCGGCGCGACCATGAACTGACCCACGGGCAGGGCGAGAAGGCGCCCCCCGCCGGTCGTCACCGGCGGGGGGCGTTGTTCGTGCCGACCCCGAGGGGGGCTCTGGTCGGCACCTGCTGCCGGCCGAGGGGGGCTCGGGCCAGCAGGTCCATGCCCGGGGCCGCGGGGACCGGCGAGACCCGGTCATTGATGGATACCCGGGGACGCCCGCCCGCGAACGTTCCGCGGGTGCGGTCATGTCCCCGATTCCTCGCTGGTGGTGACTCCCGTGCCCCTTGGTCGCCACCGGCGGGGAAAGGGTTGCCGCCCTCGCGGGATTTCTCTACGAATCGCCCTTGTCCGAGGAGCCGTCGTCGTCCTGGCCCTCGAAGTCGCCCGCCACCGAGAGACTCTCGCCGCCCGCCCGCGCGGTCATCGCATAGCGGTCGTCGCCCGCGTCCCTGCCGCCGCGCTCATGGGCGTACTGCCCGGCGAACACGAACTCGCCCTCCGGGACGGTCCGTCCGTCCTTGAGCACCCAGGTGTAGACCAGGAAGCCGTCCTTCGCCTCGACGGTGAGGTCGAAGTCCTGCTCCGGCAGCGACCGCCAGGCACCGGCCGAGGTGACCCCACCGGTCTGCGCGATCCTCAACCGCACGGTCAGCTCGGTGAGTTGCTCGTCCGCCCGGAGGGTGAGATTGCTCTGCGCCCAGAAGTCGTTGCTGTGCGGGTCGACCGAGCCGTCCGACCAGAGCGGGCCGTCCTCCTCGTTCCCCGACGCGGGCGGCTCGGGCGCCTTCGTGCCCTTGGCGGACGGAGTCGGCGACGGCGTCGAACCGGGCTTCTTCTTCTCCTGCTTCGCGCCGGTGCTCGGACTCGGATGGTCGGGGTGGACCGGTGCCCGGCTCGTCGCGGCCGGGGACTCGACCGGTGTCGGGGAGACCGCGACCGTCCCGCGGTCGGCGGGCGCCGTCTCCTCGCCCTTCACCGCGGACGCGACGGCGTACCCGCCGACCGCGAGCACCCCCGCGACCCCGGCGGTGGCGGTGACCACCCGCACCCAGCCCCACAGCGGCGGCCGGGTCGCCTTACGGCTCCGGCGCTCCTCGGGGGCGGCCATGCCCCGCTCGATCCGGGCCAGGATGCGGGCGCGATCGGGCTCGTGGGCCTCGGCGGACTCGCGCAGCCGGGCGCGCAGCTCCTCGTGCACGTCCCTCATCGGTCCCTTCCTCCACTGCCCGGCGCACCCACACCGGTCACACTCGCGCCCCTCACGCCCCCGCTCGTGATGCCGGCGTGCATACGCCGTGGCGCGTCCTCGGTGCCGAGCAGCTTCTGCAACTCGGCCATGCCCTTGGACGTCTGGCTCTTCACCGTACCGACCGAGACCCCGAGGGCGAGGGCCGTGTCCTTCTCCGAGAGGTCGAAGGCGTGCCGCAGCACCACACAGGCCCGCTTGCGGAACGGCAGTCTGCGCAGCGCCGACTGGACGTCGACCACACCGGGCACATCGGGATTCTCGGTCTTCTCCTCGCGCTGCGACCAGAACAGTGTGATCCGGCGGCGCTCCCGGACCGCGCTGCGTATCCGGGTACGGGCCAGATTGGCGACGACGCCCCGGGCGTACGCCACCGGGTGGTCCGCCGCGCGCACCCGGTCCCAGCGGTGCCACAGCGCGAGCAGCGCGTCCGCGGCCAGGTCGTCGGCGGCGTCCGCCTCGCCCGTCAACAGGTGCGCCAGACGCGACAGTTCGGCATAGTGCCGTTCGAAGAAGGCGTGGAACTCCACGGAGGCTGCGTCGTCGACGACAGTGCCCACGGGGACCTCTCTTCTCGCTGCGGCCGCGGCGGCCGAGCCGGCCGCCTGTGCGTGTCATGTGGATGACAGGTGATCGTCCGGGGTCGACCCCCGACGAGATCCGGAAGAGTAGCAGTGATCGTGAAAGGCGTTCGTACGCGGCTTCGAACGCCGTCTTGCAGGGAGAATTCCGATTCCGTAACACGGGGAAAACCTGAATCAGGTTCAACGGGGGAACAATCCAGCCAGCATCCGCAAGCATCCGCGCGTAGTCCACGCATGTCACTAGGAGCACCGTTCATGTCCGAGGCACAGAAGGTGGCCGACCGGTCCGAGGCCGAACCACCCGGGGCGAACAGCGTCGATCGCTTCTTCAAGATCAGCGCCCGGGGGTCCACCTTCGCCCGTGAGATCCGCGGCGGCTTCGCCACGTTCTTCACGATGGCGTACATCCTTGTCCTGAATCCCATCATCCTGGGCAGCGCCAAGGACAAGTACGGTCACACCCTCGACGGCGCCGAACTCGTCACCGCCACCGCCCTGGTGGCCGCGGTGATGACGCTCATCATGGGCGTCGGAGGAAACCTTCCTCTCGCGCTGGCCGCCGGTCTCGGCCTCAACGCGGTCGTCGCCTTCCAGATAGCCCCGCTGATGAGCTGGGCCGACGCGATGGGCCTCGTCGTCCTCGAAGGCCTGCTGATCTGCGTCCTGGTCGTCACCGGTCTGCGCGAGGCCGTCATGCACGCCATCCCGCAGCCGCTGAAGCAGGCGATCAGTGTCGGCATCGGCCTGTTCATCGCCTTCATCGGCTTCGTCGACGCCGGGTTCGTCAGCCGTATACCGGACATCGCGAACACCACGGTCCCGGTGCAGCTCGGCGCGACCGGTTCGCTGTCCGGCTGGCCGATCCTGGTCTTCTGCCTCGGTGTCCTGCTGACCATCGGTCTGCTCGCCCGCAAGGTGAAGGGCGCGATCCTCATCAGCATCCTGACGATGACGGTCGTCGCGATCGTGATCAACTCGGTGGCCGACATCAAGAGCTGGGGCCTGACCACCCCGAAGGTCCCCGACGACATCGTGGCCGCCCCCGAGTTCGGACTCATCGGCGACTTCAGCCTGTTCGGCTCGTTCGGCGAGACCACCGTCATCACGGTCGTCCTGCTGATCTTCACGCTGCTGCTGTCGGACTTCTTCGACACCATGGGCACGGTCGTCGGCATCACCGCCGAGGCGGGTCTGCTCGACGAGGAGGGCAAGGTCCCGAACCTCGGCCGGGTCCTGCTCATCGACGGCGCCGCGGCCGTCGCGGGCGGCGCGGCCTCCTCGTCCTCCGCGACCTCCTACATCGAGTCCGCGGCCGGTGTCGGCGAGGGCGCCCGCACCGGCTTCTCCAACCTGGTCACCGGCGGCCTCTTCGCGATCGCCCTCTTCCTCACGCCGCTGCTGACCATCGTCCCCATGCAGGCCGCCGCGCCCGCGCTCGTCGCCGTCGGCTTCCTGATGATGACCCAGGTCAAGAACATCGACTGGGACCGGTACGACATCGCCATCCCGGCGTTCCTCACCATCGCCGTCATGCCGTTCACCTACTCCATCACCAACGGCATCGGCGCCGGCTTCCTCGCCTTCGTCCTCATCAAGACGGTCCTCGGCAAGGCCAAGGAGATCCACTGGCTGCTGTGGGGCACCTCGGCGCTGTTCCTGGTCTACTTCGCGATCAACCCGGTCCAGCAGCTGTTCGGGGTGAAGTAGGCGAAGTAGGCGACAGCAGCAGAGATATGAGGGGCCGCCCCCGGGGGGAGTGGGGCGGCCCCTCGCTTCAGATGGCTTCTGTGCGGCTTGGGGTCACCCCTTCAACGCCGCCTCCATCACAGCCTTCGCGACCGGCGCGGCCAGACCGTTGCCGCTGACCTCCGAGCGCGCCGCGTTCGACTGCTCCACGACGACCGCCACGGCGACCTCCTTGCCGTCGGCCTTCCCGTACGACGTGAACCAGGCGTACGGCGTCTTGCTGTTGTTCTCGCCGTGCTGGGCCGTACCGGTCTTGCCGCCCACGATCGCCCCGCTGATCCGCGCGTTGGTGCCCGTGCCGTCCTCGACGACCGTCCGCATCGCCGACTGCAACTGCTCGGCGGTGCCGGAACTCATGATCTCCGTCGTGTCCGCCTCGGAGTCGTAGTCCTCCAGGACGTCACCACCGCCGTTGGTGACCTGCGCCACCATGTGCGGCGAGACCAGCTTGCCGCCGCCCGCGATCGCCGCCGACACCATCGCCATCTGCAGCGGCGTCGCGGTGACGTCGTACTGGCCGATACCCGTCAGGGCCGTGGAGGACTCGTCCATGTCCGAGGGGTAGACGCTCTCGTACGCCCGCACCGGCACGTCCTGCGCCTTGTCGTTGAACCCGAACTTCTCCGCCATGGCCCGCACCTTGTCCTGCCCGAGGTCGAAGGCCATCTTCGCGAACACGTTGTTGCACGAGTACTGCAGCGCCGTACGGATCGTGGCGTTCTCGCAGGGCGCGCTCGGGTTCTCGTTGGACAGCTCCGTCTCGGTCCCCGGCAGCGTGTACGGGTCCGGGCTGACCGTCCTGTCGTCCACCGACTCGTACAGCCCGTCCTCCAGCGCGGCGGCGGCCACCACCAGCTTGAACGTCGACCCCGGCGGCAGCGGCTGGCGCAGCGCCCGGTTGGTCAGCGGCTTGTCCTCGTCCGCGTTGAGCCTCTTCCACGCCGCACCCGCGGTGTTGGCGTCGGTCAGCGAGGACGGGTCGTACGACGGGGTCGACACCACCGCGAGGATCCTCCCGGTCGCCGGGTCGATCGCGACGGCCGCGCCCTTGTTGTCGCCGAGCGCGTCGTACGCCGCCTTCTGCACGGCCGGATCGATCGTGGTGAGCACATTGCCCGGGTCGGCCCGCTGCCCGGTGACCGTGTCCATCACGGTCCTCAGCCGCAGGTCGGTGCCGTCCAGCAGACTCTGGTAGATGCCCTCCAACTGCGTCGGCGCGTACGCCTGCGAGGCGTAGCCGGTGACCGCCGCGTACAGCTCGCCGTCCTTGTAGGTGCGCTTGTACGCGAGGTCGCCGCCCTTGGTCCGGGCCGAGCCGGTGATCGACTCGCCGGCCACGACGATGTTCCCCAGCGGGTCCGCGTACGTCTTGATCGCGTTGCGCCGGTTGTCCTGGTCGTCCGCGAGCGCCGTGCCCTCGTAGAACTGCACCCAGGTCGCCCTGACCAGCAGGGCGAGCACGAGCAGCAGGGAGAAGACGGCGGAGCGCCTGATCGTCTTGTTCATCGCACCCGGAAAGACGAGCGGGACGCGATCAACCGTTCCCTTCGTCCGGCTTTCTCATGGGGTCTTCATGAAGCGGGGGTTGCCATCGGGCCCCTTCGGGGGGCGAGCGGCGGCTCAGAGCCGCCGTGTCGCCAGCGTCAGCCGGTCGCGTGCGTCGAAGAGGGCGTCCTTGACCAGCTGTTCGTGCGCCGGGGTCAGCCGGGCCACCGGGACCGAGCAGCTGATCGCGTCGCGCGCCGGGGTGCGGTACGGGATCGCCACCCCGAAGCAGCGCAGCCCGAGGGTGTTCTCCTCGCGGTCCACGGAGAACCCCTGATCGCGGATCTGCCGCAGCTCCTCGATCAGCCGCTCCCGGTCCGTGATCGTGTGCTCGGTCAGCGCCGGCAGGGTCTCCGGGAGCATCTTGCGGACCTGCTCGTCGGTGTGGGTGGCCAGCAGCGCCTTGCCCAGTGAGGTGGAGTGCGCGGGCAGCCGGCGGCCGACCCGGGTGAAGGGACGCAGATAGTGCTGCGACTGCCGGGTGGCCAGATAGACGACGTTCGTGCCGTCGAGGCGGGCCAGGTGGATCGTCTCCGTGGTGTCGTCCGACAGCCGGTCCAGCGTCGGCCGGGCCAGCGCCACCACCTCGTCACCGTCGATGTACGAGGTGCCCACGAGCAGGGCCCGGACGCCGATGCCGTACCGCGTGCCCGTCGCGTCCGTCTCCACCCAGCCCAGCTCCACGAGCGTGCGGAGCAACATGTACAGGCTGGACTTGGGGTAACCGACGGCTTCCTGCACGGCCGCCAGGGAGTGCATACCGGGGCGTCCGGCGAAGTATTCGAGCAGCTCGACGGTCCTCACCGCCGACTTGACCTGTGCTCCGCCGCCCGTCTCGACTGCCGACATCGCCCTTGACCCCTTCGTTCGACGGGAAATAGTCTCCGACAGCATATTCATCATCGGAGACAGCGTTCAGCATATCGAACGACCTCGGTGAATGACCATGAACAACCCAGAAATACCCTGGTGAACGGCACCAGGAAAATGTGGAGGGACCTGCGGTGGCAGCAGCACCAGTCTGGAGTGTCGACCCCCGTACCGGGAAGCAGCGCGAGCAGGTTGCGGTGGAGGCCACAGCGCAGGAGGTGGACGCCGCCGTCCGCGCGGCGCACGCCGCCCGCGGCTCGCTGGCCGACCGCACGGTCCGCGCGGCCTTCCTGCGCACGGCAGCCGACCAGCTCCAGGCGGCCAAGGACCAGCTCGTCGAGGTCGCCGACGCCGAGACCGCGCTCGGCCCGGTCCGGCTCACCGGCGAGCTCGCCCGCACCTGCTTCCAGCTGCGGGCCTTCGCCGACATCGTGGACGAGGGCGCGTTCCTCGACGTGGTGATCAACCACCCCGACGACACCGCCACCCCGCCGATCCCGGACCTGCGCCGCTACAAGGTGCCGCTGGGCGTCGTCGCCGTCTACTCGGCCTCCAACTTCCCCTTCGCCTTCTCCGTCCCCGGCGGCGACACGGCGAGCGCGCTGGCCGCCGGCTGCCCGGTCGTCGTCAAGGCCCACCCCGACCACCCGGCGCTGTCCGAGCTCGTCGCGATCGTGCTGCGCCGGGCCGCCGCCGAGCACGGCATCCCCGAGGGCGTCCTCGGCCTCGTCCACGGCTTCGAGGCGGGCGTCGAACTGGTCAAGCACCCCCTCGTCACCGCCGCCGGCTTCACCGGCTCGGTACGCGGCGGCCGTGCCCTCTTCGACGCGGCGGCGGCGCGGCCCGTGCCGATCCCGTTCCACGGCGAGCTGGGCTCCCTGAACCCCGTCCTGATCACCGAGGCCGCCGCCGCCGAGCGCGCGGAGGCCATCGGCACCGGCCTCGCCGGGTCGATGACCCTCGGTGTCGGCCAGTTCTGTGTGAAGCCGGGCCTGGTGCTGGCGCCCGCCGGTGACGCCGGTGACCGTCTGCTCAAGTCGCTCACCGACGCCGTCAGCGACGTCGACGCCGGTGTCCTGCTGGACCACCGGATGCGCGACAACTTCCTTGCCGGTGTCGCCGAGCGCGCGGAGCTGCCGGACGTCGAGTCGCCGGTGACCGCGGGCGCGGGCGGCGAGCACACCGTCAGCCCCGGGTTCCTGACCGTCCCCGCGGAGAAGCTGGCCGCCGAGGGCGCGCACGACCTGCTCCTGGAGGAGTGCTTCGGGCCGCTCACGGTCGTGGCGCGCTACGCGGACGAGGCCGAGGCCAAGTCGGTCCTGTCCCGGCTGCCGGGCAACCTCACCGCGACGGTGCACGTCTCGGGCGAGGAGGCGGCCGGTGGCGGGCGCGGACCGGAGCTGCTGGCCGAGCTGACGCCGCTGGCCGGGCGTGTGCTCGTCAACGGCTGGCCGACCGGTGTGGCCGTGGCCGCGGCCCAGCACCACGGTGGGCCCTACCCGGCGACCACCTCCACGTCCACGTCGGTGGGCGGGACCGCGATCGAGCGGTGGCTGCGGCCGGTGGCGTACCAGGGGGCGCCCTCGGCGCTGCTTCCGCAGGAGCTGCGGGACGAGAACCCGCTGGGGCTGCCCCGGCGGTTCAACGGCGTTCTCGAGCGATAGCGGTAGCGCCGTAGGGGATCCGGTTCGTTCCGGGCTGCGCGTGCGTCGTGGTTGCTCGCGCAGTTCCCCGCGCCCCTTCAGGGGCGCGGCAGTGGGCCCGGAGCTGTAAGAATCCCCCCATGGACGTCGAAATCCCCGAACTCCCCTTCCCCCTCCGCACATACGGGCCCGACGGGCACTGGTCCTACGAGGACGGGGTGCTCACCGGGTGGGCCGGTGCGCGGCAGGACCGGTTCGTGCCGCCCACCGGTGACGGACTGGACCCCGCCTCGGACGCGCCCCGGCTGCTGGGGGCGCCCGAGGGGGACTTCCAGCTGATCGCCCGCGTCACCGTCGGCTTCGCCGCCGGGTTCGACGCGGGCGTGCTGTACGCGCACGTGGGGCCGCGGGCCTGGGCGAAGCTCTGCCTGGAGAACTCCCCGGACGTCCCCACCGTGTGCACGGTGGTCACCCGGGGCCACTCGGACGACGCCAACTCCTTCACCGTCGAGGGCAGTTCGGTGTGGCTGCGGATCAGCCGCACCGGCCGCGCCTTCGCCTTCCACGCCTCCCGCGACGGCAAGCGGTGGACCTTCGTCCGCCTCTTCACCCTCGCCGACGAGTACGAGAGCGGCGCCGCCCTGGTCGGCTTCATGACCCAGTCGCCGATGGGCGAGGGCTGCGTGGTCACCTACGACGAGATCGAATTCCGCCCGCACTGGCCCGAGGACCTGAGAAACGGCAGCTGAGGCCGTGCCGGAAAGTTCTTCCCGGCCGGGAATGGGCCGCGCTGCTTGAACGTTCATCAACCAGAGAAAGCGGAGGCCGTCTCCGTACCCGTACGACCTGGAGAGAGCTGACACCATGCGCGTCGAGATCTGGAGCGACATCGCCTGCCCCTGGTGCTACGTGGGCAAGGCCCGCTTCGAGAAGGCGCTCGCGGCCTTCCCGCACCGTGACGGCGTCGAGGTGGTGCACCGTTCCTTCGAGCTCGACCCGGGGCGCGCCAAGGGCGACATCCAGCCGGTTCTCACCATGCTGACCAAGAAGTACGGGATGAGCGAGGCGCAGGCCCAGGCCGGCGAGCACAACCTCCGGGAGCAGGCCGCGGCCGAGGGGCTGCCCTACCGGGCCGAGGGCCGTGACCACGGCAGCACCTTCGACATGCACCGCCTGATCCACTTCGCCAAGGAGCAGGGCCGGCAGAGCGAGCTGCTGCAGGCCTTCTACCGGGCGAACTTCGCCGAGGAGCGGTCCGTCTACGCCGACGCGGACACGTATCTGATCGAGCTGGCCGTCGAGGCGGGGCTCGACGGGGAGGCCGCGCGCACGGTCCTGGCCGACCGGGACGCGTACGCCGACGCCGTCCGCGCGGACGAGAAGGAGGCGGCCGAGCTGGGCGCGAACGGCGTGCCGTTCTTCGTGCTGGACCGGAAGTACGGGGTGTCCGGGGCGCAGCCCGCGGAGGTCTTCGAGAAGGCGCTGGCCCAGGCGTGGGGGGAGCGGCCCGCGCCGTTGAAGGTCGTGGCGGCCGAGGGCGCGGAGGCGTGCGGGCCGGACGGATGCGCCGTGCCCCAGTAGAGGACCGGGGGGCGCCGTAGGGGTTCCGTTCGGTTTCGGCCGCGCGTGCGTCGTGGTTGCTCGCGCAGTTCCCCGCGCCCCTTCAGGGGCGCCGTGGCCGGCCTGTGCTGACACAGTGGACCCATGGAGACCTTCGAGAGCCTCGTCCGTGCCGAGTTCGTTCCGAAGAACACCTACCTCAACACCGCCAGTACCGGGCTGCTGCCCGCCCGCGCGGTCGCCGCGATGAAGGCGGGCGTGGAGTCCGTCGCGGACGGCCGGCCGCAGGACATGTTCGCCGATGTGGAGGCCGCGCGGGCGGCGTTCGGGCGGATCGTCGGGGTGCCGGACCACCGGGTGGCGGCCGGCGCCTCGGTCGCCGTCTACAGCGGCCTGATCGCCGCCGCGCTCCCCGAGGGCGCCGAGGTGCTGACCGCCGAGGGCGACTTCGCCTCCCTCGTGAACCCCTTCCACGTACGCGGCGACCTCAAGGTGCGCCAGATGCCGCTGGAGCGCCTCGCCGAGTCGGTGCGCCCCGGCACGGCGCTCGTCGCGGTCAGCGCCGTGCAGTCCGCCGACGGCCGGATGGCCGACCTGGCCGCGATCCGGGCGGCGGCGCGGACGCACGGGGCGCGGACCTACGTCGACGCCTCGCAGTCCGCCGGCTGGCTGCCGATCGGGGCGGACGCCCACGACTACGTCGTCTCCGTCGGCTTCAAGTGGCTGCTCTGCCCCCGCGGAGTGGCCTTCCTGGTCGTCCCGGAGGACCTCGGCGGTCTCACCCCCGTCTTCGCCGGCTGGGTCGCGGGGGAGGAGCCGTGGGACAGCTGCTACGGCCCCGTCGAGGAACTCGCCCGCACCGCCCGCCGGTTCGACGAGAGCCCCAGCCTGTTCTCCTACGCCGGCGCCCGTCACTCCCTGGCCCTGGTCGAGGAACTGGGCGTGGCGCGTGTACGGGACTACGACCTGGCGCTGGCCGACCGGTTCCGCGCCGGGCTCGCCGGACTCGGCCACGAGCCGGTTCCGGCGCCCGGATCGGCGATCGTGTCGGTGCCCGGACTCGGCCACCGGCAGCCGGAATCGAGCCGGGCGGGCATCGAGGTCTCCGCTCGCGCGGGCCATCTGCGGGCCGCCTTCCACCTGTACAACACGCGGGCCGATGTCGACCGGCTCCTCGACGTCCTCTCCGGCTGACTTCCGAGACCCACTGGCGCGGACCGCGCCAGGACGCTAGGAAGGCATCACGAGGTGGTGGTGCCGGTGGAGCCGACGCTCGAACAGCCGTCCATCGATGTGGAGTTGCATCGGCGGCTGGTGTACGGGGACGAGTCCGCGCTGCGTGAGCTGTACGCGGCGTACGGGGGACTCGTCCGGCGGGTGGCCGTCCGGGTCACCCGCAGCCCGGCGGCGGCCGAGGACGTGGCGCAGGAGGTCTTCGCCCAGCTGTGGAGCAGACCGTACGGCTTCGACGCGGGCCGGGGCTCGCTGCGCACCTGGCTGTCCATGGTCGCCCACCGGAGGGCCGTGGACTGGGTGCGCAGCGAGGCCCGGCACCGCAAGGACGCCCGCGCCGACGACTCGGCGCTGCACGCCATCCCGGACGCGGGTCCCGGCCCGGCCGAGGAGGTCGTCGACCGCGAGCGCTCCCTGAAGCTGCACACCGCCCTCGCCGAACTCCCGCGCCCCCAGCGGGAGGTGGTCCACCTCGCCTACTTCGCGGGCCGCACCTACCGCCAGGCCGCCGTCGAACTGGGCATACCCGAGGGCACCGCGAAGACCCGCCTGCGGTCGGCCCTGCGCAAACTGGCGGAGTCCCTCGCGGACCCGACCGACCCGGCAGCCGTGAGGGGCGTGTGATGGGGGCGCACCGGGCCGTCCGGACCGCGCGGCGCCTGCGTATCGTGGACGGGGCAGGGCGAAAGGGCGGCGCGCGATGACCAACGACCACGACGGCGTACGGGAGCTGCTGGCCGCCTGGGCCGTCGGCGCGCTCCCGGCCGCCGACCAGCGGACGGTCCCCGCGCACCTGGCCGCCTGCGAGTCGTGTGCCGCGGAGGCCGAACGGCTCCGCGACACGGTACGGCTGCTCGACGGCGAGCGGGGACCGGGTGCCGCACCGGGTGCCGCACCGAACGGTTCGGCGCGCGGCGGCGCCGACGGCGTCCTCGCGCTCGCCCTGCGCTCCCGCCGCCCGCGCGCCGCCGAGATCGCCCACCACGCCGCCCCGTACGCCGCCGCCGTGGCCGGACTCCAGGCGCTGGTACCGGAGTTGGAGGGCCGCTGGGGCACCCCGGTGGTGCACGACTGGGACGCGCACGCCACCCTCGCGCATCTCGTCGCCGCCGACGAACACCTCGCCGTACGCCTCGGTGTCGACGCCCGCCTGCCGGCCTCGCACATCCCGGAGGGGACGCCCGCCGAGGACGCCTGGGCCAGACGCACCGCCGACGTCATCGCCCATGAGCACGGGCGCACCCCCGGCGAGACGCTCGCCACCTGGGCCGCGCAGGCCGCCGCACTGCTGGCCACCGCCGAGGCCGCCGACCCCGAACTCGCCGCCCGCGCCGTCACGGTGATGGGCCTGCGGCTGCCGGTCGCCGACCACTTCGTGGTGCGGGCCTTCGAGGCGTGGATCCACACGGACGACATCGGCCGCGCGCTCGGCCTCGCCGTCCCCCCGCCGCCCGACGAACACCTCTGGTCGCTGGTCCGCCTGGCCGTCCGCATCCTCGGCCTGGCCCTCCACGACGCGCCGCCCGTCCGCTTCGAGGTCACCGGTCCCACCGGCACCGGCTGGATCCTCGGTTCCGACACCGGCCCCGTCCACGCCGAACTCACCCTCGACCCGGTCGACTTCTGCCTCCTGGTCGGTGGCCGCCACTCCCCGGACGAGGTCCCGAAGAGGATCACGGGCGACGCGGACGCGGCGAGGACCGTACTGCGCAGGGCGGCGTCACTGGCCTGGCTGTGACGAACCGGCCCGGCCCTCGACGAACGAGGGCCGGGCCGGCTCAGGGGGACCGCGCGGTCACCTCACCGGGGTGAAGTCCCGCGCGCCGATGAACTCCGGCCGCCGGATCGGCGCCGCGAAGGGCTCCACGGCCGTGTTCTCCACGCTGTTGAAGACGATGAAGACATTGCTGCGCGGGAACGGCGTGATGTTGTCGCCGGAGCCGTGCATGCAGTTGCAGTCGAACCAGGTCGCCGAACCGGCCCTGCCCGTGAACAGCTTGATGCCGTACTCGGAGGCCATGGCCGTCAGCGCCTCGTCGGACGGCGTGCCGGCGTCCTGCATCTGCAGCGACTGCTTGTAGTTGTCCTTCGGGGTGGCCCCGGCGCAGCCCAGGAACGTCCGATGCGACCCCGGCATGATCATCAGACCGCCGTTGGTGTCATGGTTCTCGGTCAGCGCGATCGAGACGGACACCGTCCGCATGTTCGGCAGCCCGTCCTCCGCGTGCCAGGTCTCGAAGTCGGAGTGCCAGTAGAACCCGGACGCGCCGAACCCCGGCTTGACGTTGATCCGCGACTGGTGGACGTAGACGTCCGAGCCGAGGATCTGCCGGGCCCGCCCGACGACCCGCTCGTCCCGCACGAGCCGCGCGAACACCTCGCTGATCCGGTGCACCTCGAAGACCGACCGGATCTCCTGCGACTGCGGCTCGACGATCGAGCGCTCGTCCGCGCGGATCGCCGGATCGGCCACGAGCCGCTCCAGCTCCCGGTGGTAGACGGCGACCTCGTCCGGCGCGATCAGCTGCTCGACGGGGAGGAAGCCGTCGCGCTCGTACGCCTGGAGTTCGGCGAGGGAGACCGGGCCGGGAGTGCCGGGGGAGCCCCAGACGACCGGGTCCTGCCGGGGGACGGCCACCTCGGTGGCGCCGCGGCTTGGGTAGAGATCGGTGAGCGTGGTCATGGTGGTCAGCCCTCCTCCGTCAGCAGGGGATAGACGCCGTTCTCGTCGTGGTCCTCCCGTCCGGTCACGGGCGGGTTGAACACACAGACGCAGCGGAAGTCCTCCTTGATCCGCAGGGTGTGCCGCTCGTGCCCGTCGAGGAGGTACATGGTCCCGGGCGTGATCGTGTACGTCCGCCCGGTCTCGTTGTCGGTCAGCTCGGCCTCGCCCTCGACACAGACCACGGCCTCGACGTGGTTCGCGTACCACATCGACGTCTCCGTGCCCGCGTAGAGGACCGTCTCGTGCAGCGAGAAGCCGACCCTCTCCTTGGCGAGGACGATGCGCTTGCTCTCCCACGTTCCGGACGCGGCTTTGACGTGCCGGTCGGTGCCTTCCAGGTCCTTGAAAGAACGGACGATCACGGTGTTTCCAGGCCTCCTTCTCAGACTTCTCAGATGGTTTCCCGTACGGCGCGGGCGAGGACGCGCAGGCCCTCGTCCAGCTCCTCGGGCGTGATGGTGAGCGCGGGCAGCAGCTTGACGACCTCGCTCTCCGGGCCGGACGTCTCGATCAGCAGCCCGAGTTCGAAGGCCCGCTTGGCGACCCGCCCCGCGCGCGCCTTCTCGTGGAACTCCAGGCCCCACACCAGGCCGCGGCCCCGGTACTCCTTCACATCGGCGAGGTTCTCCTCCGTGATGGAGATGAACGCCTCCTCGACCTGCTCACCGCGCTCGCGGGTCTGCTTCTCCATGGCGGAGCCGTCCGACCAGTACGTCTCCAGCGCGGCCGTCGCCGTCACGAACGCGGGGTTGTTGCCGCGGAACGTGCCGTTGTGCTCGCCCGGCTCCCAGATGTCCAGCTCCGGCTTGAACAGGCACAGCGACATCGGCAGCCCGTAGCCGCTGATGGACTTGGAGACGGTCACGATGTCGGGGGTGATGCCCGACTCCTCGAACGAGAAGAAGGCACCGGTGCGACCGCAGCCCATCTGGATGTCGTCGACGATCAGCAGCATGTCCTGCCGCTCGCACAGCCCGGCGAGCGCGCGCAGCCACTCCGGACGGGCGACGTTGATGCCGCCCTCGCCCTGCACACTCTCGACGATCACGGCGGCGGGCTTGTTCAGCCCGGACCCCTGGTCCTCCAGCAGCCGCTCGAACCACAGGAAGTCCGGGACCTGCCCGTCGAAGTAGTTGTCGAACGGCATCGGCGTGCCGTGGACGAGCGGGACGCCCGCCCCGGCCCGCTTGAAGGCGTTGCCGGTGACGGCGAGCGACCCGAGCGACATGCCGTGGAAGGCGTTGGTGAACGACACGATGGCCTCGCGCCCCTTCACCTTCCGGGCCAGCTTCAGCGCCGACTCCACCGCGTTGGTGCCGGTCGGCCCCGGGAACATCACCTTGTACGGCAGGTCGCGCGGCCGCAGCACCAGGTTCTGGAAGGACTCCAGGAACGCCCGCTTGGCCGTCGTCGACATGTCGAGCCCGTGGGTGACGCCGTCCCGCTCCAGATAGTCGATCAGGGCGCGTTTGAGTACGGGGTTGTTGTGGCCGTAGTTGAGTGACCCGGCACCGGCGAAGAAGTCCAGATACGTGTGGCCGTCCTCGTCGAACATCCGGCTGCCCTGCGCGCGGTCGAAGACGGTGGGCCAGCCGCGGCAGTAGCTGCGCACCTCGGACTCCAGGGTCTCGAAGACGCTCAGGTCGGGCTGGGTGATGGTCACGTCGAATCGCTCCTCGGTGCGTGGGGGAGTGCGGGAGGGGAGGGGTGTGCGGGGGAGGGGGGTGAAGGCGGGGCTCAGGGGGAGAGCGGTCCGATGCGGTGCAGCACCTCGGGCTGGTGCGGGCCGTCCGGGAAGTCGGCCGCCTCGAACAGGACCTTGCGCTCGACACGCGCGCCGTGGCGTTCGGCGTACGAGGCGAAGAGCCGCTCGGAGGCGGTGTTGTCCGGCGAGATGGTCGTCTCGACGGTGGTCAGGGCGTGCTGTCGCGCGACCCGCGCGGTGAGCCCGTCCAGCAGCGCGCCGGCCAGGCCGAGCCCCCGGTGCGCCTCGTCGACGGCCACCTGCCACACGAGCAGGGTGTCCGGACGCTCGGGCCGCACATACCCGGTCACGAACCCGACCGGTTCCCCGGACTCGTCCCGCGCCACCGCCGAGGTGTCCGCGAAGTCCCGGCACCACAGCAGATAGCTGTACGAGGAGTTCAGGTCCAGGGCCCCGGAGTCTCCGGCGATACGCCACAGCGCGGCGCCGTCCGCCACGTCCGGGCGGTCGATCCGAATCCCTTCCACGATTTCCGTCAGTGGTTCTGCTTGTGCGGCAGTCATGGGCTTGAATTTACCCACGGGAATTTCGAATTGCATCGCCCGCCGGGGTTACGTATGGGCCGCCCGCGTGTTATCACGCGGGCGTGAGTGACCCAGGAAGGGGAGGGAGATATGGTGAGTTTTGCCCGGTAATTACCGCACAAAAGGGACGCGTTGTGGAGTCGGTCACATGTGTGCAACCCTCACGGGATCTGCTCGAATCGGCCCCGTGAGTGTTCGCGAAATCTTTGCGTTTAGGGGAGGGGAGAGCGGGCAGAAGAATACGGGATTCTGTTCTGTTAATTCCGCAGTATTTCCGCCGGGAGATCGCCGGCGGAAAACCGGCCCGCAATTCCCCCGGATTCCCTCGGATTCCCCCGGGTGCCCCGGGATTCCTCGGGAGGCCGGCTACGCCCAGGCCTCCGCCGCCGCCCGGCGGGCCCCCTCCAGGTCGACCGTCGCGCCGAACTCCGCCAGGGCCGCGCCCAGCCCCGCGAGGGCGGCGTGCACGACGCCCGGGGTCGCGTCGGGCCCGTAGTGGTTCACCCGGACCATCTCCGTGGCGAGGGCGCCGCCGCCCGCCGCCAGCGGCAGGGCCGGGTCCGCGGCGAGCGCCTTGGCGACCAGCTCCGAGGCGTCGACCCCGGCCGGCGCCCGGAGCGTCGTGGCCACCGGCGCGGCGTCGGCCGCCTCGTGGACGTAAGGCTCCAGACCGCCGCCCAGGGCGAGCGTCCCCGCCCGGGTCGCCGCGGCGGCGGACGCGTGCCGGGACATCACCGTGTCCAGGCCCTCCGCCTCGACGCGCTCCAGACAGGCCTCCAGGGCGAGCATCTCCAGCTGGGCGGGCGCGTGCAGGAGCGCGCGCCGGCCGCCGTCGATCCAGCGCTCCTTCCAGTCCAGCAGGGAGAGGTACGAGCGGCGCGGGGCCCGCGGGTTGGCCGCCATCCGCGCCCAGGCCCGCTCGCTCACCGAGATCGCCGACACCCCGGCCGGTCCGCCCATCGCCTTCTGCGCCCCGATCACGCACAGGTCGACACCCCACGCGTCGGGCAGCACCGGCTCGGCGCCGACGGAGGCGACCGCGTCCAGATAGAAGAGCGCGCCGTGTTCGCGCACGACCTCGCCGATCTCCGCCACGGGGTTGGTGTTGCCGGTCGCCGCCTCCGCGTGGACCAGCGACACGAAGTCGATCGCCGGGTGCGCGGCGAACGCGTCGCGGATCTGCGCGGCCGTCACCGCCGTGTGGAAGGGCACCGCCAGGTCGACGACCGTCGCCCCGCAGTCCCGCAGCCAGTCCCCGAAGGTCTGCCCGTACGGCCCGGTGATCACGTTCAGCGCGGTCGTGCCGGGCCCGGCGGCCCCGCGGATCGCGCCCTCCAGCGGCAGCAGCGCCTCGCCCTGGGTGATCACGACGTCCTGCGTGGTGGAGAGCAGCCGCCCCACCCGGTCCTCGATCGACGCGAAGTGCGCCGCGCTCAGCGGGGCCAGATCCAGAAACGGGTGTGTCACGGGGTGCTCTCTTCACTGACGGGGTAGATGGTGTCGAGGGTACCGACGGCACCCCCGCACCCCTCACCGATGACTTCCGAGGTCGAACGGCTCGGCGGCCATGGGAATGATTTGAGCAAGTCAAACATTTCCTTATAATCGATCGTCTCTCAGTTCCCTCACAGGAGGTCTCCCCGTGAACTCGGTCCCCGGACGCCGGACCCGCATCCTGGCCGCCACCACCGCCGCGGCCGGTCTGCTGCTCGTGGCCGGCTGTTCCTCGGACGGCGAAGGCGGGGGCGGCACCAAGACCGCGGCCGGCGGGGTGGAGCTGGTGAAGGCCGGTCAGCTCACGACCTGCACCCACCTCCCGTACCCGCCCTTCCAGTCGGAGATCGACGGCAAGGTGCAGGGCTTCGACGTGGCGCTGATCGACCTGGTCGCCGAGGACCTGGGCGTGAAGCAGCAGATCCTCGACACCCCCTTCGAGAACTTCAAGACGGGCGCCTTCCTGAACTCCGGCGAGTGCGACCTCGCCGCCGCCGGTATGACCATCACCGACGAGCGCAAGAAGAACGTCGACTTCTCCGACCCGTACTTCGAGGCGACGCAGGCCGTCCTCGCCGACAAGAGCGCCGGCATCGCCTCCTTCGCGGACCTCAAGGGCAAGAAGGTCGGCACCCAGGCGCAGACCACCGGCGAGGACTACGCCAAGAGCAAGGGCATCGACCCTGTCTCCTTCGAGTCCTCCGACGCCGTCCTCAACGGTCTGCGCACCAAGCAGGTCGACGCCGTGATCATCGACTACCCGGTCGTCCAGGGCTGGCTGAAGGACAAGGCCAACGCCGCCGCCTTCGAGGTCGCCGAGCAGATCAACACCGGTGAGCAGTACGGCTTCACGGTCAAGAAGGGCAACACCAAGCTCGTCGCCGCCATCGACAAGGCGCTGTCGGAGGCCAAGTCCGACGGCACGTACAAGAAGCTGTACGAGCAGTGGATCGGCCCGTACGACGAGAGCGCCGCCTCCGCCACCCCGTCCGCCTCATGAGCGTGACCGACTCCGACACACCGCTCCAGCCGAAGCGCAAGGGCCTCAGCCGGAGCCGGAAGCGCGCCCTGTCCCGGGGCGCGCAGTACGTCGTCTTCGTCGCGGCGGTCGTCGCCTTCGCGGCGTCCGCCGACTGGGCGCGGCTGAAGAACCAGTTCGCCCAGTGGGACATCGCCGAGCAGATGTTCCCCGACGTCATCACGCTGGCGCTGAAGAACACCGTCCTCTACACGCTCTCCGGCTTCGTCTTCGGACTCGTCCTCGGCATGGTCATCGCGCTGATGCGGCTGTCGTCGGTGGGTCCCTACCGCTGGTTCGCCGGGGTGTACATCGAGATCTTCCGGGGCCTGCCCGCCCTGCTGATCTTCATCTTCATCGGCGTCGCCGTGCCGCTGGCCTTCCCCGGCACGGAGATCCCCGGCGGCACCTACGGCAAGGTGGCGCTCGCGCTGGGCCTGGTGGCCGCCGCGTACATGGCGGAGACGATCCGCGCCGGCATCCAGGCGGTCCCCAAGGGCCAGCTGGAAGCGGCCCGTTCGCTGGGCTTCTCGCCCGCCCGCGCGATGGTCTCGATCATCATCCCGCAGGCGTTCCGGATCATCCTGCCGCCGCTCACCAACGAACTGGTCCTGCTCTTCAAGGACTCCTCGCTCGTCCTCTTCCTCGGCGTCACGCTGGAGGAGCGCGAACTGTCCAAGTACGGCCGCGACCTGGCCAGCACCACCGCCAACTCCACCCCGATCCTGGTCGCCGGCCTCTGCTACCTGCTGGTGACCATCCCGCTCGGCTTCGTCGTACGCCGGATGGAGTCGAAGGCCCAGGAGGCCGTGAAATGAGTACCAGGGCGGAGATCGAGGTCCGAGGCCTGCACAAGTCCTTCGGCGCCAACGAGGTGCTGAAGGGCATCGATCTGGAGATCGGGCGGGGCGAGGTGGTGTGCGTCATCGGCCCGTCGGGCTCCGGCAAGTCGACGCTGCTGCGCTGTGTGAACCTCCTGGAGGAGCCGACGAAGGGCCAGGTCTTCGTCGGCGGCACCGAACTCACCGACCCCGACGTCGACATCGACGCCGTACGCCGCCGTATCGGCATGGTCTTCCAGCAGTTCAACCTCTTCCCGCACCTCACGGTGACCGAGAACCTCACGCTGCCCCAGCGCCGGGTCCTCAGGCGGGACAAGGCGAAGGCGGCGAAGGTGGCCGCCGAGAACCTGGAGCGCGTGGGCCTCTCCGAGAAGGCGACCGCCTACCCTGCCTCCCTCTCCGGCGGCCAGCAGCAGCGCGTGGCCATCGCCCGCGCGCTGTCCATGGGCCCCGAGGTGATGCTCTTCGACGAGCCGACCTCGGCGCTCGACCCGGAGCTGGTGGGGGACGTCCTGGCGGTCATGCGGATGCTCGCCCAGGACGGCATGACGATGATGGTGGTGACCCACGAGATGACGTTCGCGAAGGAGGTCGCCGACCGCGTCGTCTTCATGGACGACGGCGTGATCGTCGAGGACGGCACCCCGGCCCAGGTCATCGGAAATCCGCAGCACGAGCGCACCCGCCACTTCCTCTCCCGCCTGCTGGACCCGGCGATGGCGAACGTGGAGGAGGACCACGACAGCGCCCCGTAAGGGGCGCGGGGAACTGCGCGACCGGCCCCCACCGGCCCGAGGCCGAAGAACGACCAGGCGCGCGAAGCGCATATCGTGCGGTACATGAGCGACGACGCGGTGCTGCATGTAAGGGGACGCATCCTCATCGGCCCGGAGGACGTCCGCGACGACCTCTGGGTCGTGGGTGGCCGGATCACCTACGACCGTCCCGCCGCCGGCGACATTCGTACCGTCGAGGGCTGGGCCCTCCCCGGCCTGGTCGACGCGCACTGTCACGTCGGCCTCGGACCCGAGGGCCCGGTCCCGCAGGACGTCGCGGAGAAGCAGGCGCTGACCGACCGCGAGGCGGGCACGCTGCTGATCCGGGACGCGGGCTCCCCCTCCGACACCCGCTGGATCGACGACCGCGACGACCTCCCGGACATCATCCGCGCGGGCCGCCACATCGCCCGTACCCGCCGCTACATCCGGAACTTCGCCCACGAGATCGAGCCGGACGAACTCGTCGCGTACGTCGCCCAGGAGGCCCGGCGCGGTGACGGCTGGGTGAAGCTGGTGGGCGACTGGATCGACCGGGGCGTCGGCGACCTCACCGCCTGCTGGCCCCGGGAGGCCGTGGAGGCGGCCATCGCGGAGGCACATCTGCTGGGCGCCCGGGTCACCGCGCACTGCTTCGCGGAGGACTCCCTGCGGGACCTCGTCGAGGCGGGCATCGACTGTGTCGAGCACGCGACGGGCCTCACGGACGATCTGATCCCGCTCTTCGCCGCGCGGGGCGTCGCCATCGTCCCCACCCTCGTCAACATCGCCACCTTCCCGTCCATGGCGGACGGCGGCGAGGCCAAGTTCCCCCACTGGGCCGCCCATATGCGCCGCCTCCACGAACGCCGCTACGACACCGTCCGCAACGCCCACGACGCCGGCATCCCCGTCTACGTCGGCACCGACGCCGGCGGCTCCCTCGCCCACGGCCTGGTCGCCGCCGAGGTCGCGGAACTGGTCACCGCCGGAATCCCACCGCTGGACGCCCTGGCGGCGACGACCTGGTCCGCCCGCGACTGGCTGGGCCGCCCCGGCCTCACCGAGGGCGCCCCCGCCGACCTGGTCGTCTACGCCGAGGACCCCCGCACCGACGTACGTGTGCTGGGGGCCCCGTCGCGGGTGGTGCTGAACGGGCGGGTCGTGGGGTGAGCCGCGTCCGTCAGTCCGCCGCGTAGTCTCCGATCGCCACGTCGTGCAGGAGCGAGTACCAGAATCCCGGATCCTCGCGCAGTGCCGTCCCGTCGATATGCAGGAGTGCCTGCTCGAACCGGCTCGACAGCTCCTCCCATTCTTCTGGTTCGGTGTCCTCGTCGCCGGCCGGAAAGCGGGAGGAGAATTCCTCCAGACATTCGTGGAACGCGGTCACGGATTCATTGACATGCCAGATGCTCGCGTCCTCCGTGCTGAGCGAGACGATTTCTCCGGATTCGATGTCGATGCAGAACTCGTCGTGATCGCCGCCTTGTCCGATCTTGAGAAGCTTCCGCTCGGATCCGCCGGCCGGCACGGACCGGACGGCCGGGTCCGTCGCCGCGAAGAGCAAGTGCTCCTCGGGCAGGCCGACTTCGGTGAGGAAGCGGCGCGCGGTCGCGTCGCGCACCGGCGAGACGGCTTCCGGCGCATAGCTGTGATGCGGCGACATGGCGAAATCTCTTTCTCGACGTCGGACCGATGCAACGGAGGAGAGGCCGACCGATGAGTATCGGCCAGCCTCTCGGACCGAGGCTACCAGATTCCCTTCATGGCACTGGAGAACAATCCACGTACCGCGGCCAATTGGTCCTTTCTGGATTGGGCTCCCTGAGCGGAGGTCGTCCAGTTCCAGGACCATGAGGTCGGAACCCCCTGCAATGCAGGGGCGCAGGAATTCCGGCAGGGCTGGAGTTCCGAGTAGATCTCGGTGATGTTTCCCTTGCCCAGCTGCCGCAGCAGCTTCGACTCGGCGTGGTTGCCCCGTCCCTTGGAGGAGAAGGCGACCGCGATCTGCTCCACACCGGCGGCGTCCGTGTACCGTGCCGCGGCGAAGTTGTTGCCGGTCTTGCCCAGCCGCAGTCGTTCCTGCATCACCGCCTGGCTGAGGTCGGTACTGCCGTAACCGACCTGGCAGTTGTGTACGAGGACCGGTGTCGTCCCCGCCAGGACCTCGTAGGTGTGGACACCGGAGACCGAGAGGTTGTGGACGACCGCTTCGGCCGTTCGGTGCGCGACCGCCGTGACACGGATCCAGCTGCCGCTGCCCGTACTGAGCCACTGGCCCGGTTCCAGGTCGCCCGCCTTCACCCAGTGGCCCAGGTCCGGCACCCAGAACGGGTGGCCCTCGGTCGCCGTCACGGTGGAGGTGCCGGTTCCCTTTCCGGCGTCGGTGTCCACGGTGACGGTGACGAGATGCTTGGTGCCCTCGCCCTTGACGGTTCCGGTGACGGTGCGAGGCCGGGAGTCGTCCGTCTCCACGTCGGACGCGGTGACCTTGTCGCCGGCCTCGATGTCCTCGATCGCCCTGGTCGAGCCGTCGGCCATCAGCACCTGCGTGCCCGGCACGAAGCTGTTGTCCAGCTTGCACGCCGCGCCGCTGGCCGGCGGTGTGTCCGGGACCTTCGGCGGGGCCGGGGCCGGGGCGGGTGTCGGGGCGGCGTCGGCGGGGGCCGGGTCCTTCGGGGTGGTGGGGGCGTCCGGGGTGGAGCCCGTCGGCGGGGTGTCCGCCGCGCGGCCCGCGTCCGCGACGTTGTCCGCCGCGCGGACCGTGTCGCCCGCCGTGTCGATGGCGTCCAGCGCCTTGTCGCCGTACCGCGCCGCCTTCGCCGCCGTCGCCCCGTACCCCGCGAACGGGATCGCGGAGGCACAGGACAGGGCCGCGTCCACGTACTCGCCCTCGGCCGCGTACCAGCCGCAGTTGGCGAGGTCGGCGGCCTCGCCGACGACCGGGATCAGGCCGACCACGTCCAGCGCCGCGTGCCCGATGTCCGACCACGACAGGCCGAACAGGTGGCCGTCGATCTCGATGAAGGAGATCGGGTTGCCGCCCGCGAAGGCGTAGCGGTTGCCGGTGAACGGGTCGGTGGACAGACCCATGTCGGCGAGGGCACCGCCGTACATGTCCCGGGTCAGGAACCGGTTCAGCCCCGGGTCGTACGTCCGGAACCCCATGTCGTACGTGCCGGACGCGCTGTCGTAGCGCTTGGAGTTGAAGCGGTACGAGTTGTACGCCTCCGAGGGCTCCTCGCCGCCGGCCCCCGGCTTGTCGGCGCCCGTGAACTGCGCGGGGTCGTTCTTGCCGTACGCGGTGTAGCCGTACGTCGTCTTCGTGTCGCCGTCGGAGTCCGTCAGCGCCTCCACGTCGCCGTGCGGGTGGTAGAGGTACTGCGTGGTCTCCGGGGCGGCGTCCTCCTCGTCCTTGATCTGGGTGAGCTTCTGGCCCCAGGAGGCGTACTGGAAGGAGGTGACACCCTCGTCCGTCACCTCCTCACGGAGGGAGTTCGAGGTGATGCCGAGGTAGGTGAAGAGCGTCGTCCGCGCGTCGTCCCCGTCGACCGACTCCTTCACCGTGCGGTCGAACGCGTCGTACGTCATCCGGGTCGTCCGCGCCGCCTCCCCCGTGCCGGACCGGATCGACTCCGGGCGGTCGAAGCCGTCGTAGCGGTACTTCTGGATCGTCTCGCCGCCGAAGGAGACCGTGTCGAGACGGCCGAGCGGGTCGTAGTTGTACGTGGACGAGGCGCCGTCCGCGGTGGAGGTGAGGAGGCGGTTGCGGTCGTAGCGGTGCGTGGTGGTCGTGCCGTCGACCCTCTGGTGGACCACGTTGCCGGCCGCGTCGTGCCGGTACTCCTCCGTCGTCTCGTCGTCGCCGGACTTCTCCACCTCGGCGATCCGGTCCTGCGGGTCGTAGGTGTACGCGTACGTGTTGTCGATGGTCTCGCCGTGGTCGTCGGCGTCCATCAGCTTCAGGACGTCCTCGGCCCGGTGACCGTTGGCGCCGTACTTCAGGGCGTGTTCGGCGACCAGGGTGCCGTCGGACTGCTTCTCCGTGGTCTTCCGCGTCGCGCCGTCGAGGTAGTAGTCGACGGTGAGGACGTTGCCGTTCGGCCTGGTCTGCTTCGCCAGTTCGCCCCGGGCCGTGTACTCCACCGAGGTGACCTGGCGGTCGCCCGCCGTCGGCGAGTCCGCGTTGGTGATGCGTTCGACCCGGTCGAGGGCGTCGTACTCCAGTCTGCTCCAGGTCAGGTCGTGGGTGGTGCTGAGCGTGTTGCCGTTGGCGTCGTAGGTGAGCGCGGTCGTGTCGCGGACGGTGTCGCCGTCGTGCTCGACGACCTCGGTGAGCTGGTTCAGCTCGTCATAGGCGAGGGTGTAGCGGTCGGTGTCGACGCCGGGGCTGCTGTCCGTGATCTCGGTCTGGTTGCCGTTGGCGTCGTAGCGGTAGGAGAAGTCCTTCTTCTCGTTGTCGGTGTCGCCCTCGTAGTCGCGGACCAGCCGCACCGCGTCCGCGACCACCGTGCCCGACGTGGCCCTGTCGGTGAGGGTGACGGCCTGACCGGTGTCCTCACCGAAGGCGTACTTGCCGAGCGACCGCCACTCGCCCGGCAGTTCGCTCTGGTCGAGGTTCCGGGTCGCCGTGCCGTCCTTGTGCTTGATCTCGTAGGTGGCGTCCTTCGCCGCCTCCTCGACCTTCGGGTAGCGGACGTAGACCGTGTAGTCGCCGGACTGGGGGATCGTCAGCTGCCAGACGAAGCGGTCCTCACCCGAACCGGCCGGGTGCGTCTGCGCGTTGTAGCCGTACGCGCCCTCCGCCGCGGTCTCCGTCCAGGTGCCCTGCGTCGCCGTGTTGTTGACGTCGGAGTTGTCGACCAGCGCGACCTGGAGCCCGACCGGAACGCCGTCGTCCGAGCGGGACTTGAGGGCGCCGCTCGGATAGAAGGAGGAGTCCAGCGTCCGGGTGACCGAACCGCCCGCGCTGGACAGGGTGTTCTGGATCTGCTGGCCGAGATCGTTGTAGCGGTAGGTGTTCTCGATGTCGAAGGCGTCGGTGGACTTCTTGATCCAGCCGGTGTCGAAGTAGGTGTACTCGGTCTCGTTGCGGACGTCCTGCCCCTCGGACGGCGGGGCGCTGACCTTCTTCACCCGGCTGAGCGCGTCGTACTCGTACGTCGTCCGGTCCGGTGTGTCGTAGCGGGGGTCGTCCGGGTCGAAGGGGCTCAGGGTCTCCTTGACGCGGTTCAGCTCGTCGTAGACGGTCTCGGAGGCGAAGTCCCGGGTGTCGTCGCCGGTCTCGACACCGCGCGGGGTGATCACCCGGGTCTGGTTGCCGACCTCGTCGTACTCGAAGCGGGTGGTGCGGACCACCAGGTCGTCGCCGGTCCCGTCGTGCGGGACGCGCGCCTCGACCAGCGCGGCGCGGGCGTCCAGGACCAGGTCGGTGCGGTTGCCGGCGGCGTCGGTGGTGGCGACCGTCAGCCCGTCCCAGTCGTAGGTGCTGGTCGTCGACCTCCCGGCCGCGTCGGTGGTCTCCAGCAGCCGGTGGTCGAGGTCGTAGCGGAACCGGCTGGTGAAGTCGTCGGGGTCCTCGGTGTCGTTCTTGCGGGCGTCGACGACCTTCACCAGGTCACCGACGTCGTCGTAGACGGCCGAGACCCGCTTGCCCGCCGCGTTGACCGCCTCGATGGGCTGGTACACCTCGTCGTACCGCGTCGTCGAGGTGAAGTCGCCGGGCTCCTCGGTCAGACTGCCCTTCGGCTCGGTCGAGGTGAGCTGGTTGCCGACCTTGTCGTAGGTGAAGGTCGACACCCGTTCGGGCGCGCCCTCCTCGTCGCCGGGCTGGACGGACTTCAGCAACTGGTCCGCCGCGTCGAACTCGCTGCGGCCCGCCACCCCGTTGGGGGCGGTGAACACGAGCGTGTTGTCATTGCGGTCGTACTCCGGCGCGGGCGTGACGATGAACTCGCCGGCCTGCTGGTCCTTCGGGCGGCGGTTCTCCAGCGGACGCGCGAACACGTCGTACGTCTGCGTCGTCGTCGCCCCGTCGGCCTCCTGGACCTCGGTGACGTTGCCGCGCACGTCGTAGGTGGTCACCGTGCGGTTGCCGAGGGCGTCCTCGATCACCCGGGGATAGCCGGACGGATCGTAGTCCTCGAACCTGGTGGTGTGCTCGTTCGCGTCGGTGGCGGAGGTGAGCCGGCCCCGCGCGTCATAGGCGCTGGTGGAGGTGTAGTCGCTTTCCGGCTCGCTCTGGACGCCCTTCGGGTCGGTGACCGAGGTCATGTTGCCGCGGCCGTCGTAGCCGAACCGCCAGGCGCGGCCCTCCGGGGAGACCCGGCGGACCAGGTCGGCGATGTGGCCGTTCTCGCCGGTCGCGTAGGCGAGGGTGGCGGCGGGCCGGTCGTTCTTCACGGACTCCGCGTCGCGGCTCTCCAGCGGGTAGCCGGTCTTCGCGTCGTACTTCCAGGTGCGGACGGCGCCGTTGTGCTGCTCCAGGCGGGTGACGTTGTTGTCGGCGTCCCAACCGAGCCTCGTGGTGCGGTTCTTGGCGTCGGTGAGCCTCACCGGGCGGCCGTAGCCGTCCATCAGCTGGGTGGCCGGGTTGCCCTCGGCGTCGGTGACGACGGTCCGGGTGCCCTTGCCGTCATGGCCGTCGGGGTCCGCGTAACGAAACGCGGTCCGCCCGCCGAGCCGGTCCGTGACCGCCCTGGTGTACCCCAGGAAGTGCAGCTGGTCCTTGTCGTCGTGCGGTCCGACGTAGTCCACCTTCGTGGCGTTGCCGCGCGGGTCGGTGACCTTCACCAGCTTCAGACCGGGGTGGTCGAACTCCTTGCCGTAGTCGAACCGGAAGACCTTCCGCAGCCCCTCGGCGGCGTTCGCCCCGTCCGTCAGCCGGGCCAGGAACCCCTTCTCGGTGAAGGTGAGATCGATCCGCCGCCCCGAGACGTCGGTGACCGAGCGGACCTTGTCGACGATGAACGGGTTGATCAGGTGCTTGCCCTCCCGGACCTCGCCGTCCTTGTCGACGTAGGTGTACGCCTCGCCCTTCTCCCAGTGGTCGACGGTGAGCGTGCGCCGGCCCTCGGCGTCGGTCACGTACTTCAGCAGCTTCGACGGATGCCCCAGCAGCCGCTCCTCGTAGGTGAACTCCATCCGGTTGCCGTTCCTGTCCACCTGGGCGCTCGGATAGCCCTGGCAGTCGAAGAGGAACCGGCTGCGGTCCGGCCGCAGGAATTCCCACGCCTCCCGCTGGTGCGGTTTCAGCAGACAGTCCTTCTCCAGCTGCCTGACCCGGAAGTGGACCCCGGCGGGGGAGTCCCACTCGCCCTTCTTGTTCTTGCGGAACACATGGCCGGTGCCGTCGCCGTCGGTCAGCGTGATCTGCTTCGGCAGCAGCGCCGACGGATGGAAGTCCAGCGGAGTGCCGAGCCGCACCGGCGAGGACGCCTGCACCGACCAGCCGTATCCGGCCGGACCGGCGGACGCGTCCTGCGAGTTGTAGGCCAGTCGCAGGAACGTCGAGAAACCGAGCGACGGGTTGGAGAAGGCGTTGTACGACCACACCGCGTTGCCCGCGTGAAGATTGCTCATCAGCGCCGAACTCGCGCCGGTGTTCTTCCCGGCGTACGAGTGGAAGTCCTCCAGACCGAGTTGGTCGGAGGTCGGGTACTCGGCGGTCACCTGGTGCTTCGACGGCGGCACCCCGTCCGTCTCGGACAGCCAGTCGCCGGTGGCCTTCTCCCGCAGGTCCCACTCCAGACCGAAGGTCAGCCGCTTGTCCAGCGGGTCGACCAGGACCGGGGCCTTCAACTCCGCCTCGAAGGTGACCGTCTCGCCGGGCGCGACGTCCTTCGGCAGCGGGGTGGCGTCCTTGTTGAGGAGGTTGGTGACGTCCTTGCCGTCCAGCGTCCACCGGTACGACAGGACGCGCTCGCCCTTCTTCCACCCGGTGGCGGTGGTGTTGGTGAGCGTCGCCTCGACGGTGGCCTTCTCGCCGGGGATCATCCGCGCAGGCGTGTACGGCAGGAGGTAGGTCTCGCCCTCGGGGGCGGCGAGCAGCTTCGCGCCCTTGGCCACCTCGCCGACGGCGGGCAGTTCGACCGTGCGGACCGGACTCGCCAGCAGCCTGTCCTGCCGGGTGCGGACGACGATCCGGTAGTGGTACGTCCCCGTGCCCGTGCTCTCGCTCCTGTCCCTGCCGTCGAGCGCCGGGGGCGCCGTGCGGTCCGCGAAGGCGCGGGTGTCCCGGTCGACGGGCGCGACCAGGGTCTCGTCGGTCGGGGTGAAGTCCTTCTCTGTGGAGCGGTGGACCTCGTACTCCCGCAGCCCCTTGCCCCGGAAGGCGCTCCAGGCCAGGTCGGCGCCGGTGGCGTGCGCGGCGCGGGGGGCGGCGATCCGGACACCGTCGGCCTCGCCCGAGACGCCCCGGTGGGTGAGGGAGGCGGAACCCCGGGACCGGTCGAGCCGGATGCGGGGCGGCTCGTCCGCGTCGCGCGGGCCGGCCGCCTCCGGGTCCTCGCTCGCGGGTCTCCAGCCCTCGCGGGGGTCACCGGTGTCGGGTTCGACCGCGGTCGCGGGTCTCGCCTCGCCGGTTCGGGCGGGGGCCGCGGGCGCGGTGCTCATGATCAGCGCCGTCGCCACGGCACCGACCAGGGCGGCCCGCAGACGTGGACGGCCAAGGCGGCGTAACGGGGTGAGTCGGTGTGGGACGCGGGTCTGGCCTGAGGCTGCCATGAAGGGCTCCTTGTTCCCCGTGGGCACAGGGATAGCACAGGAATCGCCGGGCTCATCTATGTACCAAGGCCCCCCAAAGACGTGTCAATGACATGCCAAAAGGAGGGGTCGTGTTTCGGACTGCGAACGATGCGGAGAAGTCCTGTACGGATACGTGGGACGCGGTGAAGCCGCAGGAGCGGGACGGCCGGGTCCGGTCGCCGGGCCAACTCCCCTTGTGTGTCAGAACTGTTGACCGAGCACTGAAAACGTTTTAACTTCCCCTCACTCCGACTTCGAGACGTGAGGGGGACCCGTGGCCGCTGTACTACGGGAACGCACAGGTACAGAGGAGGTCGGGTCGGCGCACCGTCGGGCGGGCGGCGGGCCACCACGACGAAAAGGTTTACAGAGGCAGGGCCGGATCCGGGGCTCCCGCACCCTCGTCCTGCTCATGCTCCCCGGTCTCGGCTACTTTCTGCTGTTCCACTACGGCGCCCTGGCCGGCAACCTCATCGCGTTCAAGGAGTACGTGCCCTTCGACGGCGTCTGGGCCAGCCCCTGGACCGGCCTCGGCAACTTCCAGCGCATGTTCGAGGACGGGGCGTTCTGGGCGGCCGTCCTCAACACCCTCTGGATCGCCGTCCTCCAGCTGGTCTTCTACTTCCCGGTGCCGCTCGCCCTGGCCCTGCTGCTGCACAGCCTCACGCGGGACAGCGTCCGCCGCTTCGTGCAGTCGGTGGCGTATCTGCCGCACTTCATCTCCTGGGTGATCGTCGTCGCCCTGTTCCAGCAGGTGCTCGGCGACACCGGACTGCTCAACTCCTCCCTCGACGGCATGGGGTTGAGCACCGTCGACATCATCGGCAACCCGGACGCCTTCCGGCCGCTCACCGTCGCCCAGGTCATCTGGAAGGACGCCGGCTGGGGCACGATCATCTTTCTCGCCGCCCTCGCCCAGGTCGACGAGCAGCAGTACGAGGCCGCCGCCATCGACGGGGCCGGGCCCTGGCGGCGCTTCTGGCACGTCACCCTGCCCGCCGTCCGGCCGGTGATCGTGCTGCTGCTCATCATGCGGCTGGGCGACATCCTCTCCGTCGGTTTCGAACAGATGCTGCTCCAGCGCGACGCGGTCGGCCCGGAGGCCGCCGAGATCATCGACACCTTCGTCTACTACCAGGGCATCGTCGGCGGCGACTACGGATTCGCCGCCGCCGCGGGCCTGTTCAAGGGCGTCATCGGCGCGCTCCTCGTGTACGCCGCCAACAAGGTCGCCCACCGCCTCGGCGAACAGGGGGTCTACAAGTGAGCGCCCACACTCGACCGGGCTGGCTGGAGAAGCCGAAGCCCGTCACCCAGGCCGCCAAGGCCGTCGCCCTCGTCGCCGTGGTCCTCCTGGTCTGCGTCCCGTTCCTGGTGATCGTGTCCACATCGCTGGCCTCGACGGACGAGGTCGTCGCGAACGGCGGCTGGGTGCTCTGGCCGACCGAACCCCGCCTCGACGCCTACCGCGACATCCTCGACGGCGGCATCGTCACCCACGCCCTCGCCGTCAGCGCCGGCATCACTCTCGTCGGCACCCTCCTCAGCCTCGCCTGCACGGTCACCCTCGCCTACGCGCTCTCCCGCCCCGGCGTCCTCGGCGGCCGTCCCGTCCTGCTGCTGATCCTGTTCACCTTCCTCTTCCCGCCCGGCATGATCCCGAGCTTCCTGCTGGTCAAGGAGCTGGGCCTGCTGGACAGTTACGCCTCCCTGGTGCTGCCCGTCCTCGTCAACGTCTTCAACCTCGTCGTCCTGCGCGGCTTCTTCCAGGGCATCCCCGAGGAGCTGTACGAGGCCGCCCGGCTCGACGGGGCGGGGGACTGGCGGGTGCTGTTCTCCGTCGTCCTGCCGCTGTCCAAGGCGGCGCTCGCCGTCGTCGGACTGTTCTACGCGGTGGCGTACTGGAACTCCTGGTTCTACGCCTCGCTGTATCTGGAGAGCGACCACTGGCCCCTCCAGCAGGTCCTGCGCACCTATGTGGTGGCCGGCTCCGGCCTCACCGACGCGACCACCGGCGAGGGCACGGTCACCGCGCCGCAGACCGTGCAGATGGCGGTGCTCGTGATCGCCACCGTCCCGATCCTGCTCGTCTACCCCTTCCTGCAGAAGTACTTCACCAAGGGCGTGCTCACCGGCGCCGTCAAGAGCTGACCCTCCATCAAGAGCCGTGCACGGAAAGGTCGTCCGCCCATGCCCCGCATGTCCCGCCGTACGTTGCTCCGCTCCGTGGCCGTCGGGGGCGCCGCAGCCGCCGCCCCGGCCCTGCTGACCGCCTGCTCTACCAACTCCGGCGACAGCGACGTCTCCAACGCGGGCAAGAAGCTCGCGCCCTGGCCCGCCCACACCCCCGCGACGGGTCCGAAGCCGGACCTCGCGCCCACCGCGGCCGGCGTCCAGGCCGGCTACACCGCCTACCCCGCCGACCTCGCCAGGTCCGTCTCCCGCACCCCGGGCGACGGCTCCACGGTCAAGGTCATGTCCGTGTCGTTCGGCACCCCGCCGAAGCCCGCCTCCGCCAACCGGTTCTGGGCGGCGGTCGAGAAGGCCCTCGGGGTGAAGATCGAGTACACGATCGTCCCCCAGGCCGACTACCAGAAGAAGATGGCGACGGTGATGGCCGGCGACGCCGACACCCTCCCCGACATCATCAACGTCTTCTCCGGCTTCGTCCTGCCCCGCGAGGCCGAGTTCGTCCGCCGCCGCGCCGAGGACCTCACCCCCTACCTCTCCGGCGACGCGATCGCCGACTACCCGAACCTCGCGGGCATCCCCACCCACGCCTGGCAGGACATGGGCCGCATCGGCGGCCTCCTCTACGGCATCCCGCTGGAGCGCCCGCTGCCCGGCTCCACGCTCTGGCTCAACCAGGGCATGTTCACCGACGCCGGCATGAAGGAGGGCTGGACCGCCGACGACTTCGCCGCCGTCGCCAAGCGGGCCACCGCCGGCCGTACCTACGCCCTCGGCGCCGCCACCGGCTCCCTCTTCGGCAACGCCGTGCACGCCGCCGCCCACAACGCGCCGATGGAGTGGTCCGTCACCAAGGACGGCACCTTCGAGTCCGCGTGGGCCGACGAACGCCTGAAGGCGGCCGTCGCCTTCCAGGCCCGGCTGCGCCAGGACGGCTCCTACCACCCCGACGCCACCTCGATCTCCCAGATCGACCTGACCACGCTCTACTACAACGGCACGGTCGGCTCCATGCAGGACGGCTTCGGCGCCTACCTCCCCAAGTACCGGGAGAGCAAGGGCAAGCTGACCCCGGCCGCGGCTCTCCCGTACAGCGTCGGCGGGGAGCCCGGCGGGATCGTCGCCGCCCGCCGCTCCTTCGGCTACACCGTGCTGAAGAAGGCGAAGAAGGAACGGATCGAACTGCTGCTGCGCGTCCTCGACTATCTCGCCGCCCCCTTCGGCAGCGCGGAGTGGGAACTCGTCCACTACGGCGTCGAGGGCACCCACTTCACCCGCGCCGCCGACGGCTCCCCGCAGGTCACGAAGCTCGGCGAGGTCGAGAACAACACCAACCTGCCGCTGAAGTACCTCGCCGAAGGCCCCCAGGTGCTGTTCGTCCCCGGCATGCCGGACGCCGTACGGGCCCTGCACGCCTGGCAGACGAAGGTCGTGCCGCACGCCATCCGCAACGCCTCCTTCGGACTGCAGTCCGCCACGAAGAACTCCCAGGGCGCCACGCTCAAGGCCCTCGTCGAGGACACGGTCACCGGCATCGTCGCCGGACGCCTGAAGCTCTCGGAATGGGACGCCACCGTGAAGCGGTGGCGGCAGCGCGGCGGCGACAGAATGGCCGAGGAGCTCGCGAAGGACCACGCGGCCAACACCTGAGCGGTGGCCGACGGAAGCGAAGAGGAGACGCGGGGGATGGGGAACGACATGGCGCCCAGAGAGTCCAGGCCGAGGGAACGGGTCACGATCCGTGAGGTCGCCGTCCGGGCCGGGGTGTCCACGGCCACCGCCTCCCGCGCGCTCAGCGGCAACCACCCGGTGCCCGCCGCCACCCGGGCCCGCGTCCTGCGCGCCGCCCGCGAACTGGACTACGTCGCCAACGCGCATGCCCGCGCCCTGGTCGGCGGCGGCCGCAAGATGGCCGCCGTCGTCGTCCGCCAGGTCACCAGCCCCTTCTACGCCCAGGTCGCCGAGGGCGTCGAGGCGGAGGCCGCCGACCGGGGCTGGCTGTGCGTGGTCGGCGCCACCGGGGGAGACCCGCAGCGGGAGATGGAGTTCGTACGGCTGATGCGGGAGGAGGGCGCCCGGCTGGTGATCCTGGTCGGCGGGGTTGTCGAGGACGACGCGTACCGCTCGCGCGTGACCCAGTACGCCGAGGCCCTGGACGCGTCCGGGGCCCGGCTGGTGCTGTGCGGGCGCCCGGCCCCCGGTCCGGAGATCCCCGCGCTGGTCGTCGAGTTCGACAACGAGGCCGGGGCCCGGGCGATCACCGGGCATCTGCTGTCCGCCGGGCACCGCCGGATCGTCTTCCTCGGCGGGCTCCCCGGCAACACCGCGCTCGACGCCCGGGTGGCGGGATACCGGGCCGCGCTCGCGGAACACGGGCTCCCGCCGGAGGCCGCTCAGGTCGTGGACTGCGGCCTCGGACGCCCCGCCGGGCTGCGGGCCATGACCGAACTGCTCAAGGAGACACGGGAGTTCACGGCCGTGTTCGCGGGGGACGACATGGTCGCGGCGGGAGCGCTCCGCGCGATCGCCGAGGCCGGGCTGAGCGTGCCCGACGACATCTCGGTGGTCGGGTACAACGACATACCGCTGGCCGAGGACTTCGACCCGCCGCTCACGACCGTGCGGACGCCCGCGGAGGAGCTGGGGCGGGCGGCTGTGCGGATCGCTCTGCGGGATCCGGAGCGGGGGGTGGGAGGGCGCTATCTGCTGGGCACGCACATCGTCGTGCGGCGGAGTGTGGCTCCGCCGAGAGGGCCGTCGTGACAGTGCGGACCGTCGTGGCTGGTCGCGCCCACGCGGCGGAGCCGCATATGTCACAGCCCCGCGCCCCTTCGGGGGCGCGCTGTCCTGCTCTCTGTCCACAGCCGACCGGAGGTCGCGACACCCTATGACCGCGCCGCACATGTCCCCCGCCGGCAACACGACGCTCCCGCCCGCCGACCACCTCCTCTCCCCCTTCACCGGCTGGACCCGAACCCACTGGGAAGCCATGGCCGACCGGCTGCTCGACGGGATCGAGCCGTACGCCTCGCCGGGGCTGGCGCAGTACCGGCTGCCGGGGCGGGCCGGCCACTCCGGTCCCCTGTCCGACGGGCTCGAAGGGTTCGCGCGGTCCTTCCTCCTCGCCGCCTTCCGTATCGCGGGCTCGGGAGGGCGGGTCGGACCCGCGCTGATCGAGCGGTACGCGGCCGGGCTCGCCGCCGGGACCGGCCGGGGCGGCGGCGACGAGCGATGGCCGGCGATCACCGACCGGGCGCAGCCCATGGTGGAGGCCGCGTCGATCGCGATCGCGCTGCACGAGACCCGGCCGTGGCTGTGGGACCGGCTGGACGACGCGGTGCGCGGGCGGGTCGCCGACTGGCTGGGCGGATTCGTCGGGGCGGACGTCAACGACTCCAACTGGCGGCTCTTCCAGGTGATCACCGAGGAGTTCCTCGCCTCGGTCGGCGCCCCGCACAGCCGCGCCGAGATCGACGCCGGGCTCGACCGGCTGGACGACTGGTACCGGGGCGGCGGCTGGTACACGGACGGCGACGGACGGAAGTTCGACTACTACAACGGCTGGGCGCTGCACCTGTACCCGGTCCTGTGGGCGCGGATCGCGGGCCCCCGCGCGGACGCGGCGCGGGTGGCCGGGCACCGGGCCCGGCTGCGTGAATTCCTCGGCGTCCACCAGCACTTCTTCGGCGCCGACGGGGCCCCGGTCCACCAGGGCCGCTCCCTCACCTACCGCTTCGCGACCGCCGCCCCGCTGTGGGCCGGCGCCCTCGCCGACGCCACACCCCTGCCGCCCGGCCGCACCCGCCGCCTCGCCTCCGGCACCCTGAGGCACTTCGCGGAGCGCGGCGCCCCCGACGAACACGGCCTCCTCACCCTCGGCTGGTACCGGCCCTTCCTCCCCGTCACCCAGCGCTACTCGGGCCCCGCCTCCCCGTACTGGGCGAGCAAGGCCTTCCTCGGCCTGCTCCTCCCCGCGGCCCATCCTGTGTGGACCGCGCCCGAGGAGGCCGCGCCCATCGACACCGCCGACACCGCGCTCGCCCTGCCCGGCCCCGGCTGGCTGCTCCACTCCACCACCGCCGACGGACTCGTACGGCTCGTCAACCACGGCAGCGACCGGTTGCCGCCCCCGCCCGCCCCCGCCGACGACAGCCCGCACTACGCCCGGCTCGCCTACTCCAGCGCCACCGCCCCGCAGACCCCGCCGGCCCCGGAGCCGGGCCCCGACAACCACCTCGCCCTGCTCGCCCCCGACGGCACCCCCTCCCCACGCGGCCGTATCCACCCCCTGGGCGCCGAGGGCCGCCGCGCCGCGTCCCGGTACGGCGGCGACGCGGGCCGTATCGAGACGGTCAGCGTGGTGCACGGCCCCTGGGAGATGCGGGTCCACCGTGTCGACGCCCCGCCCGGCACACCCCTACGGGAAGGGGGCTGGGCCGTGGCCGACGACGCCGGGCCGCCCACGGGGGAGTCGGGGCCCGGCCGGGCGCTGGCCCGGCGCGCGGACGGACTGACCAGCGTCGTCGTGGGCCTGCACGGCTGGGGCGACGCGCCGGGCGCCGTGCTGCGGGCGGTCGGCGCGAACGCCTACGGGCACCACTCGGCGACACCCGTGCTGGAGGGCGTGCGCGGGAGCGGGCCCGTCCTGGTCACCCTCGTCGTGCTCAGCGGCGACCCGCGCATCCCGCACACCGGGGCGAGCGCGAGGGTCGACACCGCCGGGAACGTGGACCTCCGCTTCCCGGACGGCACCCGCGAACGGGTCCGCCGGGACGAACCGCCCTACGGCACCGCGGCCCCGGCGCTCAGCGGTCCGCCAGCGTCATCGCCCGGTCCAGTGCCTGAAGGAACCCGTTGACCGTGGTCCGGTCACGCACCGCCAGGCGCAGCCATTCCTCGTCCAGCCCCGGGAAGGTGTCACCGCGGCGGACGGCGAAGCCGAGGCTGCGCAGATGCCGTCGTACGGCCGTCGCGCGGGGCAGCCGCATCAGCACGAACGGGCCCTCGGCGGGCTCCGTCACGAAGAGCCCGTCGGGCCCGAACTCCCGGAGCCCGGCGACCAGATGGGCCCGGTCGGCGGCGATCCGGACGGCCGCGTCGGCGGCCTCCGCCAGCGCCCGGTCCGACATGCACGCCTCGGCCGCCGCGAGCGCGGGCGTCGACACCGGCCACAGGGGCTGGGCGCGCTCCAGCTCGGCGATCGTCCCGGGCGCGGCGAGGACATAGCCGATCCGCAGCCCGGCCAGCCCCCAGGTCTTGGTGAGGCTGCGCAGCACCACGAGACCGGGCAGGTCCGTCCGTCCGGCCAGCGCCTCGCGCTCACCCGGCACCGCGTCCATGAACGCCTCGTCGACCACCAGTGTCCGCCCCGGCCGGGCCAGCCGGGCGAGGGCCCCGGCCGGATGCAGCACCGACGTCGGGTTGGTCGGGTTGCCGACGACGACGAGATCGGCGTCCTCCGGCACGGCCGCCGGGTCCAGCCGGAAGTCGTCCGCCTCCCGCAGCAGCACCCGGTCCACGGAGTGCCCGGCGTCCCGCAGCGCGGCCTCCGGCTCCGTGAACTGCGGGTGCACGACCACCGGCCGACGGACCTTCAGGGCCCGCGCGAGCAGCACGAAGGCCTCGGCGGCGCCCGCCGTCAGCAGCACCCGGTCCACCGGCAGCCCGTGCCGGGCCGCCACCGCCGCCCGCGCGGAACGCCCGTCGGGGTAGGCGGCCAGCCCGGTCAGCGACCCGGCTATCCGCTCCCGCAGCCAGCCGGGCGGTGTGCCCGTGCGCACGTTCACGGCGAGGTCGATGAGGCCCGCCCCGTCGTCCCGCACCTCGGCGTCACCGTGATGCCGCAGGTCATGACCCGTACCGGCGTGCTGCCGCAGGCCGTACTCGCTCCCGGAGCCGGATTCAGTGTGCATGGGAGTGCTTGTGTCCCCAATGGTGATGATCGTGACTGTGCTGCCCGTCGTCGTCCGGACGGCCGTGCGGCTGCCGAGGCAGCCCTGCGACACGGTTCATGTGCGGGTCGTCCTCCAGCGCCTCCCGGTACCGCTCCACGATCAGATCGAGCAGCTCCGGCTCCGGTCCGATGACATCGGCCGACCGTACCCCGATCTCCGGGCGAGCGGCAGACCAGCCCTCGGTCTGCTGCCGCACCCGCTCCGCCGGTACGCCGCCGAGCGGGAAGTACGGCAGCACGACGATCCGCCGCGCGCCCAGCCGCACACACCGGTCGAGCCCGCTGGGCACATCCGGCGCCGCCAGCGACACGAACGCCGTCTCCACACCCCCGTACCCGCGCCCCTCCCACAGCAGCCGGGCCGCGCGGTGCACCTCGGCGTTGGCCTCGGGGTCGAGGGACCCGTGCCCGACGAGCAGCACGGACACATCGGCCCGGTCACCGGGCATACGCGGCGCCTTCGACCCCAGCGCCTCCTCGACCCGCCGCTCCAGCAGGTCCAGCAGCGCGGGGCGCGGCCCCGGCGCACGACCGCGGGTGTACGACACCTCCGGATGTCCCTCCCGCACCCGGGCCACCGCCTCCGCGACCTCCGCCTCCGCGCGCCCGGCGGCGGGCTCCCACGCCAGCGGGACCACGACGAACCGCCGCACCCCCCGCTCCACCAGCTCGGCCACGGCCTCGCCCAGCCCCGGCCGGGACGGCTCGGCGAAGCCGCCCCCGACGGGCAGCCCGGGGTGACGGAGCCCCAGCTCACGCAGTAAGTCACGGAACGCCTCGGCCCCGGCATCGTCCCGGGTGTCATGACCGGCGATGAGCAGGGCGGGCGGCGGGGTGGTCACGGTGTCTCCTCGAAGGCGAAGGTTGCTGCGGCTGCGGCTGCGGCTGCGGCTGCGGGTGGGGCTGGCTGGGGCTGGGGCTGCTGTGTCTTGACGATCATCATGCCGGTCGCCGCGCGACGGCACACGTCGCCCTCCCCGCCCGCCCGTCCACCGGCCCCGACTTCCGCTTCGGGACGAGCAGTTCACCCCCGCCCACGAGCGCGGCGGCCTCCGCGACGGAGGGGGTACCGGCGGCGGCCAGCGCCGCGCCGGAGGGGTTCGGCACGGCCACGGCCGCCAACTCCTCGGCGGGGTAGGACACCAGAGGGACCCCGAGCCGCTCGGCGGCGCGGACGAGACCGGGTTCACCGGCCTTGGCATCGACGGTGGCCAGCGCGACGACGGCCTCGACCGACAGCCCAGCATCCCGCAGCACCCGCTCCACCAGCCCGAGAACCTCCCCCACCGACACCCCCACGGAGGCGCCCACACCGACGACGAGCACGTCGGAACCACGGTCAGCCACAGCCTCGCCCCTGTCTCGGGGGCGCGGGGAACTGCGCGACAAGCCCCACTCACCCGCACCCGAAACACGACCCGCCCGCTCCACACCACCCCGGGGCGCCGCAGCCACAACGCCCACCTCATCCGGTACCAAAGACGCATGGCTGTCCTCGTGGCACTCGGCGCTTTCCTGATGACGCTCCTCGGCGGCTGGACGGCACAACGCGTCACCGACCGCCGCCACCTCGTCCTGGGCCTGGCCGGCGGCCTGATGCTGGGCGTGGTCGGCCTCGACCTGCTCCCCGAGGCACTGGAGGCCGCGGACGACGAGGTCTTCGGTGTCCCCGCCGCGCTGCTGCTGTTCGTCGCCGGATTCCTCCTGGCCCACCTCGTGGAACGCCTGCTGGCCGCCCGCCAGGCGGCACACGGCGCGGAGGAGCACAACGGCCGTACGCCCCAGGTGGGTCTGACCGCCGCCGCCGCGATGGTCGGACACAGCGCCATGGACGGCGTCGCCATCGGCGCGGCCTTCCAGATCGGCGAGGGCATGGGCATCGCGGTCGCGCTCGCGGTGATCGCCCACGACTTCGCGGACGGCTTCAACACGTACACGCTCACGAGCGTCTACGGCAACGCGCGCCGCCGCGCGCTCGCGATGCTGTTCGCGGACGCGGCGGCCCCGGTGGTGGGAGCCGCGTCCACACTGCTGTTCACGATCCCGGAGGGCCCCCTCGGCTGCTATCTCGGCTTCTTCGGCGGCGCGCTGCTCTACCTCGCCGCCGCCGAGATCCTCCCCGAGGCCCACCACGAACACCCGGCCCGCTCCACCCTGCTGTGCACGATCGCCGGGGCGGCCTTCATCTGGCTGGTGGTGGGGGTGGCGGAGTGAACGGGACGGCGGCCCACCGCCCGGGACGCCGCTCAGGAGACCGTCCGACGGGCCGCCCGGCGGGCCGCTCACGAAACCGTCCGGCATCTCTCCACGAACCGCCGCGCGACCCCCGGCTCCGCCGCCCAGTGCGTATGCAGATAACTCGCGTGCACCCCGCCCCGCACAAAGCCCTCGACGCGCGGGGGAGGGGTCCGTATCCCCCAGGCGGGAGTGGCCCCGGCCCCGGGCTCGACGACCGTCCGATGGAATTCGTGGGCCCGCATCCGGGTCCCGGCCGGCGCGAGCACACTGTCGGTGACGGCCACGGCGTCCCGGTAGCCGAGGGTCAGCCGCTCGTCCATCCGGGCCGTCGCGTCGAGCACCGCGCACATGGGCCGCCCGTCCAGCTCCCGGCACAGATACAGCAGCCCCGCGCACTCCGCCGCCACCGGAGCCCCGCCGAACGCCAGCTCGGCGACCGCCTTGCGCAGCGGCTCGTTGGCGGACAGCTCGGCGGCGTACATCTCGGGGAACCCGCCGCCGATCACCAACCCGCGTGTCCCGTCGGGCAGTTGCTCGTCCCGCAGCGGATCGAAGACGACCACCTCGGCGCCGGCGGCCGTCAGCAGCTCGGCGTGCTCGGCATAGGAGAAGGTGAACGCGGGCCCACCGGCCACGGCCACCACCTCGCGCTTCCCCGCGGCCGTGACGGGCGGCTCCCACGCCGTGCCCGACAGTGACCCGGCGGTCCGGGCGAGCGCGACCAGCGCCTCCAGATCGCATCCGGCCCGCACCTGCGCGGCCATCGCCGCCACGGCCTCCAGCGCGGCGGCCTGCCGCTCGGCGACCGGAACGAGTCCCAGATGCCGGGACGGGGTGTCCACCTGCGGCGCCCGCCGCAGCACCCCCAGCACGGGCACCCCGGTCGACTCCAGGGCGTCCCGGAGCAGTTCCTCGTGCCGGTCCGAGGCGACCTTGTTGAGGATCACGCCCCCGATCCGCACCTCGGTGTCCCAGGAGGCGAACCCGTGCACCAGCGCCGCCACCGACCGCGACTGCGACGACGCGTCCACGACCAGCACCACCGGCGCCCGCAGCAGCTTCGCCACATGCGCGGTCGAGGCCAGCTCCCCCTGCCCCGAGGCCCCGTCGAACATCCCCATCACACCCTCGACGACGGCGATGTCGCACCCGCGTGACCCGTGCGCGAAGAGCGGCGCGACCAGCTCCGGCCCGCACAGGTACGCGTCGAGGTTTCGCCCCACCCGCCCGCTGGCGAGCGCGTGATAGCCGGGGTCGATGTAGTCCGGCCCCACCTTGTGCGGGGACACGGCGAACCCCCGCTCGGAGAGCGCGGCCATCAGCCCCGTCGCCACGGTGGTCTTGCCGCTGCGCGACGAGGGCGCGGCGATCACCAGCCGGGGGACGGAGGGCAGGGGAGCGGCGGAGGAGGCCATGGCAGCCGAGGTCACGACGTCACCACTCGATGCCCCGCTGGCCCTTCTGGCCCGCGTCCATGGGGTGCTTGACCTTCGACATGTCCGTCACCAGGTCCGCGAAGTCCACGAGCTTCTCCGGCGCGTTCCGTCCGGTGATCACCACATGCTGGGTCCCCGGCCGGTTCCGCAGCACCTCGATCACCTCGTCGGTGTCGATCCACCCCCAGTGCAGCGGGTACGCGAACTCGTCCAGCACATACAGCTTGTACGTCTCGGCCGCCAGGTCCCGCTTGACCTGCTCCCAGCCCTCGCGGGCCTTGTCCTCGTTGGCCGTGTTGTCACCCTGAATGCCGCGCTGCACCCACGACCAGCCCTCGCCCATCTTGTGCCAGTCGACGGAGCCGCCCTCACCGGACGCCCCGAGCACCCGCAGCGCGTTCTCCTCGCCGACCTTCCACTTCGCCGACTTGACGAACTGGAACACCCCGATCGGCCACCCCTGGTTCCAGGCCCGCAGCGCGAGCCCGAACGCGGCGGTCGACTTGCCCTTGCCGATGCCCGTGTGCACGAACACCAGCGGACGGTTGCGGCGCTGACGGGTCGTCAGCCCGTCCTCCGGCACGACACTCGGCTGTCCCTGCGGCATCTAAGCGGCCCTCCTCGAAGAATTCTGTGCGCCCGGTGCGCCCTGCGAGCCCTGCACGTCCCGGACCAGCCCGGCGATGGAGTCCGCCCGCAGCTCGTCCAAGGTCACCGCTGTACCGCCCAGTTCACCCGCCAGCTGCCCCGCGAGCCCCAGCCGGACATGGCCCGACTCGCAGTCGACGACCACGGACGCGTGGCCCTCGGCCGCGAACAGCCGTGCCGCCCGCCCGGCGAGCGCGACCGGCTCCGGCCCGCCGGTCGCCCGGCCGTCGGTCACCACCACGACCAGCGGCCGGCGCGCGGGGTCCCGAAGCCGCTCCAGCCGCAGGACGTCGTGCGCCTTGAGCAGCCCGGCCGCGAGCGGGGTCCGCCCGCCCGTCGGCAGCGACTCCAGCCGGGCCGCCGCCGCGTCCACCGACGAGGTCGGCGGCAGCGCCACCTCGGCGGCCGATCCCCGGAAGGTCACCAGCCCCACCTTGTCCCGCCGCTGATAGGCGTCGAGCAGCAGCGACAGCACCGCGCCCTTCACCGCGCTCATCCGCTGCCGTGCCGCCATCGACCCCGAGGCGTCGACCACGAACAGCACGAGGTTGCCCTCGCGCCCCTCCCGGGCGGCCTGCCGCAGATCGTCACGCCGGACCACCAGACCCGGCCCGGACCGCCCGCGCGTCCGCTGATGCGGCGCGGCGGCCTGCACCGTCGCCGCCAGATGCAGCTTGGTCAGCGTGCCACGCGGCCTGCGCGCCCCGGTCGTGCGCCCGTGCTCGGTCCGTGCCCGCGAGCGCCGCCCGGCGGCACCCTCCCCGAGCCCCGGCACACTGAGCACCTTCGTACGGAACGGCTCGGCGGCCCGTACGGCGGACTGCTCCCCGGCGGCCGGAGCCTGCGCCGGCACACCCTCGCCGGACTCGGGCCGGGCGCCGCTGTCACCGCCCTGCGGCGCCTCGGGCTCCGGAGCGGGCGGCTGCCCACCGCCACCACCGGGCCCGTCGGGACCGGGATCAGGATCAGGATCGTCGTCCTGAGGGTCCTGAGGGTCCTGAGGGTCCTGCGGCGGCTCCGCGAACTCCTCCAGCGTCTCGTCGAGCCTGTCCTCGTCGAGGCCGGGCGCGTCGAAGGGGTTCCGCCGCCTGCGGTGGGGCAGCGCGAGCAGTGCCGCCTGCCGCACGTCCTCCGCGAGCACCTCGGTCCGCCCGGCCCACGCGGCGAGCGCGGTCGCCGTCCGGGCCATCACGATGTCGGCCCGCATCCCGTCCACCTCGAACGCCGCGCAGGTCGCCGCGATCTGCAGCAGCGCCCCGTCGCCCAGCACCACCGACGGCAGCAACTCCCGTGCCGCGACGATCCGTTGCCGTACGCCGGCCTCCTCGTCCGCCCAACGGGCCGCGAAACCGGCCGGATCGTCGTCGTGGGCGAGCCGCCGCCGGACGACCTCCACCCGCTGCTCCGGCTCCCGCGAGGCCGCGACCTCCACGGTCAGCCCGAACCGGTCGAGCAACTGCGGCCGCAGCTCGCCCTCCTCGGGGTTCATCGTCCCGACGAGCAGGAACCGCGCGGCATGCCGTACGGAGACGCCCTCGCGCTCGACGTACGAGGCGCCCATCGCTGCCGCGTCCAGCAGCAGGTCGACGAGATGGTCGTGGAGGAGGTTGACCTCGTCGACGTAGAGGATGCCCCGGTGCGCGTCCGCGAGCAGGCCGGGCTCGAAGGCCTTCACGCCCTCGGAGAGCGCCCGTTCGATGTCGAGGGCGCCGACCAGCCGGTCCTCGGAGGCGCCGACCGGCAGCTCGACCATGCGGGCGGGCCGGGTCTCGAACGCCGGCTCGTGCGGCCCGTCCGGGCACGCGGGGTCCGGCTTCAGGGGATCACACGAGAACCGGCACCCGACGACGACCTCCACCTCGGGCAACAGCGCCGCGAGCGCCCGCACGGCGGTGCTCTTGGCGGTGCCCTTCTCGCCGCGCACGAGCACACCGCCGACCGCCGGCGACACGGCGTTCAGCAGCAGCGCCAGCCGCAGATCGTCCTGGCCGACGACGGCCGTGAACGGAAACGGAACACTCACTTCTGGTCGCCCTCCAAGTCACCCTCCGGCCACGGGCAGGTGCCCGGCAGCCGTTCGTTCCACAGCGATCCCGCGCTCATCCGGGCACCCCCGGCGCCCCCGGCGGCACGAACGGCAGCCCCGCCGGCGCTCCCGACTCGATGAGCCGCCACAGCGCGTCCGTGTCCGCGTGCTCCTCGATCAGATCGCCGAGCCGGTCCAGCTGCTCCTCGCGCAGCGCGGCGAACGACGTCTCCGGGGCCGGTACGAACCGGCGCCCCGACGCGGCGGCCACCTCGCGCAGGAAGGCCCGCCGGAACCCGTCCGACTCCAGCGACCCGTGCCAGTGCGTGCCCCAGGTCTGCCCCACCCGGCACCCGTCCAGGCTGTTTCCGTGGTCATCGGAGATGAACCCTTCCCCGCCCAGCACCTCGGCGACCCCGTGATGGATCTCGTACCCCTCGACGCGCTCCCCGAGGGCCTCGCCCGCGGGCCGGGTGAGCGTCTTCTCCTCGGCGAACCGCACCCGGACGGGAAGGACTCCGAGCCCCGTCACCCGCCCCAGCCGGCTCTCGACCTCGTCCTCGATGTGCTCCCCGAGCACCTGGAACCCGCCACAGATCCCGAGCACCGGGCGCCCTTCCGCCGCTCTGCGCACGAGCGCGTCGGCGAGCCCCCGCTCCCGCAGCCACTCCAGCGCCCGGACGGTGCCCCGGGTGCCGGGCACGACGACGAGATCGGCGTCGGCCAGCTCCTCGGCCCGGTCCACGAACCGCACCACGACGCCGGGTTCGGCGGCGAGCGCGTCCACATCGGTGAAGTTGGACATCAGCGGCACCGCGCACACGGCGACCCGCAGCACGTCCTCCCCGACGGGCGGGGCGACGTTCGACTCCCGGACGGTCCCGCGCAGCGAGACCCGCAGCCCGTCCTCCTCGTCGATGCCGAGCCCGTGCCGGAACGGCAGCACCCCGTACGTCCGCCGCCCGGTCAGCCCGCGCAGCATGTCGAGCCCCGGCTCCAGCAGGGTGACGTCCCCGCGGAACTTGTTGACGAGGAACCCGGCGACGAGCGCCTGGTCCTCGGGGGACAACAGGGCCACCGTGCCGAAGAAGGACGCGAAGACCCCGCCGCGGTCGATGTCGCCGACGACCAGCACGGGCAGCCCGGCGTTCCGGGCGATCCCCATGTTGACGATGTCGGTGCGCCGGAGATTGATCTCGGCGGGCGAACCGGCCCCCTCGCAGATCACCGAGTCATACGTGCCCCGCAACTCGGCCAGACACTCCAACACGGTCCCGAGCAGCCGCTGTTGCCGCCCCCCGTGATAGCCGCGCGCGCTCATCTCGCCCACGGGCTTGCCCAGCAGCACGACCTGACTGCTCCGCTCGCCCCCGGGCTTCAGCAGCACCGGGTTCATCAGCGCGCTGGGCTCCACCCGACAGGCCTGCGCCTGCATGGCCTGGGCCCGCCCGATCTCGGCGCCCTCCTTCGTCACGAAGGAGTTGAGCGACATGTTCTGCGCCTTGAACGGCGCGACCTTCACCCCCTGCCGCACCAGCCACCGGCAGATCCCGGCGGTGATCACGCTCTTCCCGGCGTCGGAGGTGGTCCCGGCGACCAGCAGCCCACCGCTCATCCCCGACTCCTCGACCGCAGCAGCGACACAGCCGCACCCACCCCCAACGCCAGCCACCCGACCCGCCGGGACAGCCGGACGGCCCGTTCGATGTCCCCCACGACGACGGCGCGCCCCTCTCCATTCAGCACCGGCCGATGCTCGACCCGCCCCCCGTACGACAACGTGCCCCCCAATCGCACTCCGAGCGCCCCCGCGAACGACGCCTCCACAGGCCCCGCGTTGGGACTCGGATGCTTCCCCGCATCGGCCCGCCAGGCCCGGACCGCCCCCCGGGCGTCCTCACCGGAGGCCGCCGCCAACACGGCCGTCAGCCGGGCACCCGGCCACCCCATGACATCGTCCAGCCGCGCCGAGGCCCATCCGTAGCGCCGGTAGCGCTCCGAGCGATGACCGACCATGGCGTCCAGGGTGTTGACGGCGCGGAACCCGAGCAGTCCGGGCACACCCGCCACGGCCCCCCACACGAGCGCCCCCACCACCGCGTCGGAGGTGTTCTCGGCGACGGACTCCACGACGGCCCGCGCGATGCCGTCCGCGTCCAGTGCCTGGGGATCCCGCCCGCACAGATGGGGCAACCGCGCCCGCGCGCCCTCGACATCGCCCGCTTCGAGCGACCGCCCGATCGCCCCGGCCTCCCGCCCGAGCGAGGTCCCCCCGACGACGGCCCAGGTGGCGGCGGCGGTCAGTCCGACGGAGGCGGCACGCGACGGCCGTACGGCAGCGGCGGCGACGGCACCCAGCGCCACGGCGCCGCCCGCGCACACCGCGGTGTGCAGCGCGCCCCACCCGCGGTGGTCCCGCCACAGCACCCGCTCCACGGCACCGGCGGCCCGCCCGAACGCGGCGACGGGATGCCCCCGGCGCGGGTCGCCGAGCAGCAGGTCACCGAGGAGTCCGGCGGCGGCGCCGTACGCGAAGACGCGACCGGCACGCACCGGTTCAGCCGTTCACGGGGTCGGGCAGGGACCGGGCACTGAGCCCCGGCGGGCAGCCGCGCATGGCGCACATGGCGATGTGTCCTCACTCAGGGTGTCCACGCCCTGGTTCGACGAGACCGACGGCGAGAGTTCCTGGCTCCCGGGAGACGCGTCGAGATGCTTCCCCGGTGACAGTGGCGGGACCGCGCCGGACTCGCACCGGCTTCCTCTCCTGCCGTCGTACATGGCCCCGGCAGTCCACCACGCCCCTGGAAGACCCGTCAACTTGCTGTTGACCTGCGATGCAGCGGTGTGCCGAGCCCCACACCGCTGAAATCCCGTCAGACGCCCGAATCGGCTCTTTCCGTGCTCTTCCCCGGTGCCCGGGCGGGGAACACTTGAGGGAACGGCAGTACGAAGCACCGCACCCACGCGGAGGCGGGACACGACACTCGGTCGTCGCGGTGGACGCCATGTCGGTGCGCTGACTCTTGGGCTCGGAGGAGGTCGGTGTGATCGACAGGGAGTCGTCGGCACGGGTGTGGGTCAGGAGCAGCTACTCCGACAACGGGGGCGACTGCGTGGAAGTGGCCGCCGGACGGCGGCGCGTCATGGTCCGTGACTCGAACTTCGATCGTGACGCGCTGCTCGTCTTTCGCCACGCGGCGTGGTGTGGTTTTCTGGCGGGACTTGTGGACCCGGGAGCGGGCGGATCGTGAAGATCCGCTCGGGGGACGGGAGGTGCACACATGGGAGACCGAGCGAGGGAGACCGCCTCGGCGCGCCTGCGGAAGCCGGGCGTCTGGCGGGAACGGGTGACGGCGGCGGCCCCACTGGCGCTCTTCTGCTCCGTGATGGGCGTGCTGTCCGTCGGAGTGGGTGCCCTGGCGGCGCTGCTGGTGCCCGGCGGTGAGGTGCGTGCCCTGGTCTGGCTGGTGGTGACCGTGCTCGGCGCGGCCGGGGCCGGCCTGTGGTGGGGACTGACCCCGGTCACGGAACGGCTCCGGGTCCTGAACCGGGCGCTGGGGGAGGCTCGGCCCCGGCGGCCGCACCACCGCTGACGGGGCTGTTCCGGGAGTCGGCCGAGCGGTCGCGCAGGATCCTGCCCAGCCACGCGCCGAGCGCGGTGACGAGGGCCGCGCCCACCGCGCCGACCACCGCCGAGCCGAGCGGCGACATCCTGCCGAGCGGAAGGCCGGGACCGAACCGGGTGGCGACCGAGACGCTGAACAGCAGGACGCTGCCGCACGCCGTGCCGAGCAACAGCCGCACGGACAGCAGCCGGACGGCTCCCGCCACCCGCGCGCTCTCGACCTGGATCAGTGCCTCGGCCCACTCGGGGTTCTGCATGGCGTACGCCTTGAGGGCGCTGTCGCTCACCTCGGCCGGCTCGTCCCGGTCGGCCCGCTCGGGCGGGACTCTCGACGCGTCGTCCGCAGGGGCGGTGGAGGACGTACGCAATTCCCGCCACCACGCTCGTACTCCGAAGACCGCCATGAGGCCTCCCCCCGTTCGTCGCCCGGGTGTCCCGTCCCGGGTCAGTTGTCGTCCAGACTCTCCCTGATCGCGTCGAGCGCCTCGATCATCCGGTCGCCGTCGTACGCGATGGAGCCGATGTCCTCGAAGCACTCCTGATAACGCGCTGTGAGGCCCAGGTCGTCACGGTTCGTCAGGCCCCCCGTGGGGCCCTCGATGTAGAGCAGATCGTCGTCGTCCTTGAAGCCGAGCAGGATGAACGGCGTGGTGGTGCCGTAGTGCGCGCCCGCCGAGAAGGGCAGCAGCCGCAGACTCACCCGGGGATGCGCGGCCACCGTCTTGATGTGGTCGAGCTGTCGCCGCATGACGGCGGGGCCACCGACCGCGCGCCGTACGGACGCCTCGTCCAGGACGATGTCGGCCTCGGGGCCGCTGTCGCCGTCGAGCAGCCGCTCCTGCCGGGTGACGCGCAGCTCCACCTGCCGCCGCACCCGCGCCTCGGCGGTCCTGGCCGAGAGCAGCGCGGTCGCGTAGTCCTCGGTGTGCAGCAGCCCGGGAAGGACGATGGGGTTGTACATGCGGATCGTGGCGGCGGCGCCCTCGTACCCCAGGTACTGGGCGAACTGGGGGGAGACGAGGTCGCTGTACTGCGCCCACCAGGACTGGCCCTTGGAGCCCCGGGCCGCCTCCTCCAGCTCCGCCACCAGGACGGCGTCCGTGACCCCGTACTGCTGGAGCATCGCCCGCAGGTCCGTCACACCGAGGCTGACCGTCCCCGCCTCGATCCTGATCACCTTGGACAGGGACCACTCCAGGCCCTGCGCGGCGTCCCGCTGGGTCTGCCCCGCGCTCTCGCGCGCTTTGCGCAGCTCGATTCGCAGCCTGCGTCGATTCAGGCTCGGATCGATGTCCCTGGCCATGGTGCTCCCTGCCACATGTCGTCCCAGACTTGTCGGGCCGCCACCTTCGCTGTACCAACTCTCCATTAGAGTAGGTGAGTTGGCGACCGGCGGCTAGCCCTGGTCAGTATGACATGTGTCGTTTCGCGGAGGTCGCCGAGCTACTCCGAATGCGAAGAAAACCCCCGTAAGCGTCACAAGACGCCTACGGGGGTTGAAACCGGAGTTGCCGGTGTCGGCCCGAGAGGACCGTGGGATTTCCGGTCTCAGGTCATGATCAGTGAAATTCCGTACGCCACTGCCGCCGCGCACAGCGCGAAGCACGCGTACGCCCCAGTGGTCGCGAGCGCCACCGAGTCGCCCCGGGTTGACGCCTGCTCCCGCTTGGAGAGGCCGACGATGCCCAGGGTGAAGAGGCCGACGAGGGCCACGGTGACCACGAGGCTGACTCCGAAGACGGAGCCGAGGGCTGCCCAGTCGATGTGCATGGTGATGATCTTCCTCAGGGGGTCGCGGGGCTCAGACGGCGGGAGTCGGCGCGGACGAGGCGGCCGGGGCCGTGCTCTCGGCGGCGGGCGTCGCGGGGGCCGCGATGGTCGCCGTGAGGTCCTCGCCCACGGTGCCGGCCGCCGGCGGGGTCACCGCGGCCATGGCCGTGGTCACCACACCCGGGGGTTCCTCGGCGTGGTCGTTCACATTGGTGTGGTCGATGACCTCGCGGCGCGAGACCATCCAGATCGCGGCACTGGAGGCGATGAGGAAGACCGCGACGACGGCCGTGCCCCAGGTGCCGAACGAGGTCACCCACTCGGCGAGCGCCGCGACCAGCGCGGCGGCCGGCAGGGTCAGCCCCCACGCGACGAACATCCGGGTCGCGGTGGACCAGCGGACCACCCCGCCCTTGCGGCCGAGTCCCGCGCCCATCACGGCACCGGAGACCGAGTGCGTGGTGGAGAGCGAGAAACCGAGGTGCGAGGAGGCCAGGATCACCGTCGCCGCGCTGGTCTGGGCCGCGAAGCCCTGCTGCGGCTGGAGGTCGGTCAGGCCCTTGCCCATCGTGCGGATGATGCGCCAGCCGCCCAGGTAGGTGCCGAGCGCGATGGCCAGACCGGCGGAGACGATGACCCACACCGGCGGGTCGGAGTCGGGTGCGAGGGCGCCGCCCGCCACCAGGGCGAGGGTGATGATGCCCATCGTCTTCTGGGCGTCGTTGGTGCCGTGGGCCAGCGAGACGAGACCGGCGGAGGCGATCTGCCCCGCGCGGTAGCCCTTGCCGGCGGCCTTGTCACTGGTGTGCCGCCCGAGCCTGTACGTCAGCCGGGTGGCGAGCATCGCCGCGATGCCGGCCACCAGCGGGGCCGCCACGGCGGGGATCAGCACCTTGGTCACGAGCACGTCGCCGTGCACGGCGCCCACGCCCACCGAGGCGATCGTGGCACCGATGAGGCCGCCCATCAGGGCGTGCGAGGAGCTGGAGGGGAGCCCGACCAGCCAGGTCAACAGGTTCCAGAGGATGGCGCCGACGAGCGCCGCGAAGATGACCTCTGGCTGTATGCCGGACTCGTCGACGAGCCCTTTGGAGATGGTGTTGGCGACCTCTATGGACAGGAACGCGCCGACAAGGTTGAGCACGGCGGACATGGCCACCGCGACCTTGGGCTTCATCGCGCCGGTCGAGATGGTCGTGGCCATCGCGTTGGCGGTGTCGTGGAAACCGTTCGTAAAATCGAACGCAAGCGCGGTGATGACCACGATCGCGAGGATCAGCGAGAAGTTTTCCATTTACCCAGGCTTCTTTCGGACGTCATTGGCACGAGGACCGTAGGCAACCTGGATGAACGGAAGATGAACTGGGGCGGGCGTGAGGGTGTAGTGAATGAGGGGCTGTCATTCCGCTTGTGTGTCCGCTCGTGTGTCCGGGCCCTGTCCGGGCTCTGCCGCAGGGGCGCTACCCCTCGGCGAACTCCTTCAGCCGGCTCATCGACCCGTTGAAGAGATTCTGGTCACCGGGCAGTTTGCCGCTGCCGTTGTCGTACTGCCAGATCGTCCAGCTCTTCCAGCCCGCCGGAAGCTCTCCCGCCCCCGAGGGGTCGTACCGGGCCAGCCACAGCGCGTGGTTCGCGCCGAAGGCCCCGCTGTTGCCGGTGCAGGTCTTCCACCAGTGGGTGGTGGTGTAGATCACCGGGCGGCGGCCCGTCAGGCGCTCGGCCTCGTCGCTGAACGACCTGATCCAGCGGACCATCCGGCTCGCGCTCAGGCCGTAGCACTTCTTCTTCCTGTCGTACGGGTTGTATTCGATGTCGAGCGCCGGCGGCAGCGTCCGGCCGTCCGCGAGCCAGCCGCCGCCGTTGTCCACGAAGTGGCGGGCCTGGGCCCTGCCGGACGACGCGCTCGGCACCGCGAAGTGGTACGCGCCGCGGATCAGGCCCGCGTCCCCGGAGCCGTTGTACTGCTGGGTGAAGTACGGGTTGCGGTAGGTCGTGGACTCGGTCGCCTTGACGTAGACGAACCTGGCGCCCTTCGCCTTCGCGCGCGGCCAGTCCACCGTCTTCTGGTGCGAGGAGACGTCGTGCCCCCTGGGCCTGGCGGCGGCGGAGACGGGGAGCTCGACGAGAGCGGTCCCGCCGAGGGCGAGCGCCGCGACGGAGGCGGCGACTGCGCGGTTGCGACGGTGGAACGGCTTGCGGGCGCGATCCATGGTTCCCCCCGGAATGGCGACTTGTGCGACAAAACACCCGGAGGCTAGTGGAAGATCACCGCATCACGGTCGATCACCGGCCAATCGCCGACTCCGGGTGATCTGTGCGCATATGGGCTCTGCCGAAGGTTCGCGTCCACCCCTAGAGTGCCCACGCCCGGCACCCGGCGGCGCCCTCGGCCTGGCAGGATCACCGCATGGCTGAGCAGCGGCGCGGCGTCCGGGACGAACGGGACGCGGGTGGGAGTTCGCGGGATGCGCGGGACGTACGGCGGCGGGACGTGCCGGACGAGCTGGCGCGGGCGTGGGACGACCTGGTGGCGACGGCCCGCCGGACGGTGGCCGAGGGTCTGGTCGTCGGCACCTCCGGCAACGTGTCCGTACGCGTCGCGGAGACGGTCCTGGTCACACCGACGGGCGTGCCGTACGACCGGCTGACCCCTGAGGACGTGACGGGCGTCGACCTCTCCGGCCGGCAGGTCCTCGGCACGCTCCGGCCGACGAGCGAACTCCCCATGCACCTGGCGGTCTACGGGACCACCGACGCCCGGGCCGTCGTCCACACCCACGCGGTCCACGCGACGGCCGTCTCCACCCTCGTGAGCGAGCTGCCGCTGATCCACTACATGTCCGCGGCCCTCGGCGGACCCGTCCGGGTCGCCCCCTACGCGACCTACGGCACGGCCGAGTTGGCCGAGAACATGCTCCGCGCTTTGACAGACCGCACCGGTTGTCTCCTCCAGAACCACGGCACGATCACTTACGGAGCCACCCTCTCCGAGGCCTACGACCGCACGGCCCAGCTCGAATGGATGTCCAGAGTCTGGCTGACGGCGTCCTCCGCCCCCGGCCTCACCCCCCACCTGCTCACCCCCGGCCAGGTCGCGGAGGCGGGGGAGCGGCTGAAGGGGTACGGCCAACCGAGCTAGGGCTCTAGCCCCGGTCCGGCCCCCTCTCGACCCCCTTCCGGGCCCGAGGGGCGACCGCGGTGCCGTACACGCCCCTGTGTGCGCCGGGTCACGCCGCTCACCCCTCCGCGGTCACCCGTGGGCCCCCGCCCACTGGCCCCCGGCCGGGTCCGCCAGGACACTGGACGCGTGGGTGCAGTCGGAGCAGCGGTGGCGGCCGTCGGGGTCGCGTTCGCGGCCGGGGCGGCGAGTGTCGCCGCGGGCCGCCTGGCGAGCGACGCCGCGCTGAAGGCGCCGCCGGGCGAACCCCTGCCCACCGAACCCCGGCTGACCGTGCACTCCACCGCCGCCGGCCGCATCGCCCTGACCCGCGCCTTCGCCTCCCGGCGCCCCGGCACCTACGGCCTCACCGGCAACGGCTCCCACGCCGTCGTCGGCGCCGTCCTCGACGGCGCCGCGCCCGCCCCCGACGCCGTCGTCCGCCGTCTGGAACGCGTCACCCACGGCACCCTGGAGCCCGGCGACAAGGTGTGGCTCACCCCGGCGCTCCACCTCGGCGACCCGCGCACCGCGCTCGGCCTCGACCACGAGGACGTCGGGATCCCCGGCGAACTCGGCACCCTGCCCGCCTGGTTCGTGCCCGCCGCCCGGGACACCTGGGTGATCGCCGTGCACGGCCTCGGCACCACCCGCGCCCACGCCATGAACGTCATGGAGTTCCTGCACCACCACCGCTTCCCGGTGCTCGCCCCCGCCTACCGCGGCGACCTCGGCGCGCCCCGCTCCCCGGACGGCCTGAACCACCTCGGCGAGACCGAGTGGCGCGACCTCGACGCCGCCCTCAGGTACGCCGTGCGGTCCGGCGCCGAGCGGATCGTCCTGCTCGGCTGGTCCACCGGCGCCACCATGGCCCTGCGCGCCGCCACGCACTCCGCGCTGCGCGACCGCGTCGCCGGACTCGTCCTGGACTCCCCGGTCCTCGACTGGCAGGCCACCCTGCGCGCCCTCGCCGCCGCCCGCCGCACCCCCGGCGCCCTGCTGCCGCTCGCCGTCCGCGCCGCCCAGGGCCGTACGGGACTGCGCGCCGGCCAGGACACCGACCCGCCGGGGCTCAGGACACCGACCCTGCTCCTGCACGGCCCCGACGACACCGTCGCCCCCTGGGGCCCCTCCCGCCGGCTCGCCGCCCGCCGCCCCGACCGGGTCACCCTCCGCACGGTCCACCACGCCCCGCACGCCGCCATGTGGAACGCGGACCCCGAGGGCTACGAGGAGACCCTGCGCCGCTTCCTGACACCGCTGATGTAGGCGCGTCGGGCCGGGCCCGTCCCCGTACAGGTACGAGCCATTCCGTTTAGCGCTGAACCAAGACGATCCCCGCCGATGTCCCCCCGGAGGGACCCGTGCGTTGGCCACCCCTGTCGCCCGCTGTGACATTCCGTTTGGGTTTTCCGACCGTCAACCGGAAGACTGCCCCCGTGACGTCCCGTAACCCGCGCGACTCCAGGCTCCGCCTCGTCGGCCCGCGCACCCTGGCCGCCGCTCCCCGAGCAGCGGTGACCCAGCGCCGCCGACCGGCTCCCCGGCCCCCGGAGGGCACACCGCCGCCCGTGGAACTCGCCCGCATGGCCCGCGCCGTCCTGGCCGACGCGGCCCGCGTCGCCCACTGGGCCGATGCCGCCCTGCGCCCCGGCCGCGAGGGCGCGAGCCCCGACGGCAAGGGCACACTCTCCGCCGCGACCGCCGAACAGGCCGCCGACGACCTGGGGCTGACCCCGGATCAGGTCCGCCACGACTGGGACACGGCGCGACTGGCCGGCCTGATCGAGGTGCACGGCGACAGCGCGCGCCCCGGCTGGCGCCTGCGCGCCTGGCACCGCGACGACAGCGCCGTACTGCGCGGCTGGGTCGCGTTCTTCGACGCCTGGTCCATCGCCCACCCCGAGCCCGAGGACCGTGAGCCCGCGGCCGTCGCCGAGGTCGTCTCGGCCATGCCCCAGGTGCTCTCCTTCCTGCAGCTCTCCGCCGGGCCCGTCCCCGTGGAGCAGCTCCTCGACCTCCTGGAGCAGCGGGTCACCGAACTGCGCACCGAACGCTGCGAGGTCCCCTACGGCCCGCAGCCCGAGCCGGCACCCGAGCCCGCCGAGGACACCCCCCTCGCGCCCCTGCTCGACTGGTCCCTGCGCGCCCTCGCCTCCGTCGGCGCCCTCACCTACGGCGACGCCCAGGCCACCCTCACCCCGCTCGGCAGCTGGGCGGTCTGGGTCAAGCTGGAGCAGATCTGCGTCGCCGCGCAGAGCCCCGCCGGGAACATCGAGGTCTCCGCCGAGGACATGCTCAGAGGCTGCGCCCAGCTCCGCCCCAACGCGGCCCGCGCCGAGTACCGCGCCTGGCTCGCCGCCCGCCCCGTCGGCGGCGCCGTCACCGAGCTGATCGCCGCCGCGCGCGGCGAGGACGCCCTCATCCGCGGCCTCGCCTTCGAGGCCCTGCGCGTCGTCGGCGCCCCCGCCGAGCCCGACGTCCGCACGGTCGCCGACGAGACCCCGCTGCGCCCCTACGCCCTGCTCTGGCTCGCCGAGCACGACGGCGCCGACCCCGAGGACGCCCACGAGGTCCTCACCCGGGAGGAGTCCACCTGGCTCTGGGTGGACACCGCCGCCGCCGTCGCCGACCACGGCGAGGCCCCGCTCCTCGTACGGCATCTGGAGTCCGCGGTGCAGCCCACGGTCCCCGCGCTGCTCGCCGAGGTCCGCGCGGTCGGCCACCCGCGCACCGTGCAGGTGCTGGTCGCGCTCGCCGCCGCGCACCCCGACCCGGCGCTCGCCAAGGCCGTCCGCCGCGCCGCCTTCCAGGTGCACACCGGGGGCAGCTGACCCCGGAGCGGGAGGGCGTCAGCCGCCGATCTCGGGGGCGTACGTGCCGAAGCTCCACACATTGCCCTCGGCGTCCCGGGCCATGTAGTCCCGTGAGCCGTAGTCCTGGTCCGTCGGGGGCGTCAGGATCTCCACGCCGTGCTCCACGGCCCGCCGGTGGTGCGCGTCCACGTCGTCCACGACGATGTACACGCCGGCGGGTCCCGCGCCCTTCATCGCGCCGTCGAAGACGCTGCCGCTGCCCTTGGAACCGATCATCACCGCGCCGTTGCCCTGTGTCAGCTCGGCGTGCTGCACGATGCCGTCCTCGCCCTCGTACACCGACAGCTCGGTGAAGCCCAGCGCCTCCGTGAGCTGCCGGACGGCGGCCCTGGCGTCCGCGTACAGCAGCGTCGGATAGACGCTCGGACGTCCGTCGCTCCTGCCTGCCATACCGATCACGACCTCTCTGTCGTCCGGTCCGCCGTCCGGTCCGCCGTCCGGTCCGTCACACGGCCCGTCGTCCGGAACACGGCCCCTGCCCAGTTTTGCACCGGCCGCCGACAACGCCCCGCCGAGCCGGTGACCGAGACCACGTGATCCCTTGTCATACGGGCGGAAAACCGCTTGCCGGCCCCGGTTAGAATCGGCCCATGGCCATTCTCCTCGCGCATTAGACGGCGGGAACGTCCTCAGCCGCCCACCCGCCTCCCCGATCCGCCCTGGAGTCTGTCCGTGATCTCCGCCTCCGCCGTCGAGTTGCGCGCCGGCGCCCGCGTCCTCATCGAGTCCGCCACCTTCCGTATCGCCAAGGGCGACCGCATCGGTCTGGTCGGCCGCAACGGCGCGGGCAAGACCACCCTCACCAAGTGCCTGGCCGGTGAGGGCCTCCCGGCCGGCGGCACCATCACCCGCTCCGGCGAGGTCGGCTATCTCCCGCAGGACCCCCGCACCGGCGACCTCGACGTCCTCGCCCGCGACCGCATCCTCTCCGCGCGCGGCCTCGACGTACTGATCCGCAAGATGCGCGAGAACGAGCAGCGGATCGCCAACGGCCAGGGCGGCACCCGCGAGAAGGCGCTCAAGCAGTACGAGCGTCAGGAGACGGAGTTCCTCACCAAGGGCGGGTACTCCGCCGAGGCGGAGGCGGCCACCATCGCCGCCGCGCTCAACCTGCCCGACCGGGTGCTCGGCCAGCCGCTGCACACCCTCTCCGGCGGTCAGCGCCGCCGTATCGAGCTGGCCCGCATCCTGTTCTCCGACGCGGACACCCTCCTCCTCGACGAGCCGACCAACCACCTCGACGCCGACTCCATCGTGTGGCTGCGGGACTATCTCAAGACCTACCGCGGCGGCTTCATCGTGATCTCCCACGACGTCGACCTGGTCGAGACGGTTGTCAACAAGGTGTTCTACCTGGACGCCAACCGCGCCGAGATCGACGTCTACAACATGGGCTGGAAGCTCTACCAGCAGCAGCGCGAGGCCGACGAGAAGCGCCGCAAGCGCGAGCGGCAGAACGCCGAGAAGAAGGCCGCCGCGCTGCACTCGCAGGCCGACAAGATGCGCGCCAAGGCCACCAAGACCGTCGCCGCCCAGAACATGGCCAAGCGCGCCGACCGGCTGCTCGCCGGCCTCGACGCGGTCCGGGTCTCCGACAAGGTCGCCAAGCTGCGCTTCCCCGAGCCCGCGCCCTGCGGCAAGACCCCGCTGACCGCGGAGGGCCTGTCGAAGTCGTACGGCTCGCTGGAGATCTTCACCGATGTCGACCTGGCCATCGACAAGGGCTCCCGCGTCGTCATCCTCGGCCTCAACGGCGCCGGCAAGACCACCCTGCTGCGCCTCCTCGGCGGCGTCGAGAAGCCCGACACCGGCGAGGTGATCGAGGGCCACGGCCTCAAGCTCGGGTACTACGCCCAGGAGCACGAGACCCTCGACCCCGAGCGCACGGTCCTGGAGAACATGCGCTCCGCCTCGCCCGACCTGGACCTGGTCGAGATCCGCAAGACGCTCGGCTCGTTCCTGTTCTCCGGCGACGACGTCGACAAGCCCGCCGGGGTCCTCTCCGGCGGCGAGAAGACCCGTCTCGCGCTCGCGACCCTGGTGGTCTCGTCCGCGAACGTCCTCCTCCTCGACGAGCCGACCAACAACCTCGACCCCGCCAGCCGCGAGGAGATCCTCGGCGCGCTGCGCACCTACAAGGGCGCGGTCGTCCTCGTCACCCACGACGAGGGCGCGGTCGAGGCGCTCCAGCCGGAGCGGATCATCCTGCTGCCCGACGGCGTCGAGGACCTGTGGGGCGCCGACTACGCGGATCTCGTCGCGCTCGCCTGAGCCGCCCGACGCGACCGACAGCTTGATCGAATGGGTTGATCCACTGCCTATGGATCATTCGGCCCATCGGTGATCCATCATCTGTGTGAGATCTCCTCGTACCGAGGTGTGTCCTACATCGATTTCACGGCCGAGCCCTGCTGTGCACAGGGCTCGGCCGTCGTGCGTCTCTGACCTGGCACTTCATGAAAACAACCCGTTCGGGTGTACGGACAGGCCTGGGTGGAATCACAGGTTCCGCTCGTGGGGACGCGCTCCTGTCGTCACAACCTTGTCGCACGGACCTTGCCGAATGGGTGGCCAACCCGCCCCGGAGGGGTGATCATGAGGAGACCAGAGCGCACTTCCCATGAGGAGGACCGGGTGGCCGAGACTCTGAAGAAGGGCAGCCGGGTTACCGGCGCCGCGCGCGACAAGCTCGCGGCAGACCTGAAGAAGAAGTACGACTCCGGTGCGAGCATTCGGGCACTGGCCGAGGAAACCGGCCGCTCGTATGGCTTCGTACACCGGATGCTCAGCGAGTCGGGCGTCACGCTCCGAGGGCGTGGCGGCGCGACGCGGGGCAAGAAAGCCGCCTCGGCCTGACGCCGGGCGGCCATCGCCTTCGATGGTGGCCACCCGGTCGATCGGCTGATCGACCGGGTGGTTACTGTGCAGTCACTTAGCATCGCTCCATCGCTCTGCTGACCGCACTCATCGGAGGCGCCCCATGGCTTCGCTCGAACCGCTGCTCGACCAGGATGGCGTACGGCTCACCGTCGACGACGCGATCGCCACGGTGACGCTGACCAATCCGGCCAAGCGCAACGCGCAGAGCCCCGCTCTGTGGCGGGCGCTCGAAGAGGCCGGACGGTCGGTGCCGGGCTCCGTCCGTGTGGTCGTGCTGCGTGCCGAGGGCAAATCGTTCTCCGCCGGGCTCAACCGGCAGATGTTCACGCCCGAAGGCATCGAGGGGGAGCCGTCGTTCATCGATCTCGCGCGCCGTGACGACGCCGGGCTCGACGCGACCATCGCCGAGTTCCAGGAGGCGTTCACCTGGTGGCGGCGCAGCGACATCGTGTCCATCGCCGCCGTGCAGGGACACGCCGTCGGTGCGGGCTTCCAGCTTGCCCTCGCCTGTGATCTGCGCGTCGTCGCCGACGACGTGCAGTTCGCCATGCTCGAAACCAGCCTCGGACTCGTGCCCGACCTCACCGGCACACATCCGCTGGTGGGCCTGGTCGGGTACGCCCGCGCGCTGGAGATCTGCCTCACCGGACGCTTCGTCCAGGCGGACGAGGCCCAGCGGATCGGCCTCGCCAACCTCGCCGTGCCCGTCGACCAGCTCGACGACGCCGTACGGGACCTCGCCGCCGCGCTGGTGACCGCCCCGAGGGACGCCGTGATCGAGACCAAGGCACTGCTGCGGGGCGTGGCGGGCCGCTCGTACGACGAGCAGCGGGCGGCGGAGCGGGCCGCGCAGGCGCGACGCCTGCGGGACCTCGCGGGCATCGGGGAGTAGCCGACCCGCCTGCCCACCCACCCACCGGCTGGTCTATCTGCTACCGACCTGTCTGCTGTCCGCCGACGGCCGTGACGAGCACCGCCACCGACGGGCGGTCCGGCAGGACCTCGCTCACCGCGGCGCGTACCTCGCGTGCCACGTCCAGGGCCCGTCTCTCCTGCGACACCGCCAGTTCCACGCGGACATGGCGACGGGGGAGGGCGGGCCCTGTCGCGGGCCCTGTCGTGACGAGGCCGCCGAGGGCGGTGGTGAGACGGGTGACACCGGGGACCGCGAGGGCCGCGGCGGCGGTGCGGGAGTTCTCGTCGTCACCGGTGGGCGGCGGTGCCGGGGCGGCCGGCGCCGGCCCGGGGAACGGTCGGGTCGCCGTCTCCTCCTCCTCGTCGTCCGCCAGCAGGTGCGTCACCCGCAGATCCACCTCGGTCACCCGCAGGCCGAGGCGTTCCCGGGCGGTGGCGGACAGGACGCTCCGCAGGCGGGCCGCCAGCGCCGGGAAGGGCTCGGCGGTCGGGCCCGCGGCGGCGGCGAAATCGGCGGTGATCCGGAGCGGGCCGGGCGGAAGGGCGCTCGGGGGAGCGGGCACGGCGGTTTCGGGGGAAGCGGGGGAGACGGGAGAGGCGGGGAAGTCGTCCGGGTCGGCCGGCGCGATGCGGAGGACGCCCAGGGAGACCCCGCGCAACGAGGTCGCACCCCGGCGCAGCACCGCCTCGGCCGCGGCCTCGGTGATCCACGCGCCGTCGTGCGGGCCGCCCAGGGGAAGAACCCGGCCGAGCCCGAGCTGCTGGCGTACCGCCTTCGTCCAACCGTCCGCCGTCATTGCTCCAGCGTGCCGCATCCCCGGCGCGCGGTGCCGCAACCGCGCTTACTGTGGGCTGAGGGGGACGACGGGAGGGGACGACCGGAAGGGACGTACGGCATGACTGACATGACGGAGCGGAACCGGACGGACAAGCCCGACACCACCAGGGAGCCGACGCAGGTCGGGCGGAAGACCACCCGGCGCGGCGGCGGTGATCCGGCGGGCCGGGGGCGGACGACCATCGCCGACGGCGTCGTGGAGAAGATCGCCGGGCTCGCCGCACGGGAGGTGGTCGGCGTCCACGCCATGGGCAGCGGACTGTCACGGACCTTCGGGGCCGTGCGGGACCGGGTGCCCGGCGGAGCCAAGTCCGTGACCCGGGGTGTGAAGGTCGAGGTCGGCGAGGTGCAGACCGCGCTGGACCTGGAGATCGTCGTCGACTACGGGGTGTCCATCATCGATGTGGCCCGTGATGTGCGCGAGAACGTCGTCGCGGCCGTCGAGCGGATGACCGGCCTGGAGGTCGTCGAGGTCAACATCGCGGTCAGCGATGTGAAGCTGCCCGACGAGGAGGACGAGGAACCGGACTCCCGGCTGCAGTGAGCCATGGATATCCGCAATCTCCCAGTGCCTAGGAGCGCAGGATGAGCTTGGCCATGATCGGGATGATCGCCGGGATGGCGCTGGGCTTCGCCGGCTACTTCGGCGGGTTCGGGGCCTTTCTGCTGGTGGCCGCGCTGGGCGCCGTCGGCTTCGTCGTCGGCCGGTTCCTGGAGGGGGACCTGGAGCTGGGCGACTTCTTCCGCCCACGTGACGACCGACGCCGGTGACCCCGGTGGACAGTGGCCGTCCCACGGAGACGAAGGCCGTTCCGGCCGGTGGGCGTGGGGCGACGCGGATCGCCGACCGGGTGGTCGCGAAGATCGCCGCGCAGGCGGCGCGCGAGGCACTGGTGACACCGCCGCCGGACTCCGCGCCCCCCAACGCCACCGTCGCCGTCCACCACGAGACCGCGCACATCCGCGTCACGATCGGGCTCCCGTACCCCTCGGACATCGGTGGCCAATGCGCTGCGGTGCGTCGTCATGTCACCGAGCGGGTAGGGACGTTGGCGGGAATGCACGTATCGGAGGTGGCCGTCCAGGTGGAGCGGCTGCACCTGACGCACGCACACGACGTGGCTCAGGGGAGGACGCGATGAGCGAACCCCAGCGCTCCGAAGGCACCACACGACGACTGCCCGTCATCGACAAGTCCGACGACAAGTCCGACGACAAGACCGACGACAAGACCGACGACAGGACGGACGACACGGCCGGCCACACGGCCGGTGGCACGACCGGTGGCAAGGCCGCCGACCGCGACCCCGATCAGTCCGCTTCCGCCGCCGACTACGACCCGCCGCCCGTCGCCGACGGCGAGAACGGCGGGGAGAAGCGCTTCTGGTCCGCGCGCAGAGTCCCCGCAGGCATCCTCGCGGTCCTGCTCCTCGGCGGTGCGGGCCTCCTCCTGTACGACGTCGTCGCCGTCCGTGCCGACCGGCCCGCCATGGCGTGGCGCCGTTCGCTGGCCCGGGAACTGGCCGAGCGCCCCCTCGACGACATCTGGGTGCTCGTCGGTGCCTCGGTCGCCGTCGTCCTCGGCGTCTGGCTGCTGGTGCTCGCCGCCACCCCGGGGCTGCGGGACGTCCTGCCGATGCGGCGCGTCCACCCCCAGGTACGCGCCGGACTGCACCGGGGCGCCGCCGCGCTGGCCCTGCGCGACCGGGCCATGGAGGTGTCCGGTGTGCGGTCCGTACGGGTCCGGGCGGGGCGCAAACGGGTCGACGTCCGCGCGATGTCCCACTTCCGGGAGCTCGACGAGGTACGGGCCGACCTGGACGACACGCTCGCCGACGGCATCCGGGGCCTCGGTCTGTCCCGGCCGCCCGCGCTGTCGGTGCACGTCCGCCGGCCCGGCCGGAAGGGGTGAGCGGCGATGCTGAGGATCGTCAACCGGGTGCTGCTCGGAGTCGTCGGACTCGTCCTGGTCGTGCTCGGCGGGGCCGTCCTGACCGTGGGGCTCGGTGTCGACCCGCCTTCCTGGTGGCCGTACGACGGCCGGCACGACGTGCTGCTGAGCGACGCCGACCGGACGCGCTGGCGGGACTCCGGCTGGTGGTGGCCCACGGTCATCGCCGTGCTCGCCGTCCTCGTCCTGCTCGCGCTGTGGTGGCTGACGGCGGTGCTGCGCCGCCACCGCCTCGCCGAGGTCCTCGTCGACACCGGCGACGGCGAGGGCGCCCTCCTCCGAGGACGCGCCCTGGAGGGTGTCCTCACCACCGACGCGGCGGACGCGGACGGCGTCGAACGCGCCCACGCCCGCCTCACCGGCCGCCGCAACGCCCCCGAGGCCCGGGTCCGCCTCGTCCTCCAGCCCCATGTGGACCCCGGCGACGCGCTGCGGACCCTGACGACGGAGGCACTGGCCCACGCCAAGGAGTCGGCGGGACTGGCGGCGCTTCCGGCGGAGGTCAGACTGCGCGGGGCCAAGCACGGTGCGGAAAGGGTGAGTTAGAGGGTGAGTCGACGGGACGGCGACCGTCAGAACCCGTGCCGCATGCCCCCGTCCACCGGCAGCATCACACCGGTCAGATAGGAAGCGGCCGGGGACAGCAGGAACGCCCCCGCGCGACCGAACTCCTCCGGCCGCCCGTACCGCCGCAGAGGAATCCGCGACTCGTGCGCGGCCCGTGTCGCCTCCGGATCGGCCGACATCCCGTCCAGTTCCCGCACCCGATCGGTGTCGATACGGGCGGGAAGCAGCCCCACGACCCGGATGCCGCGCGGCCCCAGCTCGTCGGAGAGCGACTTGGCGAACCCGGCCAGCCCCGGCCGCAGCCCGTTCGAGATGGTCAGCCCCGGAATCGGCTCGTGCACGGACCCGGACAGCACGAACCCGATGACACCGCCCTCACCCAGTTCCTCGGCCGCGGCGCGCGCCAGGCGGACCGCCCCGAGGAACACGGACTCGAACGCGGTCGTCCACTGCTCGTCGGTGTTGTCGGCGACGAACCCCGGCGCCGGCCCGCCCACGCTGATGAGGATGCCGTCGAAGCGTCCGAAGTGCTCACGGGCGGCGGCGATCAGCCGCCCGGCGGCCCCGGGGTCCGCGTTGTCCGCGGCGATCCCCACCGCGTCCGCCCCGAGCGCTGCCGCCGCCGCGGTCACGCTCTCCTCCTCGCGGCCCGTGACGACCACCTTCGCGCCGTCGGCGACGAGTTCGCGCGCGACCGCGTTGCCCAGTCCGCGGGTCGCCCCGGTGACGATGAAGACACGGTCCTTCAGCCCAAGATCCATGGCCCTATCCTGCCTCCTCCCCGTCGAAGAGGGCGAGGGCGGTGCCGACGAGACCGACATGGCTGAACGCCTGCGGGAAGTTCCCGAGCTGGCGGCCCGCGGCGGGGTCGTACTCCTCCGCCAGCAGCCCCACGTCGTTGACCAGCCCCACCAGCCGGTCGAACAGCTCGCGCGCCTCCTTCGTCCGGCCGGTCAGCTGCAGCGCGTCCGCCATCCAGAACGAGCAGACGAGGAACGTGGCCTCACCGCCCGGCAGCCCGTCGACATCGGTCGTGGCGGAGGTGGCGTGGTCGGCGCTGTAGCGGCGGACGAGCCCCTCGTGGCTCAGCTCCTCGCGGATCGCGTCGACCGTGCCGACGACCCGGGGATCGTCCGGCGGCAGGAAGCCCATGAGGGGGATGAGCAGCAGCGCGGCGTCGAGTTCGCGGGAGCCGTACGACTGGGTGAAGGTGTTGCGTTCGGCGTCGTAGCCACGCGCGCAGACCTCGCGGTGGATCTCGTCGCGCAGCTCCCGCCAGCCGTCGAGGTCGCCGCCGGTCAGTTCCGGGTCGTCCTCCAGGGTGCGGACGGCCCGGTCGGCGGCCACCCAGCACATCACCTTGGAGTGGGTGAAGTGGCGGCGCGGACCGCGTACCTCCCACAGCCCCTCGTCCGGCTTCCGCCAGGCCGTCCGCAGATACTCCATCAGCGCGCACTGCATCCGCCACATGTCCGGCTGGTCGGGCAGGCCCGAACGCCGGGCCACGAACAGGGAGTCGATGACCTCGCCGTACACGTCCAGCTGCAACTGCCGTACGGCGTCGTTGCCGACCCGGACCGGCCGCGAGCCCTCGTAGCCGGAGAGCCAGGGCAGCTCGTGCTCGGGGATGCGGCGCTCACCGGCCAGGCCGTACATGATCTGCAGGTCGGCCGGGTCGCCGGCCACCGCGCGGAGCAGCCAGTCGCGCCAGGCGCCGGCCTCCTCCTGGTAGCCGCAGGACAGCAGCGCGCCGAGGGTGAGGGTGGAGTCGCGCAGCCAGCAGTGGCGGTAGTCCCAGTTCCGCACCCCGCCGATCTCCTCGGGCAGGGAGGTGGTGGCGGCCGCGACGATACCGCCGGTCGGGGCGTAGGTGAGCGCCTTGAGGGTGATCAGGGAGCGGACCACGGTGTCCCGGTGCGGGCCGGTGTACCGGCAGCGCGCCGCCCAGGCCCGCCAGTCGTGGAGGCTCGACCGCAGCGCCTCGTACGGGTCGACCAGACGGGGCCGGGGCTCGTGGGAGGGATGCCAGGTGAGCACGAAGGCGACCTTCTCGCCCGGCTCGACCGTGAACTCCGCGTACGTGGCCCGGTCCTCGCTCCACGACCGCACCCCGGGTTCGCTGCGCAGCCATACGGCGTCGGGGCCGGCGACCGCCACCCGGTGGCCGTCCGACCTGCGCATCCAGGGGACGGCCGAGCCGTAGTCGAAGCGGAGGCGCAGCGTACTGCGCACGGTGACACGGCCGCTCAGGCCCTCCACGATCCGTACGACATCGGGCGCGCGGTCGCGCTGCGGCATCAGGTCGGTCACCCGCACCGTGCCCTCGGCGGTCTCCCACTCGGTGTCCAGCACGAGCGAGTCGTGCCGGTACGCGCGCCGGGGGCGGGCTCCGGGGTCTCTCGGCGCGATCGTCCAGTGGCCGTTCTCCTCGTCACCGACCAGCGCGGCGAAGCAGGCGGCCGAGTCGAAGCGGGGCAGACAGAGCCAGTCGACGGAACCGCGGCGGCTCACCAGGGCGGCGGTCTGGTGGTCGCCGATCAGGGCGTAGTCCTCGATGTGGGGGTGCACGGGGATCGGGTGCCCGGAGCGGGGGGTGATCAGTCCGGCGGATCCGGGGAGGGGTGAAGGGGGCGAGGCCCCCTTGCCGGAGCTGTCACCCGGGCCCCGTCCCCGCCGTCGTCCCTCCCACCCCCGAGAAGATCACCCCCGAGCCGGAGGGGGCCTGGTTGAGGACCCAGAGGCCGATCAGCGTGGCGAGGGCGAAGACCAGCAGGACCAGGACGGCCAGCACCAGCCGCCGTCGGCGCTCCCGGCGGAGCCAGTCCCCGCGCGCCGTCCGGTACGCGTCCGGCGCGGCGTGCACACCCCCCGCGAGCGCCGCGAGCGCCGACGCCAGCTCCCGTTCGGTGCGGTCCTGCCCGGTGTCGTTGCCGGTGGTGTCGTTCATCGCCGGGCCTCCATCGCCTGGGTCAGGGCGGCGAGGCCGCGTGCGGTGTGGGTCTTGACCGAGCCGCAGGAGATCCCCATCGCGGCCGCGATCTCGCTCTCCTTCAGCCCGAGCCAGTGCCGCAGCACCAGGGCCTCCCGCTGCCGGGCGGGCAGTTGCTGGAGCGCGCCGATCAGCACTCGCTGGTCGTCGTGGAGCAGGGCCGTGCTCTCGGCGGACGCGACCGACTCGTCCGGCGGGGTCTCCACATGTCTGCGGACGACCTGGAGGTGGCGTATCCGCATCCGGGTCAGATTGCAGACGGTCGACCGCAGATACGCCTCCGCCGCCTCGGCGTCCCTCAGGCGCCGCCACTTGCGGTAGATCTGGTAGTACGCCTCCGCCACCACGTTCTCGGGGTCGTCCGCGCCCAGCAGCACCGCGAGCCGCAGCATCGAGGAGTAGTGCAGCTCGAACAGCCGGGCGACACCCGCCTCGCGCTCCACATCGGCGGGATCGCCGAGGGCGCCCGGCGGCAGGGCGGGGTTCGGGACGAAGGGCTCACCGGAGCCCGGGGCAGGCACCCGCCCCAGCGGCTCGGCGGCGGTCACCGGCTCAGGGGCCGCCGGCGGAACCGGTGTCGAAGCCGCCGGAGGCAGCGGCGCCGAAGCCGCCGGGGACACCGGCACACGTATGTGCTGTCTGCGTCTCACGGGTTGCTCGCTCCCGTCTCGGGGCGCCGCCTGACGGTCAGGCGGGACGGTAGGTCGGTCAGGTCGGCGCCGCGCGGGACGCCGAGCCGTTCGAGGACCGTGGTGCCGACGACGGCGACGGTCAGATTGAGCAGCAGGGCGAGCAGACCGGCGTAGATCTCCAGCGAGCCGCCGCCCAGGAGCACGATGGACGAGAAGCCCTCGCGCACCACCAGGAACGTGCCGGTCACCATGCCGACCCCCCACCCGGCGAGCAGCGCCCGGGGATGCAGCCGCCCGGTGAACAGGCCGACCGCGACCGCCGGGAAGATCTGCAGGATCCACACCCCGCCGAGGAGCTGGAGGTTGATGGCGTCCTGGTCGCGCAGCCCGAACACGAACGCCACCGCCCCCACCTTCGCGGTCAGCGAGACCACCTTGGCGATGCGGACCTGCCGCTTGGGCGTGGCGGTGGGCTGGAAGTACTCGACGTACACATTGCGGACGAAGCCGGTGGCGGCGGCGATCGACATCACGGCCGCCGGGACCAGCGCGCCCACGGTGATCGCGCCGAACACCAGTCCGGCCAGCGGCTCCGGCATCAGCCGGTCCACCAGCATCGGCACGGCCGCCTCGGCACCGCCCTCGGGCGCCCGCACCCCGGAGGCGAGCGCCGCGATGCCGAGGAAACCGAACAGGGCCAGCAGTCCCGTCCAGGCGGGCAGCGCCACGGCCACCTTGCGGACCGTGCGCGGCCCGTCGGCGGCGAACCCGGCGGTCAGGACGTGCGGATACATCAGCAGGGCGAGCGCCGAGCCGAGCGCGAGAGTGGCGTAGGCGGGCTGCTGCTCGGGGGCCAGCAGAAGGGCGGAGTCCTCGACGCCGGTGCCGCTCAGCCGCGCCGCCGCCCCGCCGAAGACCGCGCCGGGACCGCCGAACCGTTCCAGCACCAGCCAGCACACGGCGGTCAGCGACACGAAGACGGCCACCGCCTTCAGCGCCGAGATCACGGCGGGCGCCCGCAGCCCGTGCCGGTACGTCGCCACCGCGAGCCCCGCGAACAGCGCGACCATCACCAGATCACCGGCCGCGCCCTTCGGATAGAGGCCCCCGGCCGTGAGCACCGCCCTGATGCCGAGCAGTTGCAGGGCCAGATAGGGCATCGTCGCGAGAATCCCGGTCAGCGCCACCACCAGGGCGAGCGGCGCCGAACCGTAGCGCCCGCGCACGAAGTCCCCGGCCGTCACATAGCCGTGCCGCCGGGCCACCTCCCACAGGCGGGTGAGCAGCACGAAGGCCAGCGGGCAGACGATCACCGTGTACGGGACCGCGAAGAAGGCGGGCGCCCCGTTGCCGTACGCCAGCCCGGGCACGGCGGTGAAGGTGTACGCGGTGAAGATCGTGCCGCCCAGCAGCAGCCAGGTCCAGACCGGGCCGAGGCTCCGGTCGGCGAGCGCCCAGCCCTCCAGCGAGGGCAGCCGGTCGGTGGGACGCAGCCGGCGCGCGGTGACGGCGAGCAGCGACGCTCCGCCGATCACGGCGAGGAACGTCGCGGTCATGGCAGCGTCCGCCATGGGTCACCGTCCTTGGTGGGCCTGGGCCCGGCTGTACCTGGGCCCTCGCGTGTTGGTTGCGCGGCCGGCCGGTTCGGAGGACACGGCTCGGCGGGAAATCTTCGGGGAATCTTCTGAAATTCGCTGTCAACCGGATTCGCCGGGTGGGCAACTCTTGCACAGACCCACAGCGATCGGGAGAGGAGAACGGCCATGGCACGCCCCACGGGACACCGCGCTCACCAGCGACTACGGCGCGTCGCGAGTGCCGTCCTCCTCCTCGCCCCCGCCGCCGGACTGCTCTGGGTCCCCTGGTACGCCACCGCGGAGCCACGGCTCGCGGGCACGCCGTTCTTCTACTGGTACCAGCTCGCCTGGGTCCCGGGATGCGGCCTCTGTCTGCTCGCCGCGTACGCGCTGACGGACCGACGTCGCCCGGACCGCCGCCCGGACGGGCCGCGCCCGGACCGACATCGCTGAGCCGCATCCCGCCCTTCTGCCGCACACCCGTTGAAATCAGGAGCCGCCATGTCTACGTCAGCCATGCCCGATTCCGGTCCCGAGGCGCCGGAGAAATCCCGTATGTCACCAAAATCGATCGCGCTCTGGATAGCCGTCGCCCTCGTCAGTGCGATCGGCTGGGCCGTGCTCGCCCTCTCCCGGGGCGAGGAGATCTCGGCTGTCTGGCTGCTCATGGCGGCCCTCGGGTCGTACGCGATCGGTTACCGCTTCTACTCCCGGTTCATCGCCCGCAAGGTCCTCCAGGTCGACGACACCCGCGCCACTCCGGCCGAACGCCTCGAAGACGGGGTCGACTACCACCCCACCGACAAGCGGGTGCTGTTCGGCCACCACTTCGCGGCCATCGCCGGCGCGGGCCCGCTGGTCGGCCCGGTCCTGGCGGCCCAGATGGGCTATCTGCCCGGCACCATCTGGATCATCGCGGGCGTGATCTTCGCGGGCGCGGTCCAGGACATGATCGTCCTCTTCCTCTCCATGCGCCGGGACGGCAAGAGCCTCGGCCAGATGGCCCGTGACGAGATAGGCAAGGTGGGCGGCGCCGCCGCGCTGATCGGTGTCTTCGCCATCATGATCATCCTGCTCGCGGTCCTCGCGATGGTCGTCGTCAACGCCCTCGCCGAGTCCGCCTGGGGCACCTTCTCGGTCACCATGACCATCCCGATCGCCCTCTTCATGGGCTTCTACCTGCGCTATCTGCGTCCGGGCCGGGTCGTGGAGACCAGCTTCATCGGTGTGGCCCTCCTGCTGCTGGCCATCCTCGGCGGCGGCTGGATCCAGGACTCCTCGCTCGCCGAGTACTTCGTCTGGAGCCCCGAGACCCTGGTCTTCTGCCTGGTCGGCTACGGCTTCGTCGCCTCCGTGCTCCCGGTGTGGATGCTGCTCGCCCCGCGCGACTACCTCTCCACCTTCATGAAGGTCGGCACCATCGCCCTGATGGCCGTCGGTGTCGTGGTCGCCGCGCCGAACCTGCGCGCCGAACCGGTCACCGAGTTCGCGCACACGGGCGCCGGACCGGTCTTCGCGGGCTCCCTCTTCCCCTTCCTCTTCATCACCATCGCCTGCGGCGCCCTCTCCGGCTTCCACGCCCTGGTCTCCTCCGGCACCACGCCGAAGCTGATCCAGAAGGAGTCCCAGGTCCGCATGATCGGCTACGGCTCCATGCTCACGGAGTCCTTCGTCGCCGTGATGGCCCTGATCGCCGCGTGCGTCCTCGAACCCGGCCTCTTCTACGCCATGAACTCCCCGGCGGCGCTGCTCGGCCCGACCGTCGACACGGCCGCCGAGGCGGTCAAGAACCTCGGCTTCACCATCACCCCCGAACAGCTCACGGCGGCGGCCAAGGCCGTCGAGGAGGAGACCCTCGTCGGCCGCTCCGGCGGTGCGCCGACCCTGGCGGTCGGCATGTCGGAGATCTTCGCCGGGGTCTTCGGCGGCGCCGGGATGAAGGCCTTCTGGTACCACTTCGCGATCATGTTCGAGGCCCTGTTCATCCTCACCACGGTGGACGCCGGCACCCGCGTCGGCCGCTTCATGCTCCAGGACATGCTGGGCAACGTCTGGAAGCCGATCGGCCGCGTCACCTGGAAGCCGGGCATCTGGATCACCAGCGCCCTGGTCGTCGGCGCCTGGGGGTACTTCCTCTACGCCGGTGTCACCGACCCCCTCGGCGGAATCAAGCAGCTCTTCCCGCTCTTCGGCATCGCCAACCAGCTGCTCGCCGCGGTCGCGCTGGCCGTCACCACCACCGTGCTCATCAAGTCCGGCAAGCTGCGCTGGGCCTGGGTCACCGGTGTCCCGCTCGCCTGGGACGTGGCCGTCACCTTCACCGCCGGCTGGCAGAAGATCTTCTCCGACAACCCGGCCATCGGCTTCTTCGCCCTCCGCGACAAGTACGCGGCGGCCATCGACAAGGGTGAACTCCTGCCGGGCGCCACGAACATGGACGACATGCACACGATCGTCACCAACAACACGGTCGACGGCGTGATCATGGCGATCTTCCTGCTCCTGGTCCTCACCGTCCTCATCAACTGCGCCGTCGTCTGCGTCCGCGCCGTCCGCTCCCCGGTCCCCCTCCCGTCGACCGAGGCCCCGTACGTCGAGTCCCGCATCGACGAGGAGGGCTCCGAGAAGGAGCTGGTGGGGGCGGGCCGATGACCACCGCCGCCTACGGCCGGGCCCCCCGGCGCTGGCTGCGGACCGTCCGCTGGTATCTGCGGGAGCTGACCGGAGAAGCGGAGTACGACCGCTACTGCGACCGCCACCGCCGCCACCACCCGGCGGCACCGGTCCCGACCCGGCGGGAGTACGACATCCTCCGGACCCTGCGCCGGGAGGAACACCCGGAGGGCCGCTGCTGCTGAGAGCCACGGCCACCTGCTGAGCCGGCCCGGGGTGCGTTGTCGGGTGCGGGCCCGGTGGGGCTTCTCGCGCAGTTCCCCACGCCCCTGAAAAGCAGGGGACGCGCCCCGTGCTTTTCAGGCCCGCAGAGGCCTGAAGCTCTTAGGGGCGCGGGGAACTGCGCGAGCAGCCCCCACTCGCCCGCACCCGACAACGCACCCGAACCCACCCCACTCCGACCCCCGGATCCAGAGATGCTGAGATGCTGAGACGCCGCCCCGCCCTCCTGATCCGCCCCGAACTCGACGACGACGCACTGCACCGAACCCTCGCCGAACTCCGCCCCGCCCCACAGCTCCACGGCCTCGGCGCGGGCCGCACCCGCCCCTCATGGGAACCGGTCGCCACCCTCCTGCGCGCCACCGGCCGCGACTGGGACCGCCGAGCCCACCGCGTCGCCGTACTCGCCCGGCACCTCCCCACGGCCGTCCCGCAACGCTGGACCACCGACCGCCCGGACGACGGCGACGCCCTCACCCTGCGCGCCTTCGTCGAGTCCCACCGCACCCCCGGCACCGGCCACACCGCCGTCCGCCACGCCGAACGGCTCTGCCTCCGCGCCGCTGAGGCCTGCCCGGAGGACCCCACCCCCTGGCTGGCCCTGCTGTCCCTGATGGACGGCTGCGCCGTACCGGTCAAGGACGCGGTCCCCGTCTGGACCGAGGCCGTCGACCGCGCCCCCTGGCTGCGGACGTCGTACCACCGGCTCCTGCGCTATCTGTCCCCGCGCGGCCATGGCACGGTCCCCGACATGATGGACTTCGCCTGGCAGGCGGCCGCCCGCGCACCGCACGGTTCCCCGCTCGCCCTGCTCCCCGTGGCGGCCCGCGTCGAACTGATGGCCCACCGCCAGGAGGCGACACCCCTCGACGCCCTCGGCTCGGGCGGCGGCAACTGGAACGAGCCCCGCGCCGTCCACGAGATCGACCTGGCCCTCAGGAGCTGGTTCGACGCCGGCGGCGCACCGCACGCCGAGGCCGTCACCGACCTCAACATCCTCGCGTTCGCCCTGACCCGCGCCCACCGCCCGACCGAGGCCGCTCCCGTCCTGAGACGCCTCGGCCGCCACATGACACGCCACCCGTGGGACCTGCTCCCCGAGCCTGAACGCACGTTCGTGTACTGGCGGGAGCGCGCGGCCGACGGCCGGTCCCGTACCTGAGGCCGGCTACGCCGAAGCGGTCGCCGTCTCCTTCTCGTCCTCGGCCGCCGCGGCGGCGGCTTCCGCCTCCGCGCGGTCGCGGCGCTCACGGCGGACGAGGATGACGTAACCGACGGGGACACCGAGGGCGAAGAGCCACCACTGCAGGGCGTAGGCGTAGTTCAGCGCGGCGTTCTCGTTGCCGGGGCTGTCGAGCTGTTCCGGGGTGTCGCCCTTGGGCTCGGGTGCCGTCTGCGCGAGATAGCCGCCGAGCACCTGGACGCCGAGACGGTCCGCCTCCCGCTCGCTGTTGATCAGCATGATCTGCCGGTCGGGCAGTCCCTGGAGGTCCTTGATACCGCTGGCCGCGGTCGTCTCGTCGGGCATCAGCCGCCCGGTGACGGTGACCTCGCCGCCGGCCGGGGCGGGGATCTCGGGGAACGCGGTCTGGCTCGGCCCGTCCGCGGGGATCCAGCCCCGGTTGACGAGCAGCACCTTGCCGTCGTCGAGGACGAACGGGGTCAGGACATGGAAACCGACCTCGTCGTCGGCGTTGACCCGGCGGCGGACGACGACCTCGTCATCGGTGTCGAACCGGCCCTTCGCGGTCACCGTGCGATAGCGCTCGGCGCTGGTGACGGTGTGCCCGGGGGAGGTCAGCCGCTCCACGGGCACCGGCTTCGCGGCCATCGCGTCGGCGACGAGCTGGTTCCGCGCGCTGCGCTCCTCATAGCGATGCATCTGCCAAACACCCAGCCTGACCATGGTCGGGACCAGGAGAAGAGCGAGCAGCGTGAGGATCACCCACTGCCGGGACAACAGGAAGCGGTACACCCCACGACCGTACAACTCGGCCGTGGGGCGTGTTCGGGCGGGTGCGTACTCGCAGGCCCTCGGACCACGAGGCCCTGGGACCGCGGGGCCCGCACGGCTCCGGGAGCCTCAGACCTTGTCGACGATCCCCGCCCTCCCCTCGGCCCGCGCGCAGTGGGCCCCGCAGTACCAGTGGCCCTCGACCTCGACGCCCTGGCCGATGATCTGCACCCGGCAGTGCTCGCAGATGGGGGCCATCCGGTGGATCGCGCAGGAGAAGCAGTCGAAGACGTGGATCGCGCCCTGTGCGTGGACCTCGAAGGTCATTCCGTAGTCATTGCCGCAAACTTCGCATCTCGCCATGCGCCACAGGGTGAGCCGTCGCCACCGCGCGGGCGAGCGGACGCCGGGCGAGTCGCCCGGCAATCACCCGTCCGTACGGGTCACTCGTCCGCGGGCTCCACATCCCGGAGCAGCTGCCCGAACCCCGCCTCGTCCACGACCGGCGTCCCGTACTGCCGGGCCCTGACCACCTTCGACGTGTGCGAATCCGGGTCGTTGGTCACCAGCAGACTGGTCACCCGGGACAGACTCGTCGCGACGTGCAGCCCGGCCTCGATCGCGCGGTCCTCCAGCAGGTCGCGCTCGATGGAGGTGTCCCCGGAGAAGGCGACCCGCATCCCCTGCTTGAGCGGCTTGCCGTCCTCGTACCGCCCCGGGTTGGGGTAGGGACAGGCGGGCCGCTTCCGCGAGGGCCGCCAACTGGTGGGCCGGTAGCCGCTGTAGCCGCCGCCGTAACCACCGCCGTGCCCCGCCTGCTGCCCGATCCGCGGCGCGGTGGCGGCGCCGTCCCGCCACTCGGTCAGCGGCCGGCACTCGTGCAGCGGCAGCCGTACGCCGCTCGCGGCGGCGACCCGCAGACTCGGCCGGAAGGCCTCCGCCAGCACCCGGGCGTCGTCCAGCGCGTGGTGCGCCCGCTGCTGGACGACGCCGAAGTGCGCCGCCAGCGACTCCAGTTTGTGGTTGGGCAGCGGCAGACCCAGCTCCTTCGACAGCGCGATCGTGCACAGCCGCTGCCGCACCGGCGCCTCGGTCTCCGCGCGCGCGTACTCCCGGGCGATCATCGACCAGTCGAACACCGCGTTGTGCGCGACGAGGACACGGTCCGCGAGCCGGGACGAGAACTCCTCGGCGATCTCCTTGAAGAGCGGTGCCCCTTCGAGCACATCGCTCGTCAGCCCGTGGATCCACACCGGTCCCGGGTCCCGCTCCGGGTTCACCAGCGTGTACCAGTGGTCCTCGACCTCGCCCCGCGCGTCCAGTCTGTACACGGCCGCGGAGATTATCCGGTCGTCCCGGGCCAGCCCGGTCGTCTCCACGTCCACGACCGCGTACCCCTCGGGGTACGCGGCCGGCCAAGGCGCTTGCGACGCTGCGGTCGTGTGGTCTTCGAGCATGGTCCATGAGGATACGGGCCGGGACTGACAGCTCGTTACCCGGCGGTGGCGCCGGGCAAGTGACGGGGCGACAGTTCACTCCCGGCTCCCCGCTTTGGCGGACAGCGCCAAGAAGCAAGCGCGTACCGCCGGAAATACTTGTCAGTAACAACGTCTAGCCCTCGCCCACCAGCGGATCTACCGTGCCCCCATGCCGAACCTGCCCGATGTCGTGCTGTGGTCGATACCCGCCTTCGTGCTGCTCACCGTGATCGAGGTGATCAGCGTCCGGATCCATCCGGACGACGATGCCGCGGGGTACGAGACGAAGGACGCCGCGACGAGCGTCGGCATGGGCCTCGGGAGTCTCGCCTTCGACTTCCTCTGGAAGATCCCGATCGTCGCGATCTACACGGCGGTCCACGAACTGACCCCGCTGCGCGTCCCCGTCCTGTGGTGGACGGTCCCGCTGATGCTGCTCGCGCAGGACTTCTTCTACTACTGGTCGCACCGCGGCCACCACGTGATCCGGATCCTCTGGGCCTGCCACGTCGTGCACCACTCCAGCCGGAAGTTCAACCTCACCACCGCCCTGCGGCAGCCCTGGACGACCTGGACCGTGTGGCCCTTCTACCTCCCGCTCATCGCCCTCGGAGTGCACCCGGCCGCGCTCGCCTTCTGCTCCTCGGCCAACCTCGTCTACCAGTTCTGGATCCACACCGAGCGCATCGGGAAGCTGCCCCGCGCCTTCGAGTTCGTCTTCAACACGCCCTCGCACCACCGGGTCCACCACGCCTCCCAGGGCGGTTACCTGGACCGCAACTTCGGCGGCATCCTCATCGTCTGGGACCGGCTCTTCGGCTCGTTCGTCGAGGAGACCGAACGGCCGGTGTACGGCCTGACGAAGAACATCGACACATACAACCCGCTGCGGGTCGCCACCCACGAGTACGCGGCCATCGCCAAGGACCTGAAGAGGGCGAGCAGTTGGGGCGAGCGCGCGGGACGGGTCCTCGGCGGCCCCGGCTGGCAGCCCGCGCGGCCGGCGGCGACCGGGGAGGCCGTGGAGACGGCCGATCCCACCGCTCCGGCCGCCACCACGGGAACCGTCGCGTGAAGCCGGACCGGGGCCCCGCCCTCCGCCCCGCACTCCGCTCCGCGTTCCTCGTCGCCTTCGGGGTCGCCGCCGCCGTCGACCTCGGCTCCCTCGCCGTGGGGTCCGACACCGGGCACACCGTCGCCAAGCCCTTGCTGATGCCCCTGCTCGCGGCCCACGCCTACACACGCGGCGCCCCTCGACCACTGCTCGCCGCACTGCTGTTCGGCTGGGGCGGCGACGTACTGCTCCTCTCCGGCGCGGAGCCCGCCTTCCTCGCCGGGATGGGCTCCTTCGCGGTGGGGCACGTCTGCTACCTCGTGCTCTTCGCGAGAGCCGGGAGATCCGCGAGGCCCGGGGGAGCCGGGAAGCCCGAGCGACTCGCGCCCGGCGTCGCCCGCGCCCTCGTCTACGCCCTCGCCCTGGTCGCCGCCGTCACGAGTCTCTGGCCCGGTCTGCCGGCGGAGCTGCGGCTCCCCGTCGCCGGATACAGCGCCCTGCTGACCGCGATGGCGTGGTCCGCCACCCGGCTGGGACTCGTCGCGGGCCTCGGCGGCGCGCTCTTCATGGTGTCGGACCTGCTCATCGCGACCGGCGTGGCCGGGTGGCCGCAGCCGCCGCGCCCCGATCTGTGGATCATGCTCACCTATCTGGCGGCCCAGTACCTGCTGGTCCGGGGTGTCCTCGGCACCCTCGCCGAGGGACCCGGCCGGGGAGCCGGGACCCCGCTCACCAGCGGATCGGTACCGGCAGCGCCGTGAGCAGCGCCGACACCGCGACGACCAGGCCGAGCACCGCCACCTCCGCGCGCGCGGGAGCGCAGGCGCCGAGCGGGTCGCCGGTCGTGCCGCGCAGCCGCAGCCGGGCCCAGAGGGCGAGGGCGGCGACGGCGGCCACGAGGAGGACCTTGGCGAGCAGGGCGCGGCCGTACGCCGTCTCGGTCAGCTGGTCGAGGACCGTGCCCGGTGGCATCCGGCGCAGTGTGCTCCACACCCCGGTGGCGGTGACGGCGGCGAGCAGAACGGCGGCCACGCGCGCGTAGAGGCCCAACAGCGCGGCGCCCGCCTCCGACGACCGCCACGCGCGCGTGCGCAGCGTCCGCAGGACGTGGAGGAGTCCGCCCGCCCACAGGGCCGCGCACATCAGGTGCACCAGGGTCAGACCGGTGCCGACGAGGGGGTCGTACTCGGTGCCGGGGTGGGCGCGCAGTGCCTCCGCGACGGCGATCGCGGCCAGGGGGAGCGCCTGGGCGGCCGGGCGGCGGGAGAGCGCGAGCAGACCGGCCGCCGCGAAGGCGTTGACCTCCAGGAGGGCGAGTCTGCCGTCCCGGGTCTCGTAGAGGCCGCCCACGTCCAGGTCGGCGGGGGAGTCCGGCACCAGATTGCCCGTGGCCACGACCGAGGCCAGGCCCAGCGAGGCCAGGAACCCGGCCCCGGCCGCCCCCGCCGCCCAGCTCCGCGGCGCCGCCACCCCCGGACGTGGCCCGCCCGGTGTCCGCCGGGCCAGCCACGCCACGAACAGTTCGCCCACCGGCACACACAGCGCGGCCAGCAGCACCGCCCGCAACAGCGCGATCCCACCCGCCCCGGGGGCCCCGGCCTCACCCGTGCCGTCCAGCGCGACCCGCGGCCCGAACAGGGGTATCAGCGCGCCCACGGCCACCAGGACCAGCACCACGACGGCCCGGCCGGCCCCGCCCCCGGTCCACCCGGTCCGCTCCCCGGCACGCTCCTGCGGCTCGTCGGCCTCCGCCCCCGCTCCCGTCTCCGCGCTCGCTTCCGTCTCCGCGCTCGCTTCCGTCTCCTTCGCCGTCCGTCCCGTCAGGCTCACCCCGAAAAGTTCACCAGTCGCACCAGACCTGGGCAAGTGCCGGAAACCAACTGGCAGTTCGACATTCCACCCATACGTACGGCCCGGCGGGCCCGCCGACTCAACGCCAGCGCGGCTCGTCCGTGCCCCAACGCCCCGGCCCCCGCGCCCAGTCGGCCGGCCCGCCCTCGAAGGACACCGGCGACCGCGCGTACCGCAGCCGGCCGAGAGGGCTGTCCCGTTCGGCGAGCCAGGCGTCCGGCGGGCCGGGAGCCTCGCCCCGGCCCGGGGCCCGCTCGATCCCGCCCGTCAGCCAGGCCGCCGTCCGGGCCAGCGACAGCCGCACGGCCCGGCTGTATCCCTGCTCCGCCTGCTCGGTGAGCGCTCTGAGGACGGCCGCCGCCAGCAGATAGCCCGTGCCGTGGTCGAGTGCCTGCGCGGGCAGCGCGCCCGGCCGGTCCGCCGTACCCTCGACCGCCGCGATCCCCGTCGCCACCTGCACCAGACTGTCGAACCCCCGCCGCCCGGCCCACGGCCCGTCCGCGCCCCAGGCCGAGAGCTGCGCCACGATCAGTCCGGGACGCCGGTCGACCAGTGCCTCGGCCGACAGCCCGAACCGGTCCAGCGCACCCGGCCGGTATCCGGTGACGACGACGTCGGCCTCGGCGAGCAGCGCCTCGAACGCCCCGGGGTCCGCCGCCAGATCGAGGGCCGCCGACCGCTTCCCGAAGCCCGTGTCGGCGTGCTGGTCGAGGATCTCGGGCATGCCCGGCGGATCGACCCGCAGCACGTCCGCGCCCAGCAGGGCGAGGGTGCGGGTGGCGACCGGGCCCGCGATGACCCGGGTCAGGTCCAGGACCCGCAACCCGGCGGCGGGCGACAACAGCGCCTCGGCCGAGGGCAGGGGCGGGAGCACGCGCGCGTACGCCGTGTCCAGCCGCTCGTGGTGGATCAGCGGCCGGGCCGCCACCGCTCGCGCCTGCTCGTGCGCGGCCCATTCCCCGGGCGTCCGCAGCGCCACGGCCAGACCCCCGGCCGCGTACACCGCTTCCTCGACCTCCCGCGCGGACCGCTCGGCGAGCGCCGCCTCGACCGCGGGCACCTCGGCGCCGGACACGCCCAGCGCGGACAGCAGCCGCTCCCGGTGGTGCGGATAGTTGGCGTGCGTCCGCACCCACCCGTCCGCCGTCCGCCAGAACCGCGACAGCGGCGCGAAGGTCACCGGGGCCCGCCCGTCGACCAGCAGATGCCGTTCACTGACGAACGCCGTGCCGACCGACCCGTCGTCCACCCGCACCCGGGGCACCTCCGCGAGCCCGGCCCGCCGCGCCCCCAGCTCGGCCGCGGCCAGCGCGCACACCGTCACACAGGCCCGCGCCAGCTCCCGTACCGGCAGCCGGGCGTCCAGCACCCCGTCCCGTACGACGGTCGAAACCCTCGACAGCGGCGCGGGATCGCCACCGAGCGCCGCCCACGCGTCTTCCGTTGTCCTCATGACGGGACTATGCAACGGAAGGGCCGGGCGGTGTGACACCGCCCGGCCCTTCAGCCTCGTACGAGAAGTACGAGAACTACGAGAACGATCCCTGCTCGGCCACAGCCACCAACGTGTTCGCCGGGAAGGGCTACTTGACGGCCTTCAGGGCGTTGACGATGCCGAACCCGAAGAAACCGTTCACGTTCGCGTCGCCCTCGCACACCGCGTCCTGCACGCCGTCGCCGTTCTGGTCGTACGACGTCGGGCAGGCCTGCGCGTCCGCCTGGCCCTTCAGCAGCTTCTGCAGCCCCTGCGCGGACACCCACGGGTGCGTGGACTTCAGCAGCGCGGCGACACCGGCGGCGTGCGGCGACGCCATCGACGTGCCCTGGAGGTAGCCGTAGCCGCCGTTCGGCATCGTGGACAGGATGCGGCCGTTCTTCGACGGCGTGTCCGGGATCTGGTAGCGGGCGTCGCCGCCCGGCGCCGCGATGTCGACCACACCGTTGCCGTACGTGGAGTAGTACGACTTCTCGTTCTTCACGCCCGTCGCGCTGACCGTGACGATGCCGTCCAGCTGGGTCGGCACGTCGAGGCACTCGCTCGGGTCGATGGTGCGCTCGACCGGGGTGGTGTCGTTCGGGCTGGACGCGTCCAGGATCGCGTCGGAGGCCAGGTCGTGGTTGGAGTTGCCCGCCGAGGCCAGGTGCAGGGTGCCCTTGTTGGTGGCGTACTTCTGCGCGCGGTTCACCGCGTCGACGATGGCTTCCTGGTCCGGGTCGTCGACACAGTTGTAGAGCCACGGGTCGACGTAGTAGCTGTTGTTCGTGATCTCCACGCCCTTGTCGGCGGCGAACACGAACGCGCAGACGACGCTCTCCGCGTAGAAGAGGCCGCTGACCCGGTCGGTCACATTGATTCCGGAGACCTTCACACCCGGCGCGACACCGGCGACACCGACGCCGTTGCGCGCCGCGGCTATCTCACCGGCGACGTGCGTGCCGTGGTAGTCGTTCGCGGTGTACGGACGCCAGGCGCCCTCGCTGGTGTCCGCGACGCCGCCGTCGCAGTTGGCGGACTGGGACTTGGAGAAGTTCGGCGCGAGGTCCGGGTGGGTGTCGTCGACGCCCGTGTCGATCACGGCGACCGTGACGTCCTCGCTGCCGTCGTTGATCTTCGCGGCCTTGTCGGCGCCGATCGTCCGCAGGTCCCACTGGTCGGCCTCGAGGGGCTCGGCGTCGGGGATGTCCGCCGAGGCGGCCTTCACCTTCGCGGCCTCCGCGTCCGTCAGCATGTCGACGGCGCCCAGGTCCGTCGTACCGGCCGGGGTCAGCGGCGAGGTCCGGGTGGCACCGGCGGACTGCACGCCGCGCACCGCGCGGATCGTCGCGCCGAACGCCGGGTCGGTCGAGTGGACCACGATCACGCCGATCTTGTCGTACGTGATGACGACCTGACCGCCGGCCTCGGTTATCGCCTTCTGCACCCTGGCGATCGTGCCCTTGTCCGTCTTCGTGTTCACGACGTACGAGAGGTTCGGGCCCTTTGCGGTCGCGGCGGTGGTCTCCGCGAGCGGGGTCGCCGAGGCGACACCCGGCAGGAAACCGAGCGAGGCGGTCAGCGACAGGACGACCGGCACGGCGAGTGCGAGCTGTCGTCTGGAGCGCAGATGAGCCATGGGATCTCCACATCATCCTCAAAGAAACCGGCCCGGGGCATACGGGTGCCTGGGCAGGTACATGACGTTGGTGGTGCAGCCCGAAGCTATCCCTGGTCGTCACCGGCCAGCAATGACTTCATGGGCGGTCGGCCGAAGTAGAGGGGTAACCCTCGAAGTCACCGCACTTCCCGGCCACTTCCGCCCCGGCCTCCGCAGTGCTTCCGAATCGGTTTTCGAAAGAAACACGCACGGTTGAACCGGTCCTCACGCGCCGCCGTGACGTTGAGCAGGGAGCCCGAGCACGATCGTGCACCCGTCACCGAAGGAACAGAGCCGACCCGATGTCCGTACCCAGCCCGTCCCCCGATCCGACGGCGGAAAAGGCACCGTCCACCGTCGCGACCGCGGCTCAGACGCGAGGAGACTCCGTGGCAACCGACGCACCGCCCCCCGCGAAGGCCGAACATCACCTCCCCTCACCCGAGGAGTTCACCGCGGTCCATGAGAGCGCGGAGTTCGCCGAACTGCGCCGCTCCTACCGCTCGTTCGCCTTCCCGCTGACCGTGGCCTTCATCGCCTGGTACCTGCTGTACGTCCTGCTCTCCAACTACGCGGGCGACTTCATGGGCACCAAGCTCTTCGGCAACATCAACGTCGCCTTCGTCTTCGGCGTCGCCCAGTTCGTCACCACGTTCCTCATCGCCTGGTGGTACTCGCGGCACGCAGCCGCGAAGCTCGACCCCAAGGCCGAGGCGATCAAGTCCCGGATGGAGGGCGGCGCATGAGCCCCGCAACGCAGACGATCCTCGCGGCCAACGAGGCCAGCGAGCACCGGCCGCTGATCATCACCCTGTTCGCGCTGTTCGTCCTCGCGACCCTCGGCATCACCGTCTGGGCCGGCCGCCAGACCAAGGACGCCGCCGACTTCTACGCGGGCGGCCGCCAGTTCAGCGCCTTCCAGAACGGCCTCGCGGTCTCCGGCGACTACATGTCCGCCGCGTCGTTCCTCGGTATCGCGGGCGCCATCGCCCTCTTCGGCTACGACGGCTTCCTCTACTCCATCGGCTTCCTGGTCGCCTGGCTGGTCGCCCTGCTGCTGGTCGCCGAGCCGCTGCGGAACTCCGGCCGCTACACCATGGGCGACGTCCTCGCGTACCGCATGCGCCAGCGCCCCGTGCGTACCGCCGCGGGTACCTCCACGATCGTCGTCTCGATCTTCTACCTGCTGGCCCAGATGGCGGGCGCGGGCGTCCTCGTCTCCCTGCTCCTCGGCATCACCTCCGACGCGGGCAAGATCCTCATCGTGGCCCTCGTCGGTCTGCTGATGATCGTCTACGTCTCCATCGGCGGTATGAAGGGCACCACCTGGGTCCAGATGGTGAAGGCCGTCCTGCTCATCGGCGGCACGCTCCTCATTACGTTCCTGGTGCTGCTGAAGTTCAACTTCAACATCTCCGATCTGCTCGGCACCGCCGCCGAGAACAGCGGCAAGGGCGCCGCCTTCCTGGAGCCCGGCCTGCAGTACGGCGCCACCGGCACCTCCAAGCTGGACTTCATCTCCCTCGGCATCGCCCTGGTCCTCGGCACCGCCGGTCTGCCGCACATCCTGATCCGCTTCTACACGGTGCCCAACGCCAAGGCCGCCCGTAAGTCCGTGAACTGGGCCATCGGCATCATCGGCGGCTTCTACCTGATGACCATCGCCCTCGGCTTCGGCGCCGCCGCGCTGATCTCCCAGGACGAGATCATCGCCTCCAACCCGTCGGGCAACACGGCGGCCCCGCTGCTCGCCCTGCATCTCGGCGGCGTCGACTCGGCCTGGGGCGCGATCCTGCTGGCCACCATCTCGGCGGTGGCCTTCGCGACGATCCTCGCCGTGGTCGCCGGCCTCACCCTGGCGTCCTCGTCCTCCTTCGCGCACGACATCTACGCCAACGTCATCCGCAAGGGACAGGCCTCCGGCGCCGAGGAGGTCCGCGCGGCCCGCTGGGCGACCGTCGCCATCGGCATCGTCTCCATCGGCCTCGGCGCCCTCGCCCGCGACCTGAACGTCGCCGGCCTCGTCGCCCTCGCCTTCGCGGTCGCGGCCTCCGCCAACCTGCCGACGATCCTCTACAGCCTCTTCTGGAAGAAGTTCACCACCCAGGGCGCGCTGTGGTCGATCTACGGCGGTCTGATCGTCGCCGTCGGCCTGGTGCTCTTCTCGCCCGTCGTCTCCGGCGACCCCAAGGCGATGTTCCCGGACGTCGGCTTCGCCTGGTTCCCGCTGAAGAACCCGGGCATCATCTCCATCCCGTTCGGCTTCCTCATGGGCTTCCTCGGCACGGTCCTGTCCAAGGAGAAGCCCGACGAGGCCAAGTACGCCGAGCTGGAGGTCCGCTCCCTCACCGGTACCGGAGCGCACTGAGCACCGAGACCTCGACACCGGCTTCGCGCGGGGCCGTCGTAGATCCCTACGGCGGCCCCGCGCCGTGTCTCGTGGGATCGGGCCCGTGATGTTGTCGGCGCGGTCACGTAGGCTCGCAGGTGTTCGGCAACCACTGACTCGAGAACCACCGATTCGACAACCCATGGTCTGACGCGGGAGGGGGCCCACGTGCTCATCGACACCTATGGCCGAGTGGCCACCGACCTCAGGGTCTCGCTGACCGACCGCTGCAATCTGCGCTGTACGTACTGCATGCCCGAGGAGGGCCTGCAGTGGCTGGCCAAGCCCGACCTGCTCGACGACGACGAGATCGTCCGTCTCATAGACATAGCCGTCCGCACCCTGGGCATCGAGGAGGTCCGCTTCACCGGTGGTGAACCCCTGCTGCGCCCCGGTCTGGTCGGCATCGTGGAGCGGGTGGCGGCCCTCGCCCCCCGTCCGCAGATGTCCCTCACCACCAACGGCATCGGCCTCAGGCGTACGGCGAAGGCCCTGAAGGCGGCCGGCCTGGACCGGGTGAACGTCTCCCTGGACACCCTCCGCCCGGACGTCTTCAAGGCCCTCACCCGCCGGGACCGCCTCAAGGACGTCCTCGAAGGCCTCGAAGCCGCCCGCGACGCGGACCTGACCCCCGTCAAGGTCAACTCCGTCCTGATGCCGGGCCTCAACGACGACGAGGCCCCGGACCTCCTGGCCTGGGCCGTCGAGCACGACTACGAGCTGCGGTTCATCGAGCAGATGCCCCTGGACGCCCAGCACGGCTGGAAGCGCGACGGCATGGTCACGGCCGGCGACATCCTGACCTCCCTGCGTACCCGCTTCGACCTCACCCACGAGGGCAAGGACGAGCGCGGCTCGGCCCCGGCGGAGCGCTGGGTCGTGGACGGCGGCCCCCACCGCGTGGGTGTCATCGCCTCCGTCACCCGCCCCTTCTGCTCGGCCTGCGACCGCACCCGTCTCACCGCCGACGGCCAGGTCCGCACCTGCCTCTTCGCCCGCGAGGAGACCGACCTGCGCGCCGCGCTGCGCTCGGGCGCCCCGGACGAGGAGATCGCCCGGATCTGGCGCCTGGCGATGTGGGGCAAGAAGGCGGGCGCCGGCCTGGACGACCCGTCCTTCGTGCAGCCGGACCGGCCGATGTCGGCGATCGGGGGCTGAGCGGACACGACCTGGGGCGGCCCTAGGACCCTTCTGGCGCGGGTTCCTCCCAGTCGTCCAACTTCACCACGTCCTTCAGGAATCCCCGCACCCCCAGGAACTGGGACAGATGCTCCCGGTGCTCCTCGCACGCGAGCCACGTCTTGCGCCGCTCCGGCGTGTGCAGTTTCGGGTTGTTCCAGGCGAGTACCCAGACCGCGTCCGCACGGCAGCCCTTGGCCGAGCAGATGGGGGAGGAGGGGTCGGAGCCGGGGACGTCGAGGATGTTCATCCGTCGACCCTAGCGGCACGGATCCAGCCGGAGAGAACCGGAGAAAAGGCGACGCCGAGCAGCCACGGGGGGAGCTGCCCGGCGTCGGTCTGTCGCTCCGACGGGGGATGCGGAGCGCGTACGAAGTATGTCACGGGTAGGCCTCTGCCCGGCACAGGAACTACATGATTGATCTGAGCATTTCTTGAGCTTGGCGGGTGGCCGGATTCCGCTTCGCGGACATCCCCGGTGCTCAGGCCCGCTCGCGCGGCTCACTGCGCCGACCGTCCGCGGGATCGGCCGCCGCGTCTTCCGGGAAGGGTTCCGCGGACGGCGTGATCATCGGCCGCATGGGGGCCCGTACGAACGTCGACGGCAGCGAGGGCGCGTTCTCCCGGCCCGCGTTGGCGATCACCACGGCGATGTACGGCAGCACCGCGCCGAGCACCAGTGCGACGACCGCGACGTGCCGTTCGACGTTCCAGAGGGTCGCGGCGGCGATCACCGCGAGGGTGCGTACGGACATCGAGATGATGTAGCGACGCTGCCGGGCGCGGACGTCGTCGGCGAGGCCCTGCCGGGCGCCCGTGATCCGGAAGACCTCGACGTTCTGCTGCTTCCGCATCACGTTCCACCACCCGCCTGTATCGGACGCTCCCCGGCCCGTGCCCGTCCGTGCCCGCTCCACGGAACACGGTCAGGACAGGCTCCACGTTACGCCGCGTCTGCGCCGCCTACGAGACCGGGTCACCTTCCACGGAGAGTGGAGGAGATGCGCCGCGCCGCGTACGGCCGTGCCCGACATGCGGCGTACCGCGGGCGGGCCGACACTGGGCGTACTGCTCACGTCGAGCCGTACGAGGAGGCAGCCATGGGCTGGTTGTGGGCGATCATCGTGGGATTCATCCTCGGCCTGTTGGCCAAGGCGATCCTCCCGGGCAAGCAGCACAGCCCGCTCTGGCTGACGACGATCTTCGGCATGCTGGGCGCGATCGTCGGCAACGCCGTCGCCCGCGGCTTCGGCGTCGAGGAGACCGCCGGTATCGACTGGAGCCGCCACATCTTCCAGCTCGTCGCCGCGATCATCATCGTCGCCCTCGGCGACATGGCCTACATGGCGACCCTGGGCAAGAGGAAGCAGCGCACCTGAGCCCAGGACGCGCCCCGAAGGGGCGCGGGGAACTGCGCGAGCAACCACGACGAGGTGGCAGCCGCCAGATCCCCGCGCCCCCGACGGCGTCTAGGCCCCGACGACCTCGACCGCCGCCAGATTCCTCTTGCCCCGCCGCAGCACCAGCCACCGCCCGTGAATGAGGTCCTCCGACGCCGGAACGGCGTCCTCGGCGGTGACCTTCACATTGTTCACGTACGCCCCGCCCTCCTTCACGGTCCGCCGCCCCGCGGACTTGCTGGGCACCAGCCCGACCTCGGCGAGGAGATCCACGACGGGCGCCAGCCCGGCGACCTTCGCGTGCGGCAGCTCGGACAGCGCCGCCGCCAGCGTCTTCTCGTCCAGCTCCGCCAGCTCGCCCTGCCCGAACAGCGCACGGGAGGCGGCGATCACCGCGGCCGTCTGCTCCGGGCCGTGCACCAGCGTCGTCAGCTCCTCGGCCAGCGCCCGCTGCGCGGCCCGCGCCTGCGGCCGCTCCTCGGTCTGCGCCTCCAACTCCTCCAGCTCCGCACGGGACTTGAAGGACAGGATCCGCATGTACCGGGTGATGTCGCGGTCGTCCACGTTCAGCCAGAACTGGTAGAACGCGTACGGCGTCGTCATCTCCGGGTCGAGCCAGACGGCGCCGCCCTCGGTCTTGCCGAACTTGGTGCCGTCCGCCTTGGTCATCAGCGGGGTGGCCAGCGCGTGCGCCTCCACACCGGGCTCCAGGCGGTGGATCAGGTCCAGGCCGGCCGTGAGGTTGCCCCACTGGTCGCTGCCGCCCTGCTGGAGTGTGCAGCCGTGCCTCCGGTAGAGCTGGAGGAAGTCCATGCCCTGGAGGATCTGGTAGCTGAACTCGGTGTAGCTGATGCCCTGGTCGGACTCCAGCCGCCGGGCGACGGAGTCCTTCGTCAGCATCTTGTTGACGCGGAAGTGCTTGCCGATGTCCCGCAGGAACTCGATGGCGGACAGGCCCTCGGTCCAGTCGAGGTTGTTGACCATGACGGCCGCGTTCTCGCCCTCGAAGGACAGGAACGGCTCGATCTGGGCGCGCAGCCTGCCGACCCAGCCCGCGACCGTCTCCGGGTCGTTCAGTGTGCGCTCCGCCGTCGGGCGGGGGTCGCCGATCAGACCCGTCGCGCCGCCGACCAGCGCCAGCGGCCGGTGCCCGGCCTGCTGGAGCCGGCGCACCGTGAGCACCTGCACCAGATGCCCGACGTGCAGGGACGGCGCGGTCGGGTCGAAACCGCAATAGAACGTGACAGGACCGTCCGCGAGCGCCTTGCGCAAGGCGTCCTCGTCGGTGGACAGGGCGAACAGCCCTCGCCACTTCAGCTCGTCGACGATGTCCGTCACGGTTCTCGTGTCTCCTCGATCGGGTCGCACCAGGTGAATCAGGTACGAGGTTATACGCCCTGGCTGACAGAACTCATATTGAAATCCGGCACCCGCAGCGCGGGCATCGCCGCCCTGGTGAAGTAGTCGCTCCACTCGCGCGGCAGCGTCTTCTCGGTCCGCCCCGCCTCGGTGGCCCGGCCGAGCAGGTCGACCGGCGACTCGTTGAACCGGAAGTTGTTGACCTCGCCCGTGACCTCGCCGTTCTCCACGAGGTAGACGCCGTCCCGGGTCAGCCCGGTCAGCAGCAGCGTCGCCGGGTCCACCTCGCGGATGTACCACAGGCAGGTCAGCAGCAGCCCGCGCCCGGTGTTCGCGACCATCTCCTCCAGGGAGCGGTCGTCACCGCCGTCCAGGATCAGATTGCCGATCGTCGGCACCACCGGCAGCCCGGTCAGGCCGGCGCTGTGCCGGGTGGTCGGCAGACGCGCGATCTCGCCCCGGCTGATCCAGTCCGTCGCCCCCAGCGGCAGCCCGTTGTCGAAGACCGAGCTGTCGCCGCCGGAGGAGTGGGCCAGCACGAACGGCGCGGACTCCAGGCCCGGCTCGTTCGGGTCGCTGCGCAGGCTCAGCGGCAGCTCGGTCAGCCGCTCGCCGATCCGGGTGCCACCGCCGGGCTTGCTGAACACGGTCCTGCCCTCGGCCGCGTCCCGCGCCGACGCCGACCACATCTGGTAGATCAGCAGATCCGCCACGGCCGTCGGCGGCAGCAGCGTCTCGTACCGCCCCGCCGGCAGCGGCACCCGCCGCTCGGCCCAGCCCAGCCGTACGGCCAGCTCGGCGTCCAGGGCCGCCGGGTCGACGTCCTTGAAGTCCCGGGTGGAGCGCCCCGCCCACGCCGAGCGCTTGCGGTCCGGCGACTTGGCGTTCAGCTCCAGCGTTCCGTTCGGCTGGTCGTGCCGCAGCCGCAGTCCGGTGGACGTACCGAGATAGCTGGAGACCAGCTCGTGGTTGGCGAAGCCGTACAGCTCCCGGCCGCCCGCACGCGCGCGGGCGAAGGACTCGCCGAGCGCCGGCGCGAAGTCGGCGAACACGGCGGAGGAGGTCTCGGCGGGCGCGTCCGTGAAGTCGGGGGAGTGCTCCACGCCCGTGATCAGCGGCTGCGCGTCCTCGGCGGGTCCCGCGCCGCGCGCGGCGGCCTCGGCGGCCCGCACCAGCGGCTCCAGCTCCTCGGCGGTGACCGCCGACCGCGACACCACCCCGGAGGCGGTGCCCTCCTTGCCGTCGACCAGGGCGACGACGGTCACCGACCGGCCCCGGGTGACCCCGTTCGTGGTCAGCGCGTTGCCCGCCCAGCGCAGGTTCGCCGTCGAGTACTCGTCGGCGATCACCACACAGCCGTCGGCGCGGGAGAGTCCGAGGGCCCGCTCGACGATCTCGTGGGGCTTGTGGGCCTTGCTGTCACGGGCGCTCATCGACCGGCCTCCTGCGTGGTGTTGAGGATGTTGACGCCCTTGAAGAGGGCCGACGGGCAGCCGTGCGAGACCGCGGCGACCTGGCCCGGCTGGGCCTTGCCGCAGTTGAAGGCGCCGCCGAGGACGTACGTCTGCGGCCCGCCCAAGGCCGCCATGGACCCCCAGAAGTCGGTGGTCGTGGCCTGGTAGGCGACGTCCCGCAGCTGTCCGGTGATCCGCCCGTTCTCGATCCGGAAGAACCGCTGCCCGGTGAACTGGAAGTTGTAGCGCTGCATGTCGATGGACCACGACCGGTCCCCGACCACGTAGATCCCCCGGTCGACCCCGCCGATCAGGTCCTCGGTGGACATGCCCGCCGGGTCCGGCCGCAGCGACACGTTCGCCATCCGCTGCACCGGCACATGCCCGGGGGAGTCGGCGTACGCACAGCCGTTGGACCGCCCGAGACCGGTCAACCTCGCGATACGGCGGTCGAGTTGATAGCCGACGAGCGTCCCGTCCCGCACCAGGTCCCAGCTCTGGCACTCCACGCCCTCGTCGTCGTACCCGATGGTCGCCAGACCGTGCTCGGCGGTGCGGTCACCGGTGACGTTCATCAGCTCGGAGCCGTACCGCAGCTTGTGGAGCTTGTCGAAGGTGGCGAAGGACGTACCGGCGTAGGCGGCCTCGTAGCCGAGCGCGCGGTCCAGCTCGGTGGCGTGCCCGATGGACTCGTGGATGGTCAGCCACAGGTTGGAGGGGTCCACCACCAGGTCGTAGACGCCCGCCTCGACGCTGGGCGCCCGCATCTTCTCGGCGAGCAGCTCCGGGATGCGCGCCAGCTCGTCGTCCCAGTCCCAGCCGGTGCCCGTCACGTACTCCCAGCCGCGCCCGGCCGGCGGCGCCAGCGTCCGCATCGAGTCGAACTCTCCGCTGGACTCGTCGACCGACACCGCCGTCAGCGACGGATGCAGCCGGACCCGCTGCTGGGTGGTCACGGTCCCGGCGGTGTCCGCGTAGAACTTGTTCTCGTGCACGGCGAGCAGCGAGGCGTCGACATGGTTGATCCCGTCGGCCGCCAGCAGCCGCGCGCTCCACTGCGCCAGCAGCGCGGACTTCTCCTCGTCGGGGACGGCGAAGGGGTCGATCCCGTACGACGAGACCCAGGTCTTCTCCGCGTGCACCGGCTCGTCGGCCAGCTCGACCCTCTCGTCGGACCCGGCGGCCTTGATGACCTGCGCCGACAGCTTGGCCATCGCCACGGCCTGCGAGGCGACCTTCGCGGCGGCGTCCATCGTCAGATCCACCCCGGACGCGAACCCCCAGGTCCCGCCGTGCACCACCCGTACCGCGTACCCCAGATCCGTCGTGTCCGACGACCCGGCCGGCTTCGCGTCCCGCAGCCGCCAGGAGGCGCTCCGCACCCGCTCGAACCGGAAGTCCGCGTGCTCGGCACCGAGGGCCCGGGCACGGGCGAGCGCGGCGTCGGCCAGGGCGCGTAGGGGGAGTGCCAGGAACGACTGATCGACTGCATGGGGCACGGGTGGGAGTCCCTTCGGGCGCTTGCCTGTGATGGCCGTCGGAGGCAGTGAATCATGGGGCACGGACAACGGGCACAGACAAAAGGCGGGCACGGGGAACCAACTCCCGTGCCCGCCGCGAACTTCGTGTACGACGTGGCCTCAGCCGTGCGCGGCCGAGCCCGCCGCGAGTGCGGTGAACGCCGTCCAGGCGGATGGTGTGACGGTGAGGGGACGGATGCTCTTGTCCTTGGAGTCGCGAACGTGGACCGCTTCGGGGCGCACGGCGACTTCGAGGCAGTTGCCGCCGCCACTGCCGCTGTAGCTGCTCTTGAACCAGGCCAGTTCGGTGCTCATAGCGCTCCTTGCATCTCCCTCAGCAGGTCCACCGTGGCCATACGACTCAGGGCCTGTGAGCGCATCTTCCCATAGCGCTGGAGCATGGAACTCACCAATTTCGGCTCCGCCAGGAGGGTGCTGCTGCCGTGGCCCTCGACGTAACCGACCCACTGGTGATTGTCACGTTCAGCGAGGTACATCTGGCCGTCGACGCCGGAGTGATCCTCCTGCCGGAGGGGCATGACGAGGATCTCGACGTTTCGGCGGGTGCCGTGTTCCAAGAGGTTGGCGATGACCTCCCGTGCCACCTCTTTGCCTCCCAGTCGGCGTTCCAGTACGGCCTGCTCGATGAGGAAGGAGAACGCGGTGTTCGGGCGCTCGTCCAGCAGCCGCTGCCGTTCCTGCCGTGCGGCTACCTGTCGCTCGAACTGCTCCTCCGACAAGGGCGGAATCTGTCGGTCGAAGATCGCCCGGATGTACCCTTCCGGCTGCAACAACCCCGGCACCGCCCGGCACTCATACGCGTACAAGGAGATCGCCTCCTCCTCGATCCCCGCCCACTGCCGGAACCAGGACGCCAGCCCCGCCCGCCTCGTCAGACTCTTCGCCGCCGCCGTGAGGACCTTGAGCGCGACCGGCCCCAACGCCTCCGCCGCCCGCTCCGGCAGATCCGTGGGAGGGAACCGCTTCCCCTGCTCGATCTTGGCGATGTACGCGTGCGAGTACCGCACCCGCAGAGCGAACTCCTCCTGCGTCAGGCCGGATTCCTCCCGCAGTGCCTTCAGGACCGCCCCGAAGGTCCTGAGGCTGTCGGAGAGTTCCGCCTCGGTGCCGCTGGTGCCGTTCTCTGCGCCGCCCTGGTCCGCAGTCATCGCCGCGCGCCTCCCGTGCTCATCCGTCCACGCCCTCGCCGGTCCCCGCTCCCACCGGCCCAACCGCCCGATCCGACCAGCGTCACGGGGAGTTATCCACCCAGTCCAGAGTGTGTACCGGTACAGCCGTGTCTGTATGGGCGTCGTCCCTGTTGGCGGACCGAAGGACGACACGACGCTGGTCGCATGCCAGTGCCACCGGCCCAGGAGGCCGTTACCGTAAGTGTGTTCGTGCGGCGTTTCCCGGCCACACGCCGAGGAGCCCGCCTCGCCCGGCGGACCGCCCGGTACCGGCTCGACCTGTGGGACGTGCCGTACGGCAGCCCCGCATCCGACACCGTCGCCCTCGTCGTCGCCGAACTCGCCGCCAACGCCGCGCTGCACGGCCGCGACTTCGAGCTGCGGCTCAAGTACGCCCGTACGCACGCTCCTGCCGAGGGCGTCGTACGCGTCGAGGTGTCCGACACGCACCCGAGGCACCCCGGGCCTCCGGAACCGCCGACCGGTGATCCGGCGGACGCCGAGGGCGGCAGAGGGCTGCTCATCGTCGAGGCCGTCGCGGCGCGTTGGGGCGTCGAGGAGCGCACGGGGCCCGGCAAGACCGTATGGGCGGAGTGCGCGGTGGACGTAGTGGACACGAGATCGCTGCGGCGGACCATCCGAGCAAGGAGGTCGGGGAGCTCCTGAAGCGGCTCGGTGCTGACGGGTGGACGCTCAGGTCCGAGGGCCACTGGCGCACGCTGTACTGCCCGTGCCCGCTGACATGCTGAGCGCGGCCATCGGGGTTCTGGGCCCTGGCCCTTGTCCTTGCCCTGAAGAGCGTGAAGTAGCTGCGGCAACACCGGGCATGCAGGTGGCTGGCCGGACAGTCACGCGAGCGATGGCCACCGGCCGGCGGCCCACTCCAGCCGTCCTGACCACCCAGGAGGCGGACCTCCTACCTCGTGTCCATCAGGTTCCGTGGCGTTGGGATCCTCGAACAGCGTGCTCCAGTGCAAGATGTCCGTCTCGCTCATCACGAAGGTGTGATCAGGGGAGGTTCCCCCTCCACCCCAACCGCGTCCCCACTACCGTGAGTTCATGTCCAGCAAGCGCTGCATGTCCAGCAGGAGCAACAAGGCACGCAAGGCCCGGCAGCCCGCCGCTGTCCCTCCCGGTGCGCTGGGGGGCAGCAACCACGCCCAGTTCGCCGAGGAGAGTGAACGACTGGCGGAGCGATGTCCGGAAGAGCGTGAGGAGCTGCTTCGCGAGGCCGCCGAGGCATGGCTCGACGCCGGAGAGCACGAGCGGGCGGTCGCGCTCTACGAGCGGCTGCTCGACCCGGCGTCGGGCGGCTGCCGGGAGCCGGACATCGTGGACGCCTGGCGTATCAACGCGCTGTGGGAGGCCGGGAAGGAGGATGTGGCCCGCGCCGCCGCTGCCGCGTTCCGCGCGCGGCACCCCCGGGACCCGGCCGCCTGGAGCATCGTCGCCGAGGTCTTCGAGGCCGGGGGCGAGACGGCGAAGGCCGCCGAGTGGTTCACGTCCGGGGTCACACATGCCTTGGGCGTCGGCGCCACCGTGACGGCCGACGTGGTCGCCGATTCCCCGGACTCCTTCGGTCTGGAGGAACTCGTCATCGGCCGCCACCGAGTACGGCGACTGCTCGGCGAACCGCACGACGACTGGGACCACCTGGCAGACGCACTGCACGAACAACGTGCCAGCCTCGCGGGGGGCGGCCGGGTGCGCCCGCTGGATGAGTTGCACGATCCACTTCGCAGGAAGCGGCTGGAGGCCGGGGGCACAGATGCCGTGCTGGCCGAGTTCGAGGCGCTCGCGCACGACTTCGCCGAAGACGAGCTGCTGTCTTCCGGCCGGCTGAAGACCTGTGTTCTGTTCTGGCCGCCGGGAGAGTTCGCGCGGCTGCTCCAGCGCCTGCCGTCCGTCGTGGAGGCGTACGGCGACGACCACGCGGACTATCGTCGCCAGGTCGAACGGACACTGCGCGAGCTGTCCGACGAGGGCGCCCCACGCCTGGCGGTCGGCCGGGCGACGGTGGGCGATCTGACGGCGTACGCGGAGGCGACGGGAAGCGGTTCCCTCGACACTCCGGCGGTCCGGTCCGCGTACGCCGCCGAACTGGCCCGCACGGGGCAGGCGGTCGACTGGCCGCCGCCGCGCAACGGACCGTGCTGGTGCGGCTCGGAGCGCAAGTACAAGAAGTGCTGTGGGGATCCCGCACTCAGGTGATCCACTTTGCCATGGGGTGCTGTCTGTGGGGTTCCCACAGACAGCACCCCATGGCCCTGTCGCTCCCCTAGTCCGTTCCCGGCGCGGCGGACGGATAGGTTCGGGGGTGACAGACCTGGTGCCAGACCCGGTACCAGACTTCAGAACGAAAGGGTGATCCGTTGAGCCGCTCGGTTCTCGTCACCGGAGGCAACCGGGGCATCGGCCTCGCCATCGCCCGCGCGTTCGCCGACGCCGGCGACAAGGTCGCCATCACCTACCGCTCGGGGGAGCCGCCGGCCGGCTTCCTCGCCGTCAAGTGCGACATCACCGACCCCGAGCAGGTGGAGCAGGCCTACAAGGAGATCGAGGCCGAGCACGGCCCGGTCGAGGTCCTGATCGCCAACGCCGGCGTCACCAAGGACCAGCTGCTGATGCGGATGACCGAGGAGGACTTCACCTCGGTCGTCGACACCAACCTCACGGGCACCTTCCGGGTCGTCAAGCGAGCCAACCGCGGCATGCTGCGCGCGAAGAAGGGCCGTGTCGTTCTCATCTCCTCGGTCGTGGGCCTCTACGGTTCGCCGGGGCAGGCCAACTACGCCGCCTCCAAGGCGGGCCTGGTCGGCTTCGCGCGCTCCCTCGCCCGTGAGCTGGGCTCGCGCAACATCACCTTCAACGTCGTCGCCCCCGGCTTCGTCGACACCGACATGACGAAGGTGCTCACCGACGAGCAGCGCGCGGGCATCGTGAAGCAGGTGCCGCTCGGCCGGTACGCGCAGCCCGAGGAGATCGCCGCGACGGTGCGGTTCCTCGCCTCGGACGACGCCTCGTACATCACTGGAGCCGTCATCCCCGTAGACGGCGGACTGGGAATGGGTCACTGATCACCATGAGCGGAATCCTCGAGGGCAAGCGCGTCCTGATCACCGGTGTGCTGATGGAGTCCTCCATCGCCTTCCACACCGCCAAGCTGGCCCAGGAGCAGGGCGCCGAGATCATCCTCACGGCCTTTCCCCGGCCCACGCTGACCGAGCGCATCGCCAGGAAGCTCCCCAGGCCCACCAAGGTCATCGAGCTGGACGTCACCAACGACGAACACCTCGGGCGGCTGGCCGACATCGTCGGTGAGGAGCTGGGCGGCCTCGACGGCGTCGTGCACTCCATCGGCTTCGCCCCGCAGGACGCCCTCGGCGGCAACTTCCTCAACACGCCGTTCGAGTCCGTCGCCACCGCGATGCACGTCTCGGCGTACTCCCTGAAGTCGCTGACCATGGCCTGCCTGCCGCTGATGCAGAACGGCGGCTCGGTCGTCGGTCTGACCTTCGACGCGAAGTTCGCCTGGCCGCAGTACGACTGGATGGGCCCGGCCAAGGCCGCCCTGGAGGCCACCAGCCGTTACGTCGCCCGTGACCTGGGCAAGCAGAACATCCGCTGCAACCTGGTCTCCGCCGGTCCGCTCGCCTCCATGGCCGCCAAGTCCATCCCGGGCTTCGGCGAGCTGGCGGCCGTGTGGGACGACCGTTCGCCGCTGGAGTGGGACCTCAAGGACCCCGAGCCGGCCGGCCGCGGTGTCGTCGCGCTGCTCAGCGACTGGTTCCCGAAGACCACCGGCGAGATCATCCACGTCGACGGCGGGCTGCACGCGATCGGCGCCTGAACGCCACCGCCACAGGCAGTACGCCGGTTCGAGGGCGCGCATCCATTCGGGTGCGCGCCCTCGCCGTACTCCTGTCCGCCGGAATCGTCACTCGTTCGGCTCATCCGGCGGGCCGTCGGGGCCGGGTGCCGCGCACGCTGGACGTGCACCGCTCAGCCACTCGGCCGAGGAGGTCCCCCTTGTGCGCGTCTCCCGCAGCGTCGCCCCAGCTGTCGTCGCCCTGGCCCTTGTCCTCACCCTTCCGTCCGAGTCGGCACCGCACGCGCGCGTAGCGGCGGACGACGGCAAGCCCGATCCGTTCGGGGCGGCCTGCCACAGCACCGTCACCGGCTCCCAGGTGGTCGCGCACTGCTTCAACCCCTACGCCTCCGTCGACCACGTCCGGCTGCACATCGAGTGCGCGCGGTGGTGGGACATCGACAGCGACAGCGCGGCCGTCGAGACGGCGCCCGCGCGGACCGTACGCCTCACCGGGCGCTGCTGGAAGGAGGTCCGGTCGGTGTGGTTCAGCCACCGGCGGGGGGCGGACTGACCCGGGCCGGACGGCAGTGGAACGGATAGCCGGCCGCCTCCGCCGCGGCGGTCTTCGTGTCGCCCGCGCGGATCGCGTCCACGAGCCGGGTGTGGTCCATGTACGTCTCCGGGGTCAGCTCCTCGCCCACGTCACCGCGCAGCCAGTCCCGCAGGACCTCGCCCAGGTCGGCGTAGACGGTCGTCACGACGTCGTTGTGGGACGCGGCGACGACGGCCAGGTGGAAGGTCGCGTCGGCGGTCACGAAGGCCTCCGCGTCGCCCGAGGCCCACGCCTCCTCACGCCGGGCCAGGAGCGTGTCGAGCTGCTTCAGGTCCTTCTCGGTGCGCCGCTCGGCGGCCAGCTTCGCGGCGCTCGACTCCAGGGCGGAGCGCAGCTCGGCGATGTGCGTCGGATCGGCGCCCGCGAAGCGGCGGTGCATCACGCCCGCGAGTTCGCTCGTCGCGACGACATAGGTGCCGGAGCCCTGGCGGATGTCCAGCAGACCGTTGTGCGCGAGCGCGCGCACGGCCTCGCGGACCGTGTTCCGGGCGACGCCCAGCTGCTCGACGAGTTCGGGCTCGGTGGGGATACGGGAGCCCACCGGCCACTCGCCCGAGGTGATCTGGTTCCGTAGCGCGGCGATGACCTGCTCGGACAGCGCCGATCGGCGGGGATGGCTCAGCGGCATGGCACACCTTCGCACGGACGGGCCGACCGGGAGAGGCCGGGCCATGGACAACCAATCATCCTATGATTCTATGATGGGTCTCATGAGTGAGGAGACTTTGACGCCGACATCCACCACACCCCCATCGACCATGCCCGCATCCACCGCCCAGGGACGCGTCCCGTCCGAACAGCCCCGCTCCGGGGGCCCGTCGTCGTCCACGCGCGCGTGGACGACCCGTCTGGTGGTCGTGGGCATCGTCCTGACCGCGCTCAACCTCCGCCCCGCCATCACCAGCCTCGGCGCCCTCCTCGAAGAGGTGCGCGTCGGGCTCGGCATGAGCGGCGGCGTCGCCGGTCTCCTCACCTCCGTACCCCCGCTCTGCTTCGCCCTCTTCGGCGTCATGGCCCCCCGGCTCGCCCGCCGCTTCGGCCCGGCCGCCGTCGTCTGCGCGGGCATGGCCGCGATCGCGGGCGGCCTGCTGCTGAGGCCGTACGCCGGCGGTACGGCCGGCTTCGTGGCCGCGAGCGCCCTCGCCCTGATGGGCATCGCCGTCAGCAACGTCCTGATGCCGGTCATCGTCAAGCGCTGGTTCCCGGACCGCGTCGGCTCCATGACGGGCCTGTACTCCATGGCCCTCGCCCTCGGCACCTCGTCCGCCGCCGCCGTCACCGTGCCCATGACCGCGGCGCTGGGCGGCAGTTGGCAGACCGGCCTCGCCGTCTGGGCGGGCCTCGCGGCGGCGGCCGTACTGCCCTGGCTGCCCTTCGTGCGGGACCGCGACCGCCGCCGGGCCGGGGAGACCCCCGCGCGCGGGACGGCACCCGCCGGCACGGCACCCGCGCCCGAGGACGGGCCCGCCCTCCGGATCACCCGGAGCCGTACCGCCTGGGCGCTCGCCGTGTTCTTCGGCCTCCAGGCGACCGCCGCCTACATCACCATGGGGTGGATGGCGCAGATCTTCCGGGACGCGGGGGTCCCGGCCGGCACGGCGGGGCTGCTGCTGGCCGTCACCATGGCGATGGGCGTACCGCTGGCCTTCGTCATCCCCCGGCTCGCCACCCGGCTGCCCCACCAGGGCCCCATCGCGGTCGCCCTGGGCGTCTGCGGGCTCCTCGGCTACGGCGGGCTCTATCTGGCCCCGGCCGGGGGAGCCTGGGCGTGGGCGCTGCTGATCGGTGTCTCCAACTGCTCCTTCCCGCTGGCGCTCACCATGGTCGGCATGCGGGCCGGGACCGGCGCGGGGGTGGCCAGGCTGTCCGCCTTCGCCCAGAGCACGGGGTACCTGATCTCCGTCCCCGGCCCGCTCCTCGTCGGCGTCCTGTACCAGCACAGCGGCGGCTGGGGACTGCCCCTCGCCCTGATGGCGGCCCTGATGGTCCCGCAGATCGCGGCGGGCGTCCTGGCGGGCCGCGACCGGGTGGTGGAGGACGAGGCGGCCCGCTGACGGCCCCCGGGCCGCCAGGCGGTCCGCTGCGCCCCCCGGCGGCCTCGCGGCGGGCCGGGGGTGCGAGACTGGGCGTATGCCAGTGCTCGACCCGAACCCCCAGAACGGCCAGAAGAAGATGCTCCTGGTCTTCGGCTCGTTCCTCGCCATCTTCGTCGTCATCGGGATCATCGCGGTCATCGCGTCACCCTGAGCGGCACGGCGGTCGCGTCGGCGTGACCGCCGGCCTGATCGTCGGCGTGACCGCCGCCGTGACCGCCGGGGTGGGGATATCCCCCCGTCCCCTAGGGGGTGAGTCTCAGGGTGAAGTGGGTGGATCACCGGATGGGCCCCGGCGCTCGCGTTCCGTAGCTTCGAGGTGTGGCCGCAGGGGACCCGCGAGGGCCCACGGAGGACGGGCCACGACGACTCGCGGACCACGGAGGCGGCATGTCGGCCCCTACGCACACCCGGCCCCACCCGGCGCCCACGACCGGTGTCGACATCCGGCTGCCCTGGTGGGCGATCGCCCTGCCCGCCCTCGGCTTCGCCGCTCTCCTGCTGCTGATCCTGAACCCCGCGGAGGCCCGGGCGGCGAGCGGCGACCCCGTGATCGCCCACTTCCTGCAGTGGATACAGCAGGCCCTGCCGAACCACACACCGTGACGAGCGGCCAGCCCGCCGGAAGCACGGGTACCGGTCTCGGGTATCCGCACTTCAACTCCCTGCGCCCCATGGCCTGTTTCGTGCGAAGCTGGGACGCATGAGCGTCGCAGAACCCCGCAGGATCGTCCTCTTCCGGCATGCGAAGGCCGACTGGCCACAGGTCTCCGACCACGAACGGCCGCTCGCCGACCGGGGCCGTATGGACGCCGCCGTCGCCGGGCGCAAGCTGGCCGACTCCGGCATCCCCCTCGACCTTGCCCTCTGCTCCACGGCCGTCAGGACCCGCGAGACCTGGAAGCTGGCCGTCCACGAGCTGCCCGAGCGGCCGAAAACGGTCTACGAGGAGCGGATCTACGAAGCCTCGCCCGGCGAGCTGATCGCCCTGCTCAACGAAACCCCCGACGACACCCAGAACGTCGTCCTGATCGGCCACAACCCCGGAGTCCAGAGCCTCGCCGACATCCTCGCCGGCGGCGCCGAGGGCGACGCCCGCGAGCGGATGAACCGCCTCGGCTTCCCGGCCGCCGCCTTCGCCGTCCTCACCTTCGAGGGCGCCTGGAAGAGCCTGGAACCGGGCGCGGCCACGCTGGCCGACTACTGGGCGCCGACGGAATAACCCGCCGCGCGGGCGCCCCGGCACCCGACACGACGACAGGCACGACGACAGGCCCGGCACCACCTGGTGCCGGGCCTGTCGTCCGTGAATCGCCCGCCCCGTTACTCGTCGTGCGTGTCCGCCGCCTCGACCTCTTCCCGGGTCACCCCGAGGAGGTACAGCACGGTGTCGAGGAAGGGGAAGTTCACCGCCGTGTGCGCGGCCTCGCGGACCACCGGCTTGGCGTTGAAGGCGACGCCCAGACCGGCCGCGTTGAGCATGTCGAGGTCATTGGCGCCGTCGCCGATCGCCACGGTCTGGGCCAGCGGCACGCCCGCCTCGGCGGCGAACCGGCGCAGCAGCCGCGCCTTGCCCGCCCGGTCGACGATCTCGCCCACGACCTTGCCGGTGAGCCTGCCGTCGACGATCTCCAAGGTGTTGGCCTGCGCGAAATCGAGGCCCAGCCGCTCCTTGAGATCGTCCGTGACCTGGGTGAACCCGCCCGAGACCACACCGACTTGGAAGCCCAGCCGCTTCAGCGTACGGATCAGGGTGCGTGCCCCCGGCGTGAGCCGGACCTCGCTGCGCACCTTCTCCACCACCGAGGCGTCGAGCCCCTCCAGCAGCGCCACGCGCGCGTGCAGCGACTGCTCGAAGTCCAGCTCCCCGCGCATCGCGGCCTCGGTGACCTCGGCGACCTCCTTCTCGCAGCCGGCGTGCGCGGCGAAGAGCTCGATCACCTCGTCCTGGATGAGCGTGGAGTCCACGTCCATGACCACCAGGCGCTGCGCCCGGCGGTGCAGCCCCGCCGCGACGACGGCCACGTCCACGCCCAGCGCCACCGACTCGGTGACCAGCGCGGTGCGCAGCGTCTCCGGTTCCGTACCGGACACCGCGAACTCGACGGCCGTCACCGGGTACTTGGCGAGCCGGAAGATACGGTCGATGTTGCCGCCGGTCGCGGTGATCCGGGCGGCGATACGGGCGGTGGACTCGGCGGTCAGCGGGTGGCCGAGAACGGTGACGTGGGAGCGGCCGAGGCCACGGGGCCGGTTGTCGCCCAGGCCGGAGATGATCTCCGCCTGCATCTTCATCGACTCCGCCCAGCTGTGCACGGTCGCCCGCAGGTCGCCCTCCTGACCGGCGGGCGGCTCGGTCACGAGCGCGCACAGCACGATCCGGCCACGGGTGACGACCTGCTCGATGTCGACGACGTCGACGGAGTACGCGGCGAGGGTGTCGAACAGCCCGGCGGTGATGCCCGGCCGGTCCTTGCCGAAGATCTTGACGAGGAGAGTGGGCGTGTCAGAGGAGGTCTGCGAAGCGCTCATGATGTGCCAACCGTATCCGGCGCCCCGCGCCTTTTGCCCCTGAGGTCCGCCCAGCGGACGGAGAACACTGGGTTACCGGCGGCTGAAGCGCACCCGGACCGTGTACGACGCCCCGGAACACCTTCACAGGATCTCCCCCGGTCCCGGGCCTCCGTCAACGCCCCCGGGGGCCCCGAGGCGGTGGCGGAGGCGGCCGCTCCTCCGGCGGCGGCGGAGGCGGAGGCGGTGCGGGCCACGTCCCCGACCGCGCCCCCGAGCCGGAGCCCGCCCCCGATCCCCGCCCCGATCCCGTCCCCGGCCCCGTCCCGGGGCGCCTCGGCGGAGGCGTGCCCCTCCGCATCACCGTCGGCGCCCCGTACACGTCGGGCTCCCGCGCCCCGGAACCGCCCCGGCCACCAGCCGCCCCCTGACCGCCGCCCCCGGGCCCTCCGGGCTCCCGGGCTCCCGGCGGACCCGGCGCCCCCGACGGCCCCCGCAGCCCGTCCGGCAGCCGCAGATACGGATTGGTGTCCGGGTTCGGCGGCCGGTACGGAGCGCCCGGCGTGTACGGTCCCGAGGCGGAGCCCGAGGTCTCGTGGACCCCGGTGCCCGCCGCCCCGCCGCCACCCACCCCACCCCGCGCCCACGGAGAGGGCCGCAGCCCGGCGGCCCGCGTCAGACAGGCCAGGACCGCCCCGGCGGCCCCCGCGCCCGCGCCCCAGAGCGCGCCCAGCACCAGCGCCATGGCCGCCCGCCCGCGCAGCTCGATCCCCGCGTCGAACGCGTCGATGCCGAACACGGCCAGCGAGGCGTCCACCGACAGCTCCGTCAGCAGGACGAGCAGCGGCAGCGCCACCGCCGTCGCGAGCCCCAGCCGAAGCGCGCAGCGTGCGACGAAGCCGAGCGCACCCCCGCCCCGTACATCCGGACCGGGCGCACCCCCGGCAGCGGTGGCGGCCGACGGCCGTACGAAAGGCGTACGCACGGCGGTCAGGACCCCCGCGTACATCATCATCAGCGCGGCGGCGAGGCCCAACAGCCAGAGACGGTTGTCGAGTTCGGCGAGGCGGCCGAGCGTGACGGGTTCGCCGGCGTCGACGCGCAGCAGTTCGTCGAGCGGGTCGGGCAGGAGGTCGGCCAGCGCCCCGGTGGCCCTGCCGTCCCACTGGACGAGGAGGCCGAGGGGGACGCCCACCCAGACCCCGTTGGGCGCGCCGAGCAGGGCCGCGCCGGCGATCCGCCCGGGGTGCGCGTCGCCGATCGCCGCGTACACCGCCGCCGCGAGCCCGGCCAGGACCGCCACCAGCAGCACGGTGACCACCGCGGACACGGCCGGCCGTACGACCCGGTGCACGGCGTCGAGGGCGGGCGGCAGGGGAGTGCGGCGCGAGGCCAGCAGGGCGACGAGCAGCACGCCCAGGCACCAGGTCAGGCCGCCCAGCAGGGTCGGCACGGTGTCGACCGTGAAGCCGACCCGGGCGTTCGCGTCGGCCAGGTCGCCCAGCCGGTCCGGCAGCAGACCGCCGCCGAGGTCCCCGAGACCGCCGAGCCCGGGGATCTCCACGTCGTCGAGGCCGCCGCCGCCCGGCAGTTGTCCGTCGATGCCGAGCCGGGCGCCGTCGAGGGTGATGACGGCGGCGCCCGCCCAGGCCAGTCCGCCCATCAGCGCCACGAAGAGCGCGAGCACCGTGCCCGCGCGCGCGAGGAGTTCGGCGGCGGGGATCGTGACTCCCGCGCCGCGCAGGGAGCGCAGGAAGAACCAGGAGAGCAGGAGCGCTCCGACCAGGCTCACCCCCAGTGGCGTGATCTCGATGGCGGTGGTGGCCCGTGCCCCATCCAGGCCAAAGGCGGACACATCGCCGGACGGGGTCACCGACCCACCCGCCCCGAGCGCCACGACAGCCGCCGTCATGGGCCCGAGTTCGCCCGCGGAGTCGGCCTCCAGCAGATGCAGACCGAGCGCCGCCGTGGCCGCCATGCCGATCAACGCCCAGCTCACGGCGGCGATCGCGGAGAACAGCACATCCCCCCACGGCACACGCCTGCCACGGTCAACATTCCGGTCGCTCATGGTCGGACCCCCCGATCCGCATCGCGGCGTTGCACCGCTGATGTCCCCCTCGCGTGGGATTACCACTCTCCGGCCCGGTTTCAACCCCGTCAACGGGACGGGGAGATGCCCCCGTACGTTCTCTTCACAAGGCCCGACTTTCGGTCAGGGGGTCGAGCCTGAAATAGTTCCCCCCGATGTTCGACATCCCTAGACTCCCTGTGTTGGGGGTAATTCGGGGGACAACTCAGTGGGGCATGGAGTGCCGGAACTCGTACTGGAATTGAACGGACAAACCTGGACGCTCGATCCGTCCAGGGCATATACCCTCGGACGTGATCCGCAGGGAGACATCGTGTTCGACGACGCCAGGGTGTCCTGGCGTCACGCCACGATCAGCTTCGGCGGCCGTAGTTGGGTGATCGAGGACCACGGCAGCACCAACGGCACCTTCGTGCAGGGGCAGCGGATCCACCAGCTGGAGATCGGCCCCGGCTCTGCCGTGTACCTGGGCAACGCGACCGACGGCCCGAGACTCAGCCTCTCCGGCACCGCCGCGTCCGTCGCGCAGCCCCAGCAGCAGCCGTACGCGGCGCAGGGCGCGAGCGCCGGATACGCCGGCCAGCAGCCCCCGCAGCAGCAGGCGCCGCAGGCGGGCTGGCAGCAGCCGCAGGCGGCCCAGGTCCCGCAGCAGCAGGGCTTCCCGCAGCAGGGCCCCGGTGGTGGCGCGGGGGCGCCGCCGGTCTACGGCGACCGCAGCCCGACCACGTTCCATCAGCTGGCCCTCGGCCGGGTGATGCGGATCGGTCGTGCGCTGGAGAACGAGCTGGTGGTCTCCGACCTCCAGGTCTCGCGCAACCACGCCGAGTTCCACGCGACGCCCGACGGGCGCTTCGAGATCCGTGACCTCGGCTCGCACAACGGCACGTTCGTCAACGGCATGCCGATCGCCAAGGGTGGCACCGCCCTCCTCGGCCCGAACGACATCGTCGGCGTCGGCCACTCGACGTTCCGCATCGTCGGCGACCGCCTGGAAGAGTTCGTCGACACCGGTGACGTCTCCTTCTCCGCACGCCATCTGACGGTCACCGTCGACGGCGGCAAGCAGATCCTGAAGGACGTCTCCTTCGGTGTCCCGGAGAAGTCGCTGATCGCGGTCATCGGCCCCTCGGGCTCCGGCAAGTCCACCCTGCTGAAGGCGCTCACGGGCTACCGCCCGGCCAACCAGGGCGACGTCCTCTACGACAACCGGAACCTGTACAAGCAGTTCGCCGAGCTGCGCCAGCGCATCGGTCTGGTCCCGCAGGACGACATCCTGCACAAGGAGCTGACCGTCAAGAAGGCCCTCAAGTACGCGGCCAAGCTGCGCTTCCCGGCCGACACCACGGCCGCCGAGCGTGACGCCCGCATCGACGAGGTGCTGCGCGAGCTGAAGCTCGACATCCACAAGGACAAGAAGGTCACCTCGCTCTCCGGCGGCCAGCGCAAGCGCGTCTCGGTCGCCCTGGAGCTGCTGACCAAGCCGTCGCTGATCTTCCTGGACGAGCCGACCTCCGGCCTCGACCCGGGCATGGACCGCGACGTCATGCAGCTGCTGCGCGGCCTCGCCGACGACGGCCGCACCGTCCTGGTGGTCACCCACTCGGTGGCCGAGCTGGCGATCTGCGACAAGCTGCTGGTGATGGCCCCGGGCGGCTCGGTGGCGTACTTCGGTCCGCCTGAGGAGGCGCTGAACTTCTTCGGCTACGACACCTGGGCCGACGTCTTCTCCGCCTTCGAGAACTACCGCGACTACGACTGGGCGGGCCGCTGGAAGGGCTCGCAGCACTACCAGATGTACGCCGCGGACATCGACGCCGTCGCCCCGCAGTCGGTGCACATGCCGCCGCCGCAGTCGATGCGCCCGCCGAAGCCACAGGGCTGGTTCTCCCAGCTCGCCACCCTGGTCCGGCGCTATGTCTCCGTCATCGTCTCCGACAAGGGCTTCCTGGCGCTGACGGTGATCCTGCCGGCCGTCCTCGGCGCGGTGAGCCTGCTCATCGACCCGGACAAGGACCTGCTGGTGCGGGGGGTGAACAAGGCGACCGGCCTGCCCATCCCGAACGGCACGGCCACCACCGTCCTGCTGATCCTCGCGGTCGGCGCGTGCTTCGCGGGCGCCGCCAACTCCGTACGAGAGCTGATCAAGGAACGGGTGATCTACGAGCGGGAGCGGGCCACCGGCCTGTCGCGCTCGGCGTACCTGATGTCCAAGGTGATCGTCCTCGGCGCGGTCACCGTGTTCCAGGGCGCCATGGTCGGCGCGATCGGTTTCTCCAGCCGGACGATCCCGGACGAGGGGCTGATCTTCGGCGAGGGCAAGTTCGCCGTGATGCTGGAGCTCTCCGTCCCGATCATGGGACTCGGCTTCACGTCCATGATGTTCGGCCTGGTCATCTCCTCGCTGGTGAAGACCGCCGAGAAGACGATGCCACTGCTGGTGATGTTCGCGATCGTCCAGGTCGTCTTCACCGGCTGCCTCTTCGCCCTGCACGGCAGCCCCGGTGTGAACGAGTTCTCGTACCTGATGCCGTCGCGCTGGGCGGTCGCCGCCGCCGGTGCCACGCTGGACTTCAACAACATCAGCCCGCCCAAGGAGGCCGGCGACACCGACCCGCTGTGGGACCACGCGGTCGGCGCCTACACCCTCGACATGATCGCCCTCATCGTGCTCGGCGCGCTCTGCGGTGTCCTCGTGGCCCGCTTCCTGCGCCGCCACGAGCCCGAGGTCATGCGGAAGTGACCGGGTAGCACCGGCAAGCGAAGGGCGGCACCCGCACCGGGTGCCGCCCTTCCACGTTCTCCGAGGTCCCGCGCGGGCCTCAGTACGCGCTGTTGACGTTGTCGATCGAGCCGTAGCGGTCGGCGGCGTAGTTCGCGGCGGCCGTCAGGTTGGCGACCGGGTCGTACTGGCTCTTCTTCGTGCCCGGGACGTGGTACGCGTCGAAGGTCGGCTTGATGACCTGCAGCAGACCGATCGACGGGACGCCGTTCTTGGCGTTGATGTCCCAGTTGTTGATGGCGTTCGGGTTGCCCGAGGACTCCCGCATGATGTTCTTGTGCAGGCCGTTGTAGGTGCCCGGGATCTTGTGCTTCTTCATGATGTCGAGCGCCTCGCGGATCCAGCCGTCGAGGTTGTTCGGGTACGACTTCGCGGCGGCCTTGGCGACCTTGGCGCGCTGGGCGGACCGGCTGGCCGCCTCCTTCTTCGCGCGCTCCTGCGCGGCCTTCTTCTTCGCGGCAGCGGCGGCGGCCTTCTTGTCGGCGTCGGCGGCCTGGTTCGTGACGCTCGCCTTCGCGGCCTTGGCCGGGTTCTGGCTGAACGCCGCCGGAGCCGCGGACACGGTCTGCGTGGCGGTCTGAGCCTCGGCCGGCACCAGCGAGAACGCGAGGGCGGCGGCACCGAAGGCGGCCACTCCGGCGAGCGAGAGCTTGTGGGTCTTGGTCAGCGCGAGACTGTGGCCGGGGTTCTTCTTGGCGTTCTTGAGCATGAGTGAGGGACCTCTTCGAATAGCGCGGAGGTCGCTCTCGTGCCGGATGGGGACACTGCTCTTCCAGCACAAACGCCGCGGGGCGACCCGCGGCGTCGAGCGACAGCAGCAATTCTTAGCGGCCGCAAAATCATGTGGCAAAGGTGTGACGTACGATCCTCGGTAGTTGGAGCGGAAACGGCAAAACAGGACAGACCAACCCGTCTCTCCCGCTCAAACCACCCTTATCTCTCTCCTAGGCAGGTTCGTACGTGATGCGCGCCCTATGGGCGGGCTCACACGGGCCGGGCGTGCGCCTCACGGGCAGTTGCTGTCGCAATGCTCTGTGTAAGGCCCCGTGGCGGTGGGCTCCGGCGGCAGGATCAGGTGCACGTCCCCGAACTCGTGCCACAGGTAACGCCCCTCGACGGCGGCCTCGTACGCGCGGTCGATCGCCGCCCGCCCGGCGACCGCCTCCAGCATCAGCAGATGCGAGGCCTCCGGCTCGTGCAGCCCGGTCAGCAGCCCGTCGACCACCCGCACCCCGCGCCCCGGTGTCACCACCAGATCCGTCCAGCCCTCCCGGGCCCGTACGACGCCGTCGTCCCCGGTGGCCGACTCCACGGCCCGCACCGCCGTCGTCCCCACGGCGACCACCCGGCCGTCTCCGGCCCGCGCCGCGTTGATCAACCGGGCCGACGCCTCCGGCACCGCGAACCGCTCCGGATACGGCGGCTCGTGCGCCTCCGCCGACGCCACCCCCGTGTGCAGCGTGACCGGCGCGAACTGCACCCCCCGGCTCACCAGCTCCGCCACCAGCCGCGCGGTGAAGGGGCGCCCCGCACTCGGCATCTCGGCGCTCCCCGCCCCGCCCTCCGACGGCAGCGCGAACACCGTCTGGTACACGGACAACGGCTGGTCCCGCTCCGTATAGGCGTACCGAATGGGCCGCCCGTGCTCCCGGAGCAGCTCGGCGACGGCCGGCACCCCCGCACCGGCCCGCACCCCCGCGACGGCCGGTGCGGACACCCGGGCCCACCACAGCCGCTCACCCCGCTCGCTCAGCGGCTCCTCCAGGACGAGCCGTACGTCACAGGGGAGCCGTACCTCCGTCCCCGCCGGACCGCCCGCACGCGCGCGCGTGGTGCCGCGCCCGTCCGGCTCCCGCAGTTCGACGGCCCACCGCCCGTCGTCGCCCCGCGTGGAGAAATGCACCACCACGCGCGCGTGCCCCACCGTCCCGTCCACCGCCGCCGCCAGCGTCGGCGAGGTGTTGACCACCAGCAGGTCCCCCGCTCTCAGCAGCCCCGGCAGCGCCGCGAACGCGTGGTGCGACACCGCCGTGCCCCGCGAGACCAGCAGCCGCACACCGTCCCGGTCCAGCCCCGGACCGCGCTGCTCGGCGGGCACACGCGCGTGCAGCCCCTCCGGCACCCGCACCGCCGCCGTCGTCATCGCCGCTCCAGCAGGGAAGGGGCCCCGTAGCGGCCACTGGCCGGCCGCTCGTCCAGCAGCCGCAGGAAGGCCGGGACCACCGTCGCCGGGCTCGGCCGCGGATCGTCGTCGTCCGGCACGGCCGCCGCGTACAGGTCCGTCCCCATGTCCCCGGGATCGACGGCCCACACCCGCAGCCCGGGTTCCTCCTCGGCCAGCACCGCCGACAGCTGGTCCAGCGCCGCCTTCGAGGCCCCGTACCCGCCCCACGTCCCGTACGCCTCGGCCGCCGCGTCCGAACTGACACCGATCACCGCGCCCGCCCCCGAGGCCCGCAACAGCGGCAGCGCCTCCTGGACCAGCCCCAGCGCCGCGACCACATTGACCTCCAGGGCCCGCCGCAGCCCGTCCAGCGCCAGCTCCTCCAGCCGTACGAGCGGCTCTGCACCCAGCGCGCTGGCGTTGTTCACCAGCAGATCGACCCCGCCCAGCGCCCGCGCCGCCGCCACCAGCTCCGCCCGGTGCCCGGCGTCCGTGACATCCCCCGGCAGGGCCTCCACCCGCGTCCCGTACGCCGACAGCTCCGCCGCCGTCTCGTTCAGGGCCCCGGCGGTCCTGGCGTCCAGCACCAGATCCCAGCCGCGCTCCGCCAGTGCCGAGCCGAGCGCCCGGCCCAGCCCTTTCGACGCCCCCGTGATGATCGCTACCGGCATGACAACCGTCCCCTCGTTCCCGGCCGCCTCCCGAACCGGTCGGCGGTGATCCCAACGTAGGAACGGGACCACCCCGGCCGCCTCGTACGCGGGCCGCAGACCACCGGGGCACTTCGCCCTAGGCCGCCGGGCCGACCTGAGGGACCTAGGACGGGGCCTAGGTCCGGTCGTAGGTCCCCGGCCTAGGTCCGAGGGCCCCGCCGAGGCCTCCGGCGGTCCGATCCGCGGTGTCGGACCCCGCCGGTACGGTGAGGCCATGAGTCAAGGTCCACGGTCCGGCCTCGCCGCGGTGAGCAGCGCGTTGCTGGCCATGAGCAGGCATCTGGAGGTGCGTGACGTCCTCAAGACGATCGTCGCCTCCGCGCGTGAGCTGCTCGACGCGGAGTACGCCGCGCTCGGCGTCCCCGACGACCACGGCGGCTTCGCCCAGTTCGTCGTCGACGGCGTCAGCGACGCCCAGTGGAAGGCCATCGGCCCCCTCCCGCGTCAGCACGGCATCCTCGCCGCGATGCTCCACGAGGCGACCCCCGAGCGGCTGGCGGACGTCCGCGAGGACCCCCGCTTCGAGGGCTGGCCCAGCGCCCACCCCGACCTGATCGACTTCCTCGGCCTGCCCATCCGCGACGGCGACGAGGTCATCGGCGCCCTCTTCCTCGCCAACAAGCGCTGCCCCAGGCCCGAGGGCGGCTGCGGCTTCACCGAGGAGGACGAGGAACTGCTGTCGATCCTCGCCCAGCACGCCGCGATCGCCCTCACCAACGCCCGCCTCTACGAGCGCAGCCGCGAGCTGACCATCGCCGAGGAGCGCTCCCGCCTCGCCCACGAACTCCACGACGCCGTCAGCCAGAAGCTGTTCTCCCTGCGCCTGACCGCCCAGGCGGCCACCGCCCTCGTCGACCGCGACCCCACGCGCGCGAAGGGCGAACTCCAGCAGGTCGCCGCCCTCGCCGCCGAGGCCGCGGACGAACTGCGCGCCGCCGTCGTCGAACTGCGCCCCGCCGGACTCGACGAGGACGGCCTGGTCGCCACCCTGCGCACCCAGGTCCACGTCCTGGACCGCGCCCACAGCGCCCGCGTCACCTTCTCCGGCCGCGGCGCCCGCGCGCTGCCCGCCGCCCAGGAGGAGGCCATGCTGCGCGTCGCCCAGGAGGCCCTGCACAACGCCCTGCGGCACTCGGGCGCCGAACAGGTCGACGTCACCCTCGACCGGCGGGGCGGCGGAGCCGTCCTGCGCGTCACGGACGACGGCACCGGCTTCGACCCCCAGACCGTACGCCGTGCCGGACGCCACCTCGGACTGGTCTCCATGCGGGACCGGGCCAGCGGGGTCGGCGGCCGGCTGACCGTGGAATCGGCGCCCGGAAAGGGCACCACGATCGAGATGGAGGTCCCCGGTGGCTGACGCAATCAAGGTGCTGCTCGTCGACGACCACCAGGTGGTCCGACGCGGCCTGCGCACCTTCCTGGAGGTGCAGGACGACATACAGGTCGTGGGCGAGGCCGCCGACGGCGCCGAGGGCGTCGCCCGAGCCGAGGAACTACGGCCGGACGTCGTCCTCATGGACGTCAGGATGCCCGGCATGGACGGCGTCGAGGCCCTCCGGAAACTCCGCGAACTGTCCAACCCCGCGCGCGTGCTCATCGTCACCAGCTTCACCGAGCAGCGCACGGTCGTCCCGGCCCTGCGCGCCGGCGCCGCCGGATACGTCTACAAGGACGTGGACCCCGACGCCCTGGCCGGTGCCATCCGCTCGGTGCACGCCGGCCACATCCTTCTCCAACCGGAGGTCGCCGACGCCCTGCTGTCCCAGGAGGAGACCAACTCGGGGCAGGGGAGAGGCGGTTCACTCACCGAGCGGGAGCGCGAGGTGCTCGGCCTGATCGCCGACGGCCGCTCCAACCGGGAGATCGCCCGCGCCCTGGTGCTCTCCGAGAAGACGGTGAAGACCCATGTCTCGAACATCCTCATGAAGCTCGACCTGGCGGACCGGACACAGGCCGCGCTGTGGGCGGTGCGACACGGTGTGGCCGGATGAGGGACGGATCGTCCGGCAACACGGAGGGTTCCCCTCCGGACTGAGATTCATACTGTCGGGTGTATGTCCCCCGGGTGGCGCATCCTGCCGGGACCGCCCGCGTTCTTCAGTGCGTGCTGCGTGCGACCGCCGCAGCGACCGCGAGGAAGGGCTCAAAGTGAAGAACCTGAAGAAGGCCGCCGCTGTCACGATGGTGGCCGGTGGCCTCGTCGCCGCCGGTGCCGGTATGGCCTCCGCCAGCGACGGCGGCGCGCACGCCGACGGCAAGGCCCTCGGTTCGCCGGGCGTCGTCTCGGGCAACGTCATCCAGGCCCCGGTCAACATCCCCGTGAACGTGGTCGGCAACAGCGTGAACGTCATCGGTGTCCTGAACCCGGCCTTCGGCAACCTGGGTGTCAACCACTGACGTTCCCGCCCCGGAGCACCAGTGACCACCGGCCTTCCAGGCGCTCCTGGAAGGCCGGTCAGGTTGTCACCCCAATGCGCCGAACAGGCAGTTCCCGGCGTTCGTCCGTGCCACCGCGTGTCCGCCCGGCGTTGATCAGCGCACGGCCCGCGAGCGGGCCGGACCCGTACGACGCAGGAGGAACGCAGCTCATGAACTTCGCCAAGAAGGCCGCCCTGACCGTCACCGCCGCCGGTCTCGCCGCGGGCGCCTCGTCCGGTGCGGCCGTCGCCGACTCGTCCGCCGACAGCGCTGCCGTGCACTCCCCGGGCGTCGGCTCCGGCCTCGACGTCCAGGTCCCCGTCGACGTCCCCGTCACGGTCACCGGACTCAGCGCCAACCTCATCGCCGCGCTCAACCCGACGTTCGGCAACGTGACGGCCAACCCCTGAGCCGAGGCGCTGCGCACCGAGGCCCCGCAACCCTTCCGGGTTCGCGGGGCTTCGGCCGTCCGCTCCAGCGCCAACTGCGGGCCGATCGCACCGCGGCTCCCCCCGACTGCGGGCAATCGTGCCGCTGCGGCGATGGGGGCACCTCCCGCTCGAGCGAAGCCGAGAGTGGGGGAGGGTGGGCGCAGCGGCACCCGGCGAGCGCCGGTGAGCGAAACCCGGCCCCCGCCCAGCCGCAGCCACCGAGCAACCCGCGACCAAGGGCCCAGTCGCACCCGCAGCCGCCGGGCAACACACAGCCAGGGCCCCAGCGCACCCCCGCACGAACTACCGCCCCCGCTCCCGCTCCTCCACGAACGCGTTGTAAGCCGCCACCTGCGCCCGCCGGGCCGTCCGCTCCACCGGCCGCAGCGCAGCCGCCCGCGAGGCCATCTCCGAGGCGCTCACGGCCCCGCCGTCGCCGTTCTCGAACGCCACCGCGATCAGCAGCCCCACCCGCTGGGCCAGCTCCAGCACCCGTACCGCACGCGGCGGATACCCGGGCGCCAGCATCTCCCGCCCCCGCTCGGCGCGCGCCCGGTACGCGTCGATCGCCGCCTCCGCCACCGGCCCCGACGCGGCGACGTCCAGCCGCGACAGCACCTCGGTCGCCTCCCGCAACGCCTCCGCCAACTCCCGCTCGGCCTCCCCGAGGGACGGCACATCGGCGGGCGGCGCCTCCCGCACCTCCAGACAGTGCCAGACGACCTCCACATGCTCGTCGCCCGACGGCCCGACCGCGTACACCTCCGGCACCAGCCCCAGCGCACCCCCGTGGCAGACGACCGCCTCCTCCGCCTCCAGCGCGCGCTTGTTGAACTCCGGCGGCCCGCTCAGCCCCAGCGGATGCCCCGCCGCGGGCAGCGCGACCCGCAGCCCGGTCACCCCGAGCGCCCGCAACCGCCCCAGCCCGAGCGTCAGCCCGACGGGCCCCGACTCACCGGGCAACCCCTCCACCCGGTGCACGGCGTCCTCCCCGACGATCGCGAGCACCGCGTCATCCGGCGAGACAAGTCCGGCAAGAAGGGCATTTCCCCATGAGGCGAGGCGTCCTGAACGTGGTTCCGAGAGCATGCCCCCACCCTAAGGACCGACCGAGGGGATGGACGGCCCGACCGGTGGCGTAGATTTCCCTGAGGGCTGCGCCCACCCGGCGGTGGCTCCGACCACAGGCGTACGCGACAGCCGAGACAGGCCGACACTGCAAGGGGAGACAGCGCGCTCATGAGCGATGTTCTGGAGCTGGAGGACGTATCCGTGGTCCGCGAGGGCCGGGCTCTGGTGGACCAGGTCTCCTGGTCGGTCAAGGAGGGCGAGCGCTGGGCCATCCTCGGCCCCAATGGCGCCGGCAAGACCACCCTCCTCAACATCGCCTCCAGCTACCTCTACCCCAGCAAGGGCACCGCCACGATCCTCGGCGACACCCTCGGCAAGGTCGACGTCTTCGAACTGCGCCCCCGCATCGGCATGGCCGGCATCGCCATGGCGGAGAAGCTCCCCCGGCGCCAGACCGTCCTGCAGACGGTGCTGACGGCCGCGTACGGCATGACGGCCACCTGGAACGAGGACTACGAGGAGATCGACGAGCTGCGCGCCCGCGCCTTCCTCGACCGCCTCGGCATGACGGACTACGTCGACCGCAAGTTCGGCACCCTCTCCGAGGGCGAGCGCAAGCGCACCCTGATCGCCCGCGCCCTGATGGCCGACCCCGAGCTGCTGCTCCTCGACGAGCCCGCCGCCGGCCTCGACCTCGGCGGCCGCGAGGACCTCGTACGCCGGCTCGGCCGCCTCGCCCGCGACCCGATCGCCCCTTCCATGATCATGGTCACGCACCATGTCGAGGAGATCCCGCCGGGCTTCACCCACGTCCTGATGATCCGTCAGGGCAAGGTCCTCGCCGCCGGCCCGCTGGAGCTGGAGCTGACTTCCCGCAACCTCTCCCTCTGCTTCGGCCTCCCGCTCGTCGTCGACCAGCTCGGCGAGCGCTGGACCGCCCACGGCCTGCCCCTCACCTGACCTCCAACTTCTCCCGATCTTCCGCAAGTCGGGTGCCCCGGGACCACAACCGGGCCCGGGCGCACCCGACTTGGCAGCCCTCTGTACGCGATCTTTGACCGTGCGCTCTGTTCGGCGGGCGGATCGCGGTTCTACCATGGCCGTTGTGGACAGCATCGACGCATGGGTGTGGTGGCTGATCGGCGCGGCCGGGCTCGGTATCGCCCTCGTCGTGACCGCGATGCCCGAGTTGGGCATGCTCGCCCTGGGCGCGGTCGCCGGCGCCGTGGTCGCGGGGCTCGGCGGGGGAGTCGTCCTGCAGGTCGTCGTCTTCGCGATCGTCTCCGTCTCGCTCATCGCCGTCGTACGGCCCATCGCGGCCCGGCACAGATCGGGACGGCCCCAACTCGCGACCGGCATCGACGCGTTGAAGGGCAAGCACGCCGTCGTCCTGGAACGGGTCGACGGCACGGGCGGCCGTATCAAGCTGGGCGGCGAGATCTGGTCCGCCCGCGCGCTCGACACCGGTCAGGCCTACGAGGTGGGCCAGGAAGTGGACGTCGTGGAGATCGAGGGAGCCACGGCGATCGTCATGTGACCTCGTACGACGTGGTCACGAGGCGATGACACTGTGACCTGAACGACCCACCTGGCAGGCGGTGTTCTGCCAGACTCGACCACAAGATCTTCAACGGCCTCGGCAGGCATAGGATCTTCAGGATCTTGAGCACTTTCAAGATCTCAGGCAGCGACACGGCGGAGAAGGGCTCGGGGAGCACACGATGGAACCGATCATCATCGTCCTGATCATTCTGGTGGTGCTGGTCTTCATCGCCCTGATCAAGACCATCCAGGTGATTCCACAGGCCAGCGCGGCCATCGTCGAGCGGTTCGGCCGCTACACGCGCACGCTCAACGCGGGCCTCAACATCGTCGTCCCGTTCATCGACTCGATCCGCAACCGCATCGACCTCCGCGAACAGGTCGTGCCGTTCCCGCCGCAGCCGGTGATCACCCAGGACAACCTGGTGGTGAACATCGACACGGTCATCTACTACCAGGTGACCGACGCCCGCGCCGCCACCTACGAGGTCGCCAGCTACATCCAGGCCATCGAGCAGCTCACCGTCACCACCCTGCGCAACATCATCGGTGGCATGGACCTGGAGCGGACCCTGACCTCCCGCGAGGAGATCAACGCGGCCCTGCGCGGCGTCCTCGACGAGGCCACCGGCAAGTGGGGCATCCGCGTCAACCGCGTCGAGCTCAAGGCGATCGAGCCGCCCACCTCCATCCAGGACTCGATGGAGAAGCAGATGCGCGCCGACCGTGACAAGCGCGCCGCGATCCTCACCGCCGAAGGTACGCGCCAGGCGGCCATCCTCACCGCCGAGGGTGAGAAGCAGTCCCAGATCCTGCGCGCCGAGGGTGAGGCCAAGGCCGCCGCCCTGCGCGCCGAGGGCGAGGCCCAGGCCGTCCGTACGGTCTTCGAGGCCATCCACGCAGGAGACCCGGACCAGAAGCTCCTCTCCTACCAGTACCTCCAGATGCTCCCGAAGATCGCCGAGGGCGACGCCAACAAGCTCTGGATCGTCCCCAGCGAGATCGGCGACGCCCTCAAGGGCCTCTCCGGCGCCATGGGCAACTTCGGCAATCTGGGCGGCGGCCCGTCCGTCCCCCGCCCGTCCGACGGCAACGGCGACCGCCGCGAGAAGCCGGCGATCGACTGAACACGCACCACAGCCTGGGGCCCGCCTTCGACGAGGAAGGCGGGCCCCAGGCTGTTGCTTTCAAGGGGCGCGGGGGACTGCGCGATCAGCCACAACGGACCCGCAGTCCGCGAACGGCACCGACCCCAACGGCGTTACGCGGCCCCTTGCGAGAGCCAGGCAGGCAGCGCGTCGAAGTCGTCGTGCCCCAGAGACAGCAGCATCGCATCGGCCGGCGTCGGCTCGAACGGCTGCCGCAGCAGCGGCATCCCCGCCTGCTCCGGAGTCCGGTCCGCCTTGCGGTGGTTGTCCTCGGCGCAGGAAGCCACCGTGTTCAGCCAGGTGTCACCACCACCCCGCGACCGCGGCACCACGTGGTCCACGGTCGTCGCCCGACGACCGCAGTACGCGCACCTGTGCCTGTCCCGTACCAGAACACCCCGCCTCGACCACGGCGCTTGTCTTCGGAACGGCACCCGTACATACCTGCAGAGCCTGATCACCCGGGGCGCCGGTATGTCGACCGCGGCTCCGCGCATGCGCAGTTCGGGGTGGGTCTGCTCGACGACGGCCTTGTCCTGCAGTACCAGCACGACGGCTCGGTTGAGCGTCACCGTCGACAGCGGCTCGAAGCTCGCGTTCAGTACCAGCGTGTCCCGCATCCCAGCCCACCTCCTGTGCCAGCCCACCCCCCGGCGGGCTTGGATCAACTCTGGCCGGGCACGCCGAGATGGACAACGCAATAAAAAATGCCCGTCTCTGATCACTTCCAAGACCAGAGACGGGCAAACGTTCAATGAACGTCCGGCTTCGTTACTATTCCGCCACAGCGGCGTACTCTCCGATGAGTTGAGCGCGCCCCAGCGTGTGGAATCGCAGGTTGAAGCCGACCACGGCGGGAGAGGCGTCCGCGTCCGGACCGAGCTTCTCCTGATCCACCGCGTACACCGTGAACACATACCGGTGCGCGGGATCCCCGGGCGGCGGAGCGGCACCGCCGAAGTCCCTCGTCCCGTAGTCGTTGCGCGCCTGGACGGCGCCCTCGGGCAGCCCCTCGAACTTCCCCGAGCCCGCACCCGTGGGCAGCTCCGTCACCGACGCCGGGATGTCGAACACGACCCAGTGCCAGAACCCGCTGCCCGTGGGGGCGTCCGGGTCGTAGCACGTCACGGCGAAGCTCTTGGTCTCCGGAGGGAAGCCCTCCCAGCGCAGATGGGGAGATGTGTTCCCCTCCGCGTGGACCTGAGCGTCCTTGAGCGTCGCACCGGCCTCGACGTCCTCGCTAGCGACCGTGAAGGACGGCACGACCGGGTGGAAATCGTGGGGAAGCGGCGGCCTCTTCGGCTCGGTCACCTCGGTACCTCCTGATGGATCCGGGGTAGGTGTGGTTCCAGTTGTCTCGAGCGGCTGTCGAGCGGCTGTCGAGCGGTCCGAGCCTAGAACCAACTGCGCTTGCTGCCGACCTCCGACAGCCACTGGTTCAGATACCCCGCCCAGTCCGTGTTCTGGTAGTCGTGCAGCCCCACCTTGAACGAGCGGAACGAGTCGCTGCCCTCGCTGAACAGACCCGGCTTCTTGTCCATCTCCAGCACGACGTCCATCTCGCGCTCGTCGGCGACGAAGCTCAACTCGACCTGGTTCAGGCCGTGGTACTGCTGCGGCGGGTAGAACTCGATCTCCTGGTAGAACGGCAGCTTCTGCCGCGTCCCCCGGATGTGACCGCGCTCCATGTCCGCGTTCTTGAAGCGGAAGCCCAGCTGGATGAAGGCGTCCAGGAGAGCCTGCTGGGCCGGCAGCGGGTGCACGTTGATCGGGTCCAGGTCACCGGAGTCGACCGCGCGCGCGATCTCCAGCTCGGTGGTCACGCCGATGTTCATGCCCCGCAGCGGCTGCCCCTGGATCGTGGTGACCGGCGTCTCCCACGGGATCTCCAGCCCGAACGGCACCACGTGCACCGCCCCGGCCTTGAGCTCGAAGGCACCACCGAGCCGCTGCTTGGTGAACTCGATGTCCTGCTTGTACTCCGCGTCCTGGCCCTCGACCTCGACCTTGGCCTGGAGACCGACGGACAGCGCCTCGATCTGCTGGTCCACGGAGCCGCCCTGGATCCGCACCTCACCCTGGACGACACCGCCCGGCACGACATTGACCTCGGTCAGCACCGTCTCGACCGAAGCGCCACCGGCTCCCAGGCTCGCGAGCAGCCGCTTGAACCCCATGTCTGTTCCTCCCGTCAGGCAAAGCCTGCGTTGATCCTTGATCCCTACAAACGCAGTCCGGCAGTCGCCGGTTCCGCGTCCTCTCTCTTCTCCAACCCTTCCAAGAGAGAGCGCCACCTGGCCACCCGTCGGCACACACCCGTCGGGGACTACGCTCGTACGCCATGATCGCGAGCCTCGACCGTACGCCCCTCGCCCGCGGGTTCTTCGACCGCCCTGTACTGGAGGTGGCCCCGGACCTTCTGGGACGCGTCCTCGTCCGTTCCTCCCCGCAGGGTCCGATCGAGCTCCGCATCACGGAGGTCGAGGCCTACGACGGCGCGAACGACCCCGGCTCCCACGCCTATCGGGGACGCACCGCCCGCAACGGCGTGATGTTCGGTCCGCCCGGACATGTGTACGTCTACTTCACCTACGGCATGTGGCACTGCATGAACCTG